>JBBQPM010000008.1:0-67056 GCA_038217425.1 Gemmatales bacterium
TGACAGGTTACAGCGGTAAGTCGAAGCCCCAAAAGGCGACTTACCGCTGTAACCTGTCACGGCTCTATGAATTTGCCGGCAAATCCGGAACGATCCGATCGGTTAACTCAACCCCTGCAGCGACCCGGTGCTGTCGCCCAGTGTCTGCACCCGGCAATCCATGCGGTCCAGCAAGCTGAGCCACAGGTTATTCAGCGGCGTCTCGTTCGGGAAAACCAAGTGTCTCCCCGATGCGATCGTGCCGCAACCCTTGCCCGCCAGCAAGATCGGCAAATCGTCGTGGTTGTGGCGGTTGCCGTCGGAGTTGCCGGAACCGTACACCAGCATGCTGTGATCGAGCAGCGTGCCGTCGCCTTCCTGGATCGACTTCATTTTGCCGAGGATGTAGGCGAACTGGCGCATGTGGAAGGTGTTGATGGTGCGGATCTTCGCCTGCTTGGCGGGGTTGCTGTCATGGTGCGAGAGTTCGTGATGGCCTTCGGAGACGCCGACCATCGGGTAGGAGCGGTTGCTCCCTTCGTTGAAGAAGACGAAGGTACACACGCGCGTCGTATCGGTCTGAAAAGCGAGAACCATGAGGTCGCCCAGCAGGCGCAGATGTTCTTCGATGCTGGCGGGCGCCGACTGCGGCACGGTGATGTTGGGCGGCGTGACGGCGGGGAGGCGGGCGGCGCGCTCGATGCGCTGCTCGACGTCGCGGATCGCGGTGAAGTATTCCTCGAGCTTGCGGCGATCGCCGGCGCCGAGACCGGTTTGCAGGCTGGTCGATTCTTCGCGGACGAAGTCGAGGATGCTGCGGCGCGTCTGGTCGCGACGAACTCGGTCGGTCTGGTTGCCGTCGCCGAACAGACGCTCGAAGATTTGGCGGGGCTGGTTGATCTTGGGCATCGGGCTCGACGCGGAGCGCCAGGAGATGGTCGAGGAGTAGACGCAGGAGTAGCCGGAATCGCAGTTGCCGGCCATGGCGCTCGGTTCGGAGCCGATTTCGAGGGAGGAGAGTCGGGTTTGATCGCCGATGCGTCCGGCGGCGATCTGGTCGGCGGAGACGCCGGCGCGGATGTCGTTGCCGTCGGTTTTGCGGGGTTGGGCGCCGGTGAGGAAGGCGGCCATGGCGCGGGCGTGATCCCCGCCGCCGTCGCCGTGGGCGCGGGCCTTGTCCGCGGTGAGGCCGGTGAGGACGTTGACCGAATCCCTGACGTCGCGCAGCGGTTCGAGAATCGCGGGGAGATCGAAGGTTCGGCCCGTCGCCGTCGGCTTCCAGTCGGGCATGTGCACGCCGTTGGGGACGTAAAACACGCCGAGGCGATTGGGCGCCCGGCGGGCGTTATTGGCGGTGTCGGCCCACGCGGATTGCGGGCCCATGGCTTCGAGCCACGGCAGCGCCAGCGAGGCGCCGAGGCCGCGGAGCAGGGTTCGTCGGGAAAGTTGATGATGCATGGTCTAGTCCTTTTTGTCTTTGCCGCGCCGCATGCGGAACGGATCGCTCTGGGCGATTTCGGTCACGAGCGTGGAGAACTTGAAATCCTGCTTCTGGAGGGACGCAATAATGCGGTCGACGGCGGGGCGGTCGTAGAAATCGATTCCACGACCTGTAGCGTACGTTAACATCTTCTCGGCCAAAGTGCGAGCGAAAAGCTCCTTTTTCCCCATCAAAATCTGCTTGAGTTCCTTCGGCCCCTGGAAACTCTGCCCAACCGGCAAACTCCCCGACGCGTCGATGGGGAACTCGCCGTCAGTCGTGCGGAACTTGCCGATGCCGTCGTAATTCTCGAAGGCGAAGCCGATCGGGTCCATGCGAGCGTGACAGCTGGCGCAGGCGACGTTGGCGCGGTGGGCTTCCATCCGCTGGCGCAGCGAACCGGTCGCCATCTTCTTCTCGTCGAGTTCGGGAACATTAGGCGGCGGCGGCGGGGGCGGCGTGCCGAGTATCTGGTCCAGCACCCATCGGCCTCGCTTCACCGGCGACGTCCGCGTCGGGTTCGAGGTCACCGTTAGCACGCTCGCCTGGGTGAAGATGCCGCCGCGTTGGTCCTGGAACGTCGCCTTGACGAACGTCTCGCCGCGGATCGGGGCGCCTTGCTTGTAGTCGGGCGCCGGCTTCCCCTTCACCGGCTTCGGCTTGGGGCCGGTGTTGCCGTTCGTGTCGACGATGCCGTAATGCTTGGCAAGCCGTTCGTTGACGAACGAATAGTTGCAATCGAGAATCTCGAGGATGCTGCGGTCTTCCTTCACGAGATTCGCGAAGAAGAGGTTGGTCTCCTTGAGCATGTCGAGTCGCAGCTTGTCGTTGAAACTCGGAAACACGGCCGCGTCCGGGAGCTGAGTCTTGAGCGGTTGCAGCTGGAGCCACTGGATGAAGAAGCCGTCGACGAACGATTTCGACTTCGGATCCTGGAGCATGCGGGCGACCTGGGCGTCGATGTTCTTGTGGAGCTGCTTTTTGCCGGCCAGTTCGAAGAGTTCGTCGTCGGGCATGCTGTTCCACAGGAAGTACGAAAGTCGGGACGCGAGCTGGAAGTCGTCGATTGCGTGCGGGCCTTTTTCATTGGGGCGATGGTCGAGTTCGACGCGGAAGAGGAACTTGGGCGACGCGAGGACGGCCTGCATGGCGAGGGCGACCCCGGCTTCCCATTTGTCGCCGCGCTTTTGGGCGAGATCGACGAACTGCAGGAGCCGATCGACTTCCGCCTGGGTCGCCGGTCGGCGGTAGGCGCGGTCGGCGAAGCGTTTGAGGATGACCCGAATCTTCGCGGCCTGGTCGAGCGTCTCGTCGGCGGCGAGGAGTTTGCGATGCGACTCTGGTCGCGTGTCCATAGGGCCAACGAGCCGAATCGATTCGACCATCATGGTCCGCACCTTGGTGGGGTCCTTGGGATCGGCGAACTCGTTGAGGAGCTGAACTTCGGGTCGCATATCGCCCGGCTTGAGGTGGACGGTCGCTTCGTAGTTCTTGGACTTGGCGTCCTTCTCGACAAGATCGAGTTTGACGAGTTCGTTCTTGTTGAGAAGGATGGCGATTTTGACCGGTTCGTCGCCTGCCTGGATGGGATAGCCGCGGATGACGACCTTGAACTCGCCCCCCATGAAGGATTGGAACGAGTAATGAAGCGAACCCTTGGTAAGGGGACGGAAGTTCCCTTTTTGCTTCTGCGGCATGTTGCTCCCCGGCTGGAGATAGATGGCGCGGCCGAGGCGATCGGGGGGCACGGGGGGGGTGCCCGATAGGATCGCCTTGGCCATGATGTTTTCCGCCGCCGCCAGGTAGCGCTCCATGTGCAACGGCGAGATGGAGAGCACGTCGCCGATGTTGTCGAAGCCGAAACCGACGTCGTCGCTGGGGAAATCCTCGGCTGCGAGGAAGTCGACGCCCAGAAGATCGCGGATCGTGTTGTTGTACTCGTTGCGATTGAGCCGGCGCATGGTGACGCGGCCCGGATCGGGGCCGGCGGCGGCATCGTGTTTCGCAAACGCCGACTCGACCGTCTTCACGAGCGTCTCGATCTCCGCGGGCGTGGGTCGAGGTTTGCCTTCGGGGGGCATCTCGCCTCCCTGGATCATTTGCAAAACGAGCGTCCAGCGTTTGCGGTCCTTGAGGATCGACGCTTCGTCTTGATACTGGTGCAGCGTGAGATCCGCCTTCTTCTTGGTCGGCCCATGGCAGGCCGTGCAATGCTTGGCGAGGAACGGCACGACCTGGCCCTTGACGTCGGGCGTCTGGGCGCGGGTGTCGAAGACGAGGGACAAGAGGGCGAGCGCAGATAGAATAGTTCGGCACATAGGTTCGAGCGGTCGCTGGGGAGGATGAGGAATCCACTGGCAGGCGAAAGTATTGTAACGGCGCATCGGCCCGGTTACAAGTCACGAGGAATTGCTGTGCCCGACAATGTCTGGATCATCGTGCCGGCCTACAACGAAGGCCCGCGCCTGGCCGGCACGCTCGAAGGCCTGCGCCCGTATTTTCCCCACGTCGCCGTCGTCGACGACGGTTCGCGCGACGACACGCGCACGCATGCGCTGAAGTTTCCCGTCACGCTCTTGCGTCATCTCATCAACTGCGGCCAGGGGGCGTCGCTACAGACCGGCATCGACTTCGCTCTGAGCCAGGGCGCCGACTACCTCGTCACCTTCGACGCCGACGGTCAACATGCCGCGGAACAGATCGAACGGTTGTTGGAACCGTTGCGTGCGGGCCGAGCCGACGTCGCGCTCGGCTCGCGTTTCCTGGGGGAAACCGTCGGCATCCCGACGAGTCGGCGTCTGGTGCTCAAGCTCGCCGTCTGGTTCACGCGCATCTTCTCCAACATCCGCGTCACCGACGCCCACAACGGCTTCCGCGCCCTCACCGCAGCCGCCGCCCGCAAGATCCGCATCACCCAGAGCCGAATGGCCCACGCCTCGGAAATCCTCGACCAGATCCGCGAACATCAGCTTCGCTTCATGGAAGTGCCGGTCACCATTCATTACTCCAGCGACACGCTTGCCAAGGGCCAAAGCTCCTGGAACGCTCTGCGCATCGTCGGCCAACTGATCATGGGGAGACTCGTGCGATGACCGCTTTTCAATGGCTCGCGCTGCCGACGCTCAGCATCGTGCTCCTCGTGGAGATCGCCGTCTTGTTCCGCACGAGCACGGGGCGAACGTTTCGGCTCTTTCGCTGCCTGGTCTGGGCGTCGGCCTTCGTCGCGATCGCGGTCCCGGATCTAATGACGCAGCTCGCCAATTTCCTGGGCATCGGCCTGGGCGTCAACTTACTCGTGTATCTTTTGACGCTGACGTTCGTGGTGACGACGTTCTTCCTGTACGCGAAGCTGCTGCGGCAGCAGCGGCAGTTCACGGAGCTGGTGCGGGCGCTGGCGCTGCAAAAGCCCGAGACCGGTTCGGATTCGCGCTACGATTCCGAACCGAAGGCGTAAACGACTGACTTTTCCGAGCCGGAAGCGTCAGCGACGGACCGACCCTTCGGTCGTCGCAAGTTTGGTCGTCGCTCTTGGTTCCGGCCCGGAAAAACTTGCTCTTGCGTTTCCGCGAGCGGTTGCTATTCTCCCCGCCCCTAAGGGGAAAGTGTCGAGGGGGAACGGCCAACCATGATCTCGCGTCTGTTTGCGCTGATGTTCGTAGCGACGTGCTCGGGGTGTACCCTGATCGAGAACGGCGCGACCAATCTCGTGGCGTATCCCGCCGGCTGGATCGAGGAACGGCGCGAAGACAAGCGTAACGCCAAGCTCGCGGAGCAAGTGTGGTGCGGCTACGCGGAAACGCCGGGCGGAGACGATTATCGCGACGGGTTCATGTCGGGGTTTAGCGATTACATGAAAGAAGGAGGCAACGGCGAGCCGCCGCCGCTGCCGCCCAAACGATACTGGACGGTCGCCTATCAAAACGCGGCCGGCGACCAAGTCGTCAAAGAATGGAACGAAGGCTTCCGCGAAGGGGCGCGCAAGGCGAAGGAGTGGGGCTTTCGCAATTACGTCACGCTCGGCGTCCATCCCGGCGCGACGCGCCAAGAACACCACGATCCGTCCTTTAAACTCAACGATCCGAACCCGCCGCCGATGGGACACGTTAATCGCGCGGAGACATCGAACGGGCCGCCGGCTCCCGTCTTCGGCTTGACGCCTGCCGGGTCGTACGTGAAGGAAACCAGCGCTCCCGTTCCGAACGCGAAACTGGGAATCGCCGTAGCAGAATTACCGGAAGAAATCTTGCCGCAACCGCGCGTCGAGGCGCCGGTCGTGGTCAGGCCAGGAATGCCGGAGATCGTACTACCCGCGATCGGGGGATCACGGTTGGGAACGCCGGAGTTGCAGGAGCAGGAGTAGTCGCGTAAGGGGAACGCATGGACGCTGTGTCGAGGAGCTTTCTGGGAATCGTGTTGGCTTGCGTCGGCGGCTGCGCGTCGCTGACCAATCCGGTCGCGGACGGCATTCCCGTGCGCCGGCTGCCGTCGGAACTCCTCGCGCCCTCCAAGGAATTCGAAGAAACCATTCCGCTCACCGCCCTGGGGCAACCGCCGCAAGCGGCGTATCGGCTGGCCCCGGGGGACGTGCTCGGCATCTGGATCGAGGGCGTCCTGGGCAGTGCGACGCAATTGCCGCCGCTGCATGTGGCCCCGCCGGTCGTCACGAAAGATCAGCGCCGCCATGCGCCCGCGGTCGGCGTGCCGGTCCCCGTCACCGACAAGGGAACCATCGCCCTGCCCTTGCTCGATCCAGTCGTCGTACAAGGACTGACGCTGCTCGAAGTTCAGGAGACGCTGCGCAAGATTTACACGCAGCAAAAGCAGATCCTGAAAGAGGGGAACGAACGCATTCTCGTCTCGCTGCTCGAACCGCGCACGGTCAAAGTGGTCGTGCTGCGTCAGGAGGCGTCAAACTTCACGCCCCTGTTCGACGTCGGCACCGTCGTCGCCACCGGCAAGCGCGGCACCGGCCAGGTCGTCGAACTCAAGGCCGGCGAGAACGACGTGCTGCACGCCCTGACCGAGACCGGCGGTCTGCCGGGAATCGACGCATACAACTCCGTACAAGTGTTTCGCCATGGATTCCAGGCCGAAGCCGACGCCAGGCTCATGATCGACCGCTACCAAAAAGGCGCGAGCTGCACCACGACGTGTTTCGGCGGCGTCAAGATTCCGCTCCGGCAAAAAGGGTGTGCGGAAGTTCGACCCGAGGACGTGATCCTGCAAGACGGCGACGTCGTTTTCCTGGAAGCACGCGACACCGAGGTTTACTACACCGGCGGCCTGCTGCCGTCCGCCGAGCATGTCTTGCCGCGCGATCGCGATCTCGACGTCATTGCCGCCATCGCTCAATCCCGAGGCCCCCTCCTCAACGGCGCCTACGGAACCAACACCCTCGCCGGCAATCTTGTGCAGCCGGGGGTTGGCAACCCGTCGCCCAGCCTGCTCATCATCGTGCGCAAACTCCCCGGCGGCAATCAAATCCCCATCAAGGTCGACCTCAACAAGGCCATGGTCGATCGCCGCGAACGCATCCTCGTCAAGCCGGGCGATCTGCTCATCCTGCAAGAACTCCCCGGCGAGGCGCTCGCCCGCTACGTGAGCAATTCCCTCTTCAACTTCACCCTGAGCTGGCAGGCGATTCGCAGCAGCACCGCCCTGGGCGTGCTCGACGTGAACGCACCGCAAAATATTCCGGGACGCATCGGCGTCGGCACGACGTATCAACGCTGAGGATCTACCCGCAAGCCTGCGGCCTGATTCCAGTGCGGCGAATTCTCGGCGGCGAAGTCGACGATGTATTCCCCCGCGTTCTGGCTGAAGGCCACGACCACGATGTAGTACTTCCCGCTCTCCGCCGGCGTGTACAGGAGCTTCGACTGCATTTCGTTGCGGAAATTCACCATCATCACGGGATTTTCCTCAAGGAGGACGTCCGCCTTTTCGTTCAGCAGCATCAGCTTGGGGCGAAAGGCGCTGGATTGGGCCTCGAAGCGGTAGGGAATGTTGGCCTCCAGACGTACTTCATAGACGGTGTAATACTGCGCGTTGAAGACCGGCGCGCGCGGCTTCATGCGGGCGGCGTCAAAACGCGTCTGATGACGCACCGAGTAGACCTGCTCCTTCAAATCGGGAACCTTGTGTACCGTCGGCAGACGACTGCGAGGGTCGTGAAAGGGAAAGATGCTGGCTTCGCGCTGGGAACTCCAGAGCATACCAAGTCCCCCCACCAGTAGACAGGCCGTGCATAAAATGCCCAACACGACCAGACTCGCAGGCCAACCCGAAGCCGGCGCCGTAGGCGGGGCCGGTGCATTCGGCATCGGCGCCACTTCTGGCGCGGAGACCGGCGCCATACGCGGCGGTTCCGGCGGCATCGGCGGCGGCGCTGAAGGGGAAGTCATGAGCTCGTCGAGCATCATGTTCGCGACGCCCGGCGACTTCTCCCCGGCCGCGAATCCCAGCGGCTCCCCCGCGACCGCCGTGAACGGCTGTTGGCACTTCGGACAGCGCAGCGTCTGCCCCACGAGTTCCGGCGTGATCCGGCATTGCATCTGGCAATTCGGGCAGGTCGAGGACAAATTCATGGGCAACTCCGTACGCACAACGCTTGGGCCTCCGGGTCAATTTACGGAAAAAGTGGAGCGCTCGGCGCGGACAAACGTCTGGCTCATTCCCACTATGAAACGTGGGGCGCGTTTTTAACGTGCCGCGTCAATCCTGGCACGTTAAAAACGTGCCCCACGCGCGAAGCCGATTTGCGTAAGATATCCGGAGCTTCCCTTCCGCTGTTTTCCCCGAGGTCGCCCGTGGCGCATCCCGATCCGAGCGTGGAACAAATCGAGCAGGCGCGTCGGCGCATCAACGAACTCGCCAACGAGATCGCGGTGCTCTCCGAAGATCAGCACATCACCGCCGCCGACTATTACGCGGGCTTTCTCGAACGCCTGATGCAGGCGATCGCCGCCCCCGCCGGCGCCGTCTGGATTCGCACGCCTCAGGGGAATCTCACGCTCCAGTATCAAATCAACATGCGCAACGTCGGTCTGGAGCGCTCCCCGCAGACCCGGCAAATGCACGACGAACTGCTCCGCACGATCATCACCAACAGCCAGCCGCGCATCGTGGCGCCGCAGAGCAGTATGGGCTCCGCCGACGGCCAGGCGCTCGGCGCCGGCAACCCCACCGACTTCGTTTGCCTCCTGGCCCCCATCGTCTACGACAAAGAAGTCGTCGGCATCGTCGAAATCTGGCAAGACCCCAACCGTGGCCGAGAAGCGCAGAACGGCTTCCTGCAGTTCGTCGTCCGCATGGCCGTCCTCGCCTCGAACTTCACGCGCAACTTTCGCCTGCGGCAAATCTCCGGCCAGCAACAAGTCTGGATCCAGCTCGAAGCCTTCGCACGTCAAATTCACGGCAGCCTCAAACCGTCGGAAGTCGCGTATCAGATCGCCAACGAAGGCCGTCGACTCCTCGAGGCCGACCGCGTTAGCATCGCACTGCGACAACCGCGCACCACGGTCATCGCCATTAGCGGCGCCGACGTCGTCGAGAAGCGTTCGAGCCTGGTACAGCTCATGCGCGATCTCTTCGAAGCCGTCATCGAATGGGGCGAGCGCCTGGTCTACGCCGGCAAGAAAGACGACACGCTGCCGCCGAAGGTGTTGGCGGCGCTCGACGAATATCTGAACGAGAGCAACAGCAAGTTTCTGGTGCTGCAACCGCTGGTCGACGAGCGCGACGTGAAGGCGAAGACGCTAGCGCGCTCGGCGCTGTTGGTCGAGACGTTCGAATCGACAGTGGAGCCGGAGCAGCAGCTGGCGCGGATGGAGATCGTCGCCCGGCACGCCTCGTCCGCGCTCTACAACGCCAACGAGTACAACCGTATCCCGATGCGCTTCCTGTGGCTGCCGCTCGCCAAGATTCAGGACGGGTTGGGAGGCAAAGCCAAGGCGATCATCACGCTCGTTCTCACGCTGATTATCGGCCTGGCGCTGGCGATGGTCTTCGTCCCTTACCAGCTCCGCATCGAGGCCAAGGGGCAGCTCCTCCCCACGATCCGGCACAAGCTCTACGCACCGTTCTCAGGACAGGTGCAGATCATCCCCGAGAAGATCAAGCAGGGAGCCAAGATCAATTCCAGGGAAGAACTCCTCACGCTCTACGACCCCGACCTGGCCCGGCAAATGATCTTGCTGATCTCCGAAATGCAGGCCGCCGACAAGCGCAAACGCGACCTCGACGGCGCCTCGGGGGATTCCGACACGCGCACCTCGCTCAGCCGTTTCGAAGCCGACAGCACCTTCCGCGCCAAGCAGGCGGAGGTCCAGGATCTGCTTCGCAAGACCAAGGGCACCACCGCCGACCCGGGCCATTTCAAGGCGCTCGCCCCCGAACTCAGGCCGCAGAAGATCGGACTCATCCTCGATTCCGACATCAAGGAAAACCTGCAAAACAAACAGATCAAACCCAACGAGCCGCTCCTCCGCATCGGCGAGATCAGCGAAGGTGAAATCAGCCTCGCCGACTGGGAGATCGAACTCAAGATCCCGCAGAAGCACGTCGGTCAGGTCCTCAAGGCGTTCCTCCGCGAAAAGAAGGAGGAGCTGGACGTCGACATCTTGCTCGTCAGCGATCCGACCAAGACCTTCAAGGGAAGGCTGCATCGCGACAAGATCGCCAAGCAAGCGATCGCCAGCCGGGACGACTTCACGGAGACGGAACCGGTGGTGGTCGCCAAGGTGCGCGTGAGCGGCGCGGAGATTCCCAAGAAGAGCGAGCTGCCGCGGGAATTGATCCTGGCGGGGACCGAAGTGCATGCCCGCATCCGCTGTGGACGGCACTCGATGGGGTATTCGCTCTTTTATGGCGTCTGGGAGTTTTTGTACGAGAAGGTGATCTTCTTCTTTTGATCCAACGTCCGACATTCGTTTGGCGCTTCCATGCGAGCGCCAAGCGGGGACCACTGCACAAGGAATCCGATCATGGGACGTTTCTTTCTGATCCTGCTTTTGGGCGCCGGCGTCGTCGTCGGCTACGGATACCTGAACGGCTGGTTCCCCAGCGATCAACCGCTCGATGGGTCCGAAAATAACACGCAAGGCGGCGACGGTCCCACGCAGACCGCGACCAAACCGGTCCCCGACGACCTGGGCGAATCCCTCTACGCGCCGCAGCCGCTCGCCAAGCTCCCCGTGATCGAAGGCGCCGGCCGGGATCCCGTCGTGATTCCGGGCGTGTTCGATTCGGTCACCAAGAGCGAGATTTCGCCGCCGATGGGGGGCAAGATTTTGTTCATCGGCACGGAGGTTCCGGAGGGAGTTCTGCAAGTGGGGGGCATCGCGCCGTTCTTCCAGGACGATTTCCAGTACGCCACCATCAATCAGGGCGGCCGCGACATCTTCAAGATGTTCAAGCCGTTGCTCGAAGGTCAAAAGGTCGGCGAGGGGCAAATGCTGGTGCAGATCGATCCCTCCAAGGCCACCAACAATCGCCGAGAGAAGTCGGTGAAAGTCGCCGCCGCGGTCGCGGAACGCGAAGCCGCTCAGAAGATCGAGATCGTGGCCATGCAGTTCCTGAAAACCGACCAACAGCTCTACCAGAACAAAACGATCGCCGAGCGTCAGTACCGCGAATCGGAATTGACGCACACGAAGACGCGTGCGGAACTAATCTCGAAGATGGAGGGCGTCAAGGCGGCCGAGATCGAACTCAACTCCGCCGAGATCATCTTCAACGAACATCAGCTCATCAACCGCATCAACGTCACCTACAGCATCATCCGCTCGGTCATCAAAAACGCCGGCGACGGCGTCAAGGATTTCGAGCCGATCATGCATCTGCAGTCCCCGTACAAACTGATGGCCGTCGGCTTCGTCGAAGCCGAACGCGACATCCAGAAGGGCGCCAAGGTCCGTCTGGAACCAATCCTCGATCTCGCTCCCGACCGCAGCCTACGGACGCACGCCGGCGAAATCACCTGCGTCGCCATCGATCAGGAAAATCGCTTCCTCACCGGCAGCATCGATCGCGAGGTTCACGTCTGGAATCGCGGCAGCTCGCAGCCGATCTTCGTGCTGCGCCACACCCACGCCGTCCGTTCCATCGCCTGCAGTCCGCTCGGCAGCAAGGATAATTGGTGCGTCGTCGGCGCCTCCGACGGCGAGTTCACCGTCTGGGAACTCGGCAAGGACTCGTTCAAAGCGCTCGCCAAGTTCAAACTGCATAGCGACGGCGTCACCGCGCTCGCCTTCAGCCCCGACGGGCAGTACTTCGCCAGCGGCGGCGGTGACGGCAAAATCGTCCTCTTCGAAAAAACCGACTCAGGCCCCAAACTCAAGTACGCCCTCTCCGACTCCCCGCATACCGGCGTCATCACCTCGCTCCACTTCACGCCCCAGGCCCGGCTCGTCTCCGCCTCCCGCGATCTCACCCTCCGCGTCTGGAAGCTGCAAAAGAACGGCGCCCGGCTCGATAAGATCGGCAACGAAGACTGGATCATCGGCGGTCGCACCGGCACCGTCCCCCAGATCGGCGTCTCCGCCGACGGCCGCTGGATCCTCCGCGAGCAAGGCAAATCCCTGCAGTTCATCGACGGCGAATCGGGCAACACCATCATGACCATGCAAAACCCCAGCGACGCCGTCCCCTTCGAAACGCTCGCCACGTTCTCTCCCGTGAACCGGAGCAAGCCCGGCAGCGCCATGATGCTCACCGCCGGCGCCTCCGAAGGACGTCTGCAGCTCTGGCAAGCGCCCGAGAACGCCAGCAAGCGCGGCTTCGAAATCCGTCAGTTCGTGACCAAGGAACGCTCGTCGGTGACCTCCGCCGCGTTCGCCTGGCCCGACGCCAGCGGCGAAATCCCGTTCGCGATCTCGGGCACCAAGGACGGCGTCGTCTACGTCTGGAGCGTGCCGCCCACGAGTGAGATTCAAAGTCAGCGCATCGAGAATTGCGTGGTGAAGAAGATCAGCCCGAACGTCGACAATCGCCAGGTGCAGATCGGCGTGGAAATCACGAACGCGGACGGCAAGCTCACGCCGGGCCGACCGGTGACGATCGTCATCCTGCCCGAAGCGCGGTAGGAGCCCGCGGCGCAAGCAAGGATCGGACGCAATCAGAGCCCGCAGCGCAAGCAAGGTACAATCAATCCTTGCTTGCGCTGCGGGCTCTGCATTACGCCGCGTTCTTGCGCGGTAGCGCGGGGCTCTCGCTGAGCACTGTTTCGCCGAAGCGTTCGCCGACCGCGTCATAGAAGATGATGCGATTCTCTTCACCGGCCCAGACGGCGTAGTTCTTGAGTAGGCGCGGCCCGTTCACCTGAAAGAAGATGCCGCACGGCTTGTTTCGTTGCAGCAAGATCGACTGCTGCAGCGGCGTCTGCTGAGGATCGAGTTGATCCTTGCCGCACAGGACCTGGTGGATGTGTTCGCGCAATAGTTCCATCGTGGGCAGACAACGCACGTCGCGCATGGAGAGATCTCAAAGGGGCTGGCTCAGGGAAGCAGTACCCCAAAGATCGGACGGCGCAGCGAAGTTTATCGAGCGCGAATCGGCGCCGCGGCATTTCTCGTGAGCCGGTCCTACCAGATGTGCAGCTGACGCAGCCCTTCATAGCAGACGATGCCGACGGCCGTCGACAGGTTGAGACTGCGGACTTTGCCGGCCGGCATGGGAATAACGAACGTTCGGCCCGTATAGCGCTGCAGCACTTCGGCCGGCAGCCCGCGCGATTCGGGCCCGAACAACAACCCGTCGCCCCGCTGAAAGGCGTGACTGGTATAAGCCTTTTCCCCATGCGAGCTGAAGCAGACGAGCCGCCCCAGGTCGCGGCCTTCGCTCGTCCAGACGTTCTCGAATGCCTCAAGCGATTCGTGCCGATGGACGTCGACCGCGTGCCAGTAATCGAGGCCGGCGCGTTTCAGCGATTTGTCGTCGATGCGAAAGCCGAGTTTGCCGATGAGATGCAGCCGCGCCCCGGTCGCGGCGCAGAGCCGGGCAATGTTCCCCGTGTTGGGCGGAATCTCCGGCTCCCATAAAGCAATGTGCAGCGGCGGCATCCGTTTTTCCAAATCGCAAAAATTACCACTGGCGAAACGCACCCTTCCTCGGTTAAGATACGAGTCCCCCCAAGGATCGTGCCCTCTCGGAGATCCCACCCGTGCGATGTCTCGCCTCAGTTATGACTGCGCTGCTCGCCGCCGACTGCCTCTGTGCGGAAGTCCCCGCGCTTGCCAAGGCTATCGATCAGGCCATTCAGAAACGTCTCGATCAAGAGAAGATCCCCGCTTCGCCGCGGGCCGCCGACGCCGAGTTCCTGCGCCGCGTCTATCTCGATCTCACCGGCCGCATTCCGACCTATGATCAGGCGGTTGCTTTTCTCGACAGTGATTCCGCGAACAAGCGGGCGGAACTCATCGACGAACTGCTCGCTCGCAGGGAGTTTGGTTGGCACCTGGCCAATCACTGGCGCGAACTCATCGTCGATCGCGGCGCCGAGAATATCGGCCAGGCGCGCGAGAATTCCTGGGCGTTCATCACCTGGCTCGAAGCCGGCATCAATAGCGAACGCGGCTGGGATCAGATCGTCCGCGACATCCTGACGGCCGAGGGCGAAGTGAAGACGAACCCGGCCGGGACGTTCATTCTCGCCAATCGCATGGGCGTTTTTCCGAAGCCGGAAGAAATGACTGGCATGACGGGCCGACTCTTCATGGGCATCAACCTTCGCTGCGCTCAGTGCCACGATCATCCGTATGTCGAGACGTGGACGCAGGACGACTTCTGGGGCGTGGCGGCATTCTTCAGCCAGGTCCGCGATCACAACCTGGGCGGCGACAACTCCGCGCGGGCGCCGATGTATTTCGAGAAGGCGATGGAGGATCCCAAGAAGCTCAAGAGTTACGCGGGAGCCCAGAAACGCAACGGCATCATCCCCGCCGAGCCCGGTCCGCAGATCGCCGTCCCCAAGGGGAGCGATCCGAACGCCACCCTGAAAATGGTGAAGGCCAAATTCTTTCTCGACAAGGAACCGAAGCTCGCCGTCGAAGGCCCGTATCGCAAGGCCCTCGCCGACTGGCTCACCGCGAAAGACAATCCTTACTTCGCCAGGGCCACGGTCAACCGCCTGTGGGCCCATTTCTTCGCCCGCGGCCTGATCCCCGCACTGGACGACGCCCGGCCCGATCAACCCGCGTCGCACCCCGAATTGCTCGCCCTGCTCGAAAAAGAATTCAAGGCCGGCGGCTTCCAACTCAAGCCGATCGTGCGCGCCCTCTGCAACAGCGACGCCTACCAGCGCACCAGCAAGCCCCTGGCCGGCAACGCCCAGGATCAGACGCTGTTCAGCAGGCAATCGCTGCGTCTCCTGACGTCGGACCAGGTGATCGACGCCCTCGCCATCGCCATGGGCCGAAATCCGACGGAAGGCAAAAACCGCGACCAGCAAACCGCCCCCTTCGCAACCAGCAAGGCCGACGGCGATCCGAAGGAATTCAGCCACGGCGTGCAGCAGACGCTCCTGCTCATGAACGGCGGCATCACCGGCCAGACGCCCAACAACTTCGGCAAGCTGACGGTCGGCAAGAGCAAGGAAGTCGCCATCACGAACTTGTACCTGGCCGTCCTGTCGCGTCGGCCGCGCAGCGAGGAACTGGAGCGAGCCTTGACCTACGTGCAAGATGCTCCGCCGAATGAGGGAACCCGGGACGTTTTCTGGGCCCTCGTGAATTCTGCGGAGTTCATCTTTAACCGTTAGCCGGCCGGTAGGCCAGACACTCTGTCTGGCCCTCGCAGGTTGCGACACGGATGAGGATTTGTTACCGAATAAAGTGTTTCGACGAACTTGTGGAATTGGATTCAATGACGCGCGGGTTCGGCCAGACAAAGTGTCTGGCCTACCGGCAAAATAGGAGATGCCCGATGACTTCGCTGAACAAACTTGTGAGCCCGCAATCGCGGCGCGATTTCCTCAAACTCGCCGCCGTCGGCGCCGTCGGCGGCAGCGCCGGCGGTTGGCTCGACGTCGTCGCCCAAAAAGCGTACGCCCAACAGCTGGCGCGGCAGGCCAAGGCCAAGGCGTGCATCGTCCTCTTCATGAGCGGCGGCCCCGCCCACACCTACACCTTCGACTTCAAGAGCGGCGATCGCTGCTGCCCCTATAGCTCCATCGCCACCTCGACCCCCGGCATCGCCGTCAGCGAGTATATGCCGCACATCGCCCGGCAAATGCACCATCTCGCCCTGGTCCGCGGCATGTCGACCGCCATCGCCGACCACGAGCCGGCGCACTACCTCATGCGGACCGGCTTCCAACAACTGGGGGGCGTCAACCATCCCCACATGGGCGCCATCGCCGCCACCGAACTCGTCGCCGAGAACACCGGCATGCCCAACTTCGTCCTCATCAAACCGGGCTCCGGCGGCCTCAACGGCGCCAGCGGCGGCTTCCTCGGACCCGCCGCCCGTCCCCTCATCCTCCGCGACGTCACCCAGGGCATCGCCAACCTCAACCCGCAAGGCAGCGCCGAACAACTCCAGCGCCGCACCGGCTTGCTGCAAGGCATGGATCAGAGCTTCCTCGACGATTACCAGGCCGAGGCGATTCGCTCGCGCATCGCCAACTATCGCCGCGCCGCCCAGCTCATGGACCTCGACAAGGCCCGCACCGCCTTCCGCACCGATCTCGAACCGCAGCACGTTCGCAACCTGTACGGCGACTCGCTTTTCGGCCGGCAGTGCCTCGGCGCCCGCAGACTCGTCGAGGCGGGCGTCAAGTACGTCGAAGTGATGCACCCCGCCTACTGGGACACGCACGGCGGCGCCGCCAACGGCCAACGCACGCTCACGCAAGTTCTCGATCGGCCCATGGGCGCCCTTCTCGAAGATCTCCACCTGCGCGGTTTGCTCGAGGAAACGCTGGTCGTCTGGATGGGCGAATTCGGCCGCGATTCGACCGGGAACGATCACTACGCGAAAGCCTGGACGACGTGCTTCGCCGGCGCCGGCGTTCGCGGCGGACGCGTCATCGGCCGAACCGATCGCCGCGGCATGACCGTTGAGGATCGTCCCGTCAGCGTCGCCGACTTCGGCAGCACCATCTTCAAGACGCTCGGCATCGACTATACCAAACGCAACAACGTCGCCGGCCGGCCCATCGGCCTGGTCGACGAACATCCCAGCCCCGTCGACGAGCTGTTCGCGTAATCCGCCTGTCCTCGTTTAGCGCTCGCAGAATCCCACGCGAGCGCTAAACGAATTTCCCACGCTTGACGCATTTCTCGCCCTCTGCAAAATAGCCGATGCCCAACCCGGAGCGCACCGATGCCGAGATTCTGCATCTTCTTACTCGTATTGACCTGCACCGCCTCGCTGCAGGGCGGCTCGCCGACGCCGAGCAAAGATCCCGAGATTGAGGCGGAACGTCTCGTTCACAAGCCGGGCACGCCGCTCAGCACGCGCACGCTCGTTTCCAATCCGGCGCCGCTCAAGGGATTGCTGAGCTGGAGCCTGGAAACCAAGATTCACCGCGGCCGATTCCACACCTCGGCCGTCAGCCCGGATGGCAAACTGATCGCCACCGGCGGGCTCGACAGCACCCTCCGCATCTGGGACCTGGCCAGCGGCAAACTCCTCCGCGCCATCATCTCCCTGGACGGTTACGCCTACGGCCTCAGCTTTTCCCCCGGAGGCAGGTATATTGCCTCGGGTAGTTCGCAGGACGGGGCGGTCCGCGTCTGGGAAGCGAGCACGGGCAAGTTCATCAAGCATTACAAGGGGCATCCGACGGCGGTCACGCAGACCGCGTGGTCGCGCGACGGGAAGTGGCTGGTCGGCTCCGGGGGCGGCAGCGGCTACATCAGCACCTGGGAAACCGAGACGGCCCTGCTCCGCGGCAAAGCCTCCCTCGGACGCCCCGTGCTCGGACTTACGCTCCACCCCGACTCCCTCCTCTTCGCCGCCGTCACCAACGACTCGGCCATCGTCGTCGTCGACATCGCCACCGGCAAGACCGACCGCACCGTGGGCGAATCGTCGGACAACTACGTCACGCTCGCCTGGTCGCCTTCGGGCAAGCAACTCGCTGCCGGCACTGCCAAGTATATCTTCTTATTCAATTACCCCGGCATCGACGTCGCCCTCAAGATCGAGGGCGCCGCCCCGCAGCTCAACTGGAATGCCAAGGGAAACGAACTCTCGGCCTGCAACCCCGCCGAGCGCCTGATCCGCGTCTGGAATCCCTCAAGCGGCGAGTTGATTCACAAAGTTCCGGCGTATGCGACGTGGTATGGATACATGCCCGAACAGACCCATTTCGTCTACACCGACAGCATCGGCTTCGGCACCATCGCCCTCGCCGATCCCAAGCAGACGATGTTCCGCGAGGTGACCGGCGTGGCGCCCCCGGTGTGGGCCTCGGGCCGACCGGTGCTCACCGGTCTGGGGACGGCCGTGCTCACGCTCTGGGATCCGTCGACCGGGAAGCTGCTGCGCAAGCTCGAGGGGAGCAAGGCCTACGTCACCGCGCACGCCTGGTCGCCCGACGGCAAGACGTTGGCCGCGGGCGATGCGGATCGTTCGATTCGCCTTTGGGACGTCGACGAGGGGAAGGTGCTGAAGACGCTGACCCAGCATAAGGCGCCGGTGACGAGCATCGCCTGGACGCCTGACGGCAAAGAGTTGGCAACGGGGGCGCGCGACAAGTCGGCGATCGTCTGGAACGCGAAGTCAGGCGAAGTCATTCAGACGCTGTCCCCGCTGCAGGCGGACGTCACGAGCTTGACGTGGTCGCCCACCGGCAACACGCTGGCGCTGGGCGTCAGCGACGGCAACGCGTTTCTGTATTCGCGCACTACCTGGAAGCCGAGCAAGGCGCTCACGGCGCCGAAATTGACCGCCGTCACCGCGCTGGCCTTTCCCGCCGACGCCAAGACTCTGATCGGCGGCGACGCCTACGGCGTGACGCCCATCTGGTCGATCGCGACCGGCAAAAAAGTTAGCGAGCTGCCGCGCGGCGGCGCCGTCACCTCGCTCTCGTTTTTCGCCAAGAGCGATCTCCTCTTGACCGGACGCAGCATCTACGCCGCCGAGATCTATTCGATGACGACCGGGAAACGCCTGCACGTCCTGCCGGTATTCTCGAGCGTGACGAACGTCGCCTGGTCCCTTCCCGGGCCGTTGGTGGCCGTATCCTCCGCGGACCGCACGTGCCGATTTTTCGAAGCCTTCACGGGCAAGCTCAAGGGGCATCTCATCGCCGAGGCAGATCAACTCATCGGCGTGAGCATCGACGGCCATTACCGCGGCGACGGCGATACCGACCAGCTCTTTTACGTCGTGCAGAACGAGCGCGGGCAGGAGATTGTCACGCCTGCGGAGTTCGCGACGAAGTATTCCTGGAAGAACGATCCGACCCGTGCGCGCTTCACCGCGAAGTAACTTACGCCGGCCGCTCGCGAAAAATGCTATGCTGTTAATAGCCCCAGCGAACCTCCGGGCGGCTTCATGAATTCAGGATCGAAATCTCAAACGCTTGGCCGAGCCTGCGGCCACTTCGCCCTGGGCGTCGGCTGTCTCGTTCTTGTCGGCTGGGCGCTTGACGTCCCCACGCTCAAAAGCATCGCGCCCGTCTGGTCCTCGATGAAGGCCAACACCGCCCTTGCGCTGGCACTCCTCGGCGTATCGCTGACCTCGGCCAGCGCATCCGGACGGCGCACGTTGCTGGGTTCGGGTTCGGCCCTGGTCGCGGTTGCCATCGGGCTTTTGACTTTGCTGCAATACGCCCTTGACCTCGACTTCCGCATCGACGAGGCCCTCTTTAGCGACTCCCCGCACTCCGTCGGCGTCACCGCTTCCGGACGCATGGCCGGCACCACCGCCGCCGCGTTCTTGCTGATCGGTTCGGCGCTCGCCGTCTTTCCCGCGTATCCCCTCGCCGCCCAGGTCGTCGCGCTCGCGCTGACAGCTCTCTTCGCGCTGCCCCTGGTCGGGTATCTCTTCGGCGCCAGCGCCGTCTACCGCAGCTTCTTCTACTCCAGTGTCGCCATGCACACCTCGCTGTCGTTCGTGACCGTATGCGTGGGCATCCTGGCGCTGCACGCGGATCGCGGCGTCGGCGCCATCGTGCTCGACGCCGGACCGGGCGGAAGGTTCCTCCGTCAACTGTTGCCCGCGGGATTGGTCCTCACGCTCCTCATCGGCTGGTGCAGTTTGCAGGGATACTCCGCCGGTTGGTACGGCGCGGAGTTTAGCGTGGCGATCTTCGCCGTCGCCGTCTTGATCTTCTTTGCCGGACTCGCGTGCTGGAACGCCGCCATGCTCGACCGGGCCGAGCGCGAAAGGTATCAGAACGAAGAGACCTACCGCCTGCTTGCCGAGGCGATGCCCGGTCTCGTCTGGATGCTCGACACGCAGGGCAAGCTTACCTACGTGAACGGTCAGTACGAGCAGTACACGGGATACCAGCGCGAAGAGGTGAACGCGCGCGGCTGGGGTCTCACGCTCCACGCCGACGATCTGCCGCGGATGCACCTCGAGTGGCAGAAACTGATCGAAACGGGGACGCTGAACATCGTGGAACTTCGCATCCGCCGGGCCGACGGCGCGTATCGCTGGTTCTCGGGCCGCACCATACCGATCCGCGATCAGAACGGCAAGGTCACGCATTGGGTCGGCACCGGGACCGACATTGAAGATCAGAAACGTTCGCTGGAAGCGTTGCGCCGCAGCGAGCGACGTTACCGCGCCCTGATCCAGGCGTCGCCGCAGATCGTGTGGACAGCGGACGAGCACGGCCTGGGCAATGACGCCTTCCAGTGGTGGTCAGAAGCGACCGGTCACGATTGTGCGGCCAGCGACAACTGGGGCTGGCTAAACGCCCTGCACCCCGACGACCGCGAACCGGTGCGCCGCGCCTGGACGACGTCCCTCGCGGATAAATCTCCTTACGCCGTCGATTATCGCATTCGCACGCCTGAGGGGGAGTATCGGCATCTTTCGGTACATTCCTTGCCGCTCTTTGACGAAGCGGGGAACTTCGAAGAATGGGTCGGCACCATCACCGACGTGACGGAGCGCATCCGCGCGGATGAGGCGATTCGCCAGAGCGAGGCCCGCTTCCGACAACTCGCCGACTCCATGCCGCAGATGGTCTGGTCGTCCCGACCCGACGGGCACACCGACTACTTCAACGAACGCTGGTACGAATTCACCGCAATGCCGCGCAATTGCTTGGGCGAAAACCCCTGTTCCTCCATTCTGCATCCCGACGACGTCCGCGGTTGCCTCGCCCACTGGACCGAATCGATCCGTACGCTAACCCCCTACGAGTTTGAGTGCCGTTATCTCGATAAGAAGTCCGGAACGTACCGCTGGTTCCTGAGTCGCGCGCTCCCCGTCCGCGACGACGCAGGCCAGGTCGTCCGCTGGTACGGCACCGTCACCGATATTCACGATCAGAAACAGCTCGAAGAGAATCTGCGGCAGATCCAGCGCGAACTCGAAGACCGCGTGCGACAGCGCACCGCCGACCTCACCTCGATCCTGAACGCCTCCACGCACGTCTCGATCATCGCCGGCGACGTGAACGGCATCATCTCCCACTTCAACCCAGGCGCGGAACGCATGCTCGGCTACTCCGCGCAAGAACTCGTCGGCAAAACCACGCCGGCACTCTTGCACCTGCCCGAGGAAATCCAGGAACACGGCGAGCGCCTTTCGCAGACCTTCGGCTACCCCGTCACCGGCATCAACGTCTTCGTCGAACACGCGCGTCGGGGGGGATACGAAGAGCGCGAATGGACCTACGTGCGCAAAGACGGCGGACGCCTCACCGTCAATCTCACCGTCACCGCCCAGCGCGACGCACGGGGCGAAATCTCCGGCTACCTGGGCATCGCCACCGACATCACCAAGCGCAAGCAGGCCGAGGCCGAGTTGCAAAATGCCAAGGCAGCCGCGGAATCGGCCAACCAAGCCAAGGGCGAGTTCCTCGCCAACATGTCCCACGAAATCCGCACTCCGATGAACGGCATCCTCGGGCTCACTCAACTCGTCCTCGAGACCGAACTGGAACCCCAACAACGCGACTACCTCCAGTCCGTCCAACGCTCCGCCGAGGCGCTGCTCGAGGTCATCAACGACATCCTCGATTTCTCCAAGATCGAAGCCGGCAAACTCGAACTCGATCCCGAACCTTTCTCGCTGCGTACCGCCGTCGACGAACTCCTCAAGCCGCTGGACCTCCGCGCCCGCAACAAGGGCCTCGACCTCCGCTGCGACATCGCCGACGACATCCCCGACACGCTCGTCGGCGACGTCGGACGCCTCCGGCAAATCCTCATCAATCTCCTGGGCAACGCCATCAAGTTCACGCCCCAGGGCAGCGTCGCCCTCGCCCTCCACGTTCAGGAACGGCACGGCGACGACCTGGTGCTGCAAGTCCGCGTCGACGACACCGGCATCGGCATCGCCGAAGACAAACGCGCCCGCATCTTCAACCCCTTCGAGCAGGCCGACGGCACCATGGCGCGCAGCTTCGGCGGCACCGGACTGGGACTGTCGATCTCCGCCCGGCTCGCGGAATTGATGGAAGGCCGAATCTGGGTCGAAAGCGAACTGGGCCGCGGCAGCCAGTTTTTCTGCACGTTGCGCTTCCGCGCCGCACCCGACCAAACCGCGATTGCGCCTCGACATTCCCCCTCGCGCGAAACCGCCTCCGAAACTCAGGCCCCTCTCAAGATCCTTCTGGCCGAGGACAACGTCATCAATCAACAAGTCGCCCTGGGCATTCTCGGCAAGCTCGGCCATTACGTCCGCGTCGCCGGCAATGGCCAAGAGGTGCTCGAAATCATCGACAGCGTGTCGTTCGATCTGATCTTGATGGACGTGCAGATGCCCGAGATGGACGGCATTGAAACGACCCAAAGGCTGAGAGCCGCGGGTCGCACGATCCCGATCATCGCCCTCACGGCCCACGCCATGAAGGGGGACCGCGAGCGCTTCCTCGCGGCCGGCATGAACGGCTACCTCACCAAGCCGATTGACCCGCGGGCGCTGCGCCGCGAGTTAACCGGGCATCGCTCGGCGCCGACAGAGACGCCCCAACCGAAGTCGGAGCCGGTGCTCGATCGCGAGCAGTTATGGGCGCGACTGGGAGGCGAGCGCGACTTCGTCGTCGAGATCCTGGGCCTGTTCGCCTCCGAAACCTTGGGCGCCAAGATCAAACTCGACCAGGCGTACGCCGCCCAGAATTGGCCGGCGCTGCATAGACTAGCCCACCAACTGCGCGGCAGCCTGGCGAACTTGAGCGCGGTGCGTGCCGCGACGTCCGCAGGCGCCCTCGGCGCCTGTTGCCGACAGGTCGACGTCCCGGGAATCGACAATGCGTACATAGTGTTCCGTACGGATTTAGACGCCGCCCTGGCCGCGTTCGCCGCCTGGCAGACGGAGTTGACCGCGGTCACGGCGCCTTGACGAACTTGTTCGGCGTCCCCTCCAGCGCTCCGCCGCCGCGGTAGAGGACGACCTCCTCGATCTTTTGCGCCAGCGTGAAATCCTTGTCGGTGATGCCCCCCGCGGAGTGCGTTTGCAGCTTCACCCAGATCTTGCCCCAGGTGATCGCCAGGTCCGCGTGGTGGTACGCCGCCTCGCACAAGAAGCCGATGGCGTTCGTTACCATCAGCGTCGTCGGCCAACCGTCCGTCGTGTATTTGCGGCGCAGCCAGCCGTCCTCCAGGTGCCACTGCGCGAGCCCCAGCTCGGCGATCTTCTGCTTCACCTCGGCTTCGTCGTAGGTTTTCTCTTTTGCAGCCATGGCGTGCTCCTCTCGTAAGATGGGTACGAACATTTTAGCGGAAACGAGGAACGCAGCATGGCCAAGATTCTGGGACTCGACGTCGGCGGCGCCAATCTCAAGGCGGCGGATGCGCAGGGACGTGCTGTCAACCTGCCGTTCCCGCTCTGGCAGCACCCCAAGCGCCTGTTCACGGAACTGCGAACGATTTTCAAGCGATTCGCGCCAGAGCGGATTGCCGTCACGATGACGGGCGAGCTGTGCGATTGCTTCGCGACCAAGCGCGCGGGCGTCGCGTTCATCGTGGATGCGGTCGTGCGTGCCGCGGGGTCTAGGCCGGTTTATTTCTGGAGCACCGCGGGGCGTTTCGTCTCGGCCGACGAGGCGAACGCGCAACCCCTGGCCGTCGCGGCGGCGAATTGGCACGCCCTGGCGACCCATCTCGGCGCCCTCTACCCGAGAGGGGAATATCTGCTGCTGGACATCGGGTCGACGACGGCCGATATCATTCCGATCCTCCGGGGAGTGCCGAGCACGCGCGGCTTTACCGATCCGGAACGTCTGCGCTTCCGCGAGTTGGTTTACACGGGCGTGATACGCACGCCGCTCTGCGCACTCCTGGGCCTGAACGGGGCGGCCGAGCTTTTTGCGACGACCGAGGACATCTACATCCTCCTGGGGGATTTGTTCGAAGCCGCGCATTGCAGCACCGCCGACGGCAAGCCGGCGACCAAGGCGCATGCCCATGCACGCCTGGCACGCATGACGTGCGACGACGCCGAGGGAATGTCATGGGACGCGGCGCTGGAACTGGCCGGCGCGTTGCGCGATCGACAAGTGCGGGCGATCGCCGAGGCGGTGGCGTCGCGCTTCCCGGCGCCGATTGACGGCGTGATCCTTTCGGGTTCGGGGGCGTTCCTGATCCCGCGCGTGCTGGCGCATCTGGGCTGGCACGACGTCGAAGAAATCTCCCTTGCAGAGGGTTGGGGCCCGGAGACATCGAGCGCCGCCTGTGCGTTCGCCGTGGCCCGGTTGTTACAATGAAGGCATGCTCAAGCGGCGCTTCGTCATTCTGCGGCACGATCATCCGACGCTGCACTGGGACTTCATGCTCGAAACGGCCGGCGTGCTCAAGACGTGGCGCTGGCCCACGCCGTACGCCGGGACTTTCTTCGCCGAGGCGCTTCCCGATCATCGGCTCGAATACCTCGAGTACGAAGGCCCCGTCTCCGGCGGGCGCGGCTCGGTCCGCTGCTGGGATCGCGGCGTTTACGAAATGGAAGGCCCCGCGCAGGCCCGCTTGATCGGCGACATCCTCCGCTGCCGCGCCGCCTGGAGCCCCGACGGCGATCGCTGGCTTTTTGTCGTCACGGACGGCGTCCCCCTGGCATCTTAAAATTTTCGCATCACTCGCGGCTCTCCCAGAATACCGGGGACGAGTCGAAGTCGGCCGTTCGCCGCTCTACAAAGAACGTGGTTCCACAGCTACTTCCCGGGGATCTCCTTGCCATGCGGATCGCGGGGCGGGGCCTGGAGGTCGTCCGTCAGATCTTGCTGCGCCTTGGGTCCCAGGAAGTGCTCCATCTCCGACGCCGGCTCGTGCAGGTGGTTGAGCGGCAAACCGAAGTTCTTCTCCAGATACGTCTCCCACAAACGATGCGCCCGCACCACCGACGCCGCCTCGAGTCGACCCGCTTCGGTCAATTCCAGGCCGTGGTCGCTCGGCGTGACATACCCATGTCGCACGAGCTGCCGGCTCGCCCAGTCGACCAGGAGCGGGGCCAGGCCGTGATCCTTGAGCAGGACCGGCGCGGTCGGCAATCCCGTCTCGGCGCGGCGGTAGAGCGTGGCCAGGATCTCTTCGCGGGCGATGCGCAACGTGAGCTGCAGCCGGCGCCAGCCTTGCGCCAGGAGCCCATAACGCGGCGCGACGAGCAATGCGAGTGCGAACTCCGCGCCCAGGACGACCGCGATCATGCCGGCAACGTTGGTGTTCAGGCGATCGGCGAGCGGGTAGGCGAGGAGCGAGGCGACGACGGCGATCCCGGCGGCGCACACGAGCATCGTCGGCAGCCGATCGGAAAAGAGCCGGGCGCAGGCGGCGGGGACCGTGAACATCGCCAGCACCATGACCGCGCCGACCGCTTCGAACGCCGTCACTGTGTTGAGCGCGACCAGTCCGACCAGCAGATAATGAATGAGCCGGGGCCGAAACCCCATCGCCTCTGCCAGAGCCGGATCGAACGTCGCCAGCTTGAGCTCCTTCCACAGCAACACGAGAAAGGCGAGCGTGAGCCCCAGGCCGACGGCCATGCCGGGGAGCGAATGGGGCACGTCGCGCAGCGTGTCGAGCAGCGGCGCGGGGTAGCGGATGCCAGGGCGCCAGGCGGTTTCGAGGGCGCCGTAAAAGACGCAGCCGGGATCAATATGGGAATGTGCCAGGAACATCTTGATGAGGATGAGGCCGAAGGCGAAGAGAACGGTGAAGACGATGCCGAGGCTGGAAT
This sequence comes from Gemmatales bacterium, assembly GCA_038217425.1. GTDB lineage: Bacteria > Planctomycetota > Planctomycetia > Gemmatales > Gemmataceae > JAIEPT01. The sequence continues at coordinate 25,757 of JBBQPM010000008.1, forward strand.
CTTCGGTGACTTTGCCGGAGGAGGCGAGGAATTGCGTGAGCCAGGCGGTGAGCCAGCCGAAAACGATGGCGCCGACCATGATGCCCACGGGCGAGAGGGAGCCGGTGTAAATCACCGACAAGGCGATGCCGGGGATCATGCCGTGGCTGATGGCGTCGGTGAGCAGGCTCATGCGTTTGAGGAGGAGGAAGCAGCCGAGCAGGGCGCAGGCGAGTCCGGGGACCAGGCTGACGACGATCGTCCAGAAGGCGTAGGCGGTTTCGAAGTTCATGGCGCCGGCTCCTCGAGCCGCGGCGCGGGCCGCATCCAGTCCGACGCGCCGTGCGGGCCGAACAGGAAGGAGACGAGGAACCCGGCTCCGGCGACGACGACGATGGTCGGGCCGGCGGCGAGGTTTTCGAACCGCGCACTCAGAAACGTGCCGACGAACGCGGCGACCATGCCCATGCCGCCGGAGAGGGCGAGCATCGGCGCGAGTCGCTGGGTCCAGAAGCGCGCCGCGGCAGGGGGGATGACCAGGAGCGACGCGGAGAGTAGCACGCCGACCGCGGGGATGCCGGCGAGGATGACGGCAGCGATGAGCAGCATGAGCAGGAAGTCGAGCCGGCCCGCGGGCCAACCCTGCACCTGCGCGAACGCGGCGTCGAACGCCACCATCTTGAGTTCCTTGAACAAGATCGCGACGACTGCCAGGCACGCCAGCGTCAACGAGACCAGAAGCTGGACGTCGTCGCGATTGATGGTGGCGGCGTGGCCCAGGAGGAAGTCGTTCAGGCCCGAGGCGCCGCTGGAGTGACGCGCCTGCAGCATCTTCTGGATGACGATGCCGGCGCCGAAGAAGACGCTCAACACCAGGGCGATGGCGACGTCCTCCTTGAGCCGCGTCGTTTTCCGCAGGAGCGCGATCACCCAGATGCCGAGCACGCCGGAAACGAGGGCGCCGGTGAGCAGGATCGGCAGGCTGCGCTGCCCGGTGAGCCAAAAGGCGATCCAGAGCCCGGGGAGCGTGGCATGGCCCAGGGCGTCGCCGATGAGCGCCCGGCGGCGCAGCACCGCGAAGACGCCGACCACCCCGGCGCTGAGTCCGAGCAGGCTCGTGCCGATCAGCACGATGAGCGTGTTGTACTCGATCATGGCGAGCGCTCCTGATCGCGCACCGCCTGGCTCAGCGTGTCGAGAATCGTCAGCCGTCCGCCGTAGGTCTTGTGGAGATTCTCCTCGGTAAAGACCTCCGCGGTCGGCCCGCTGGCGATGAGCCGAACGTTGAGGAGAATGACGTGATCGAAATAGCTCGGCACCGTGCGCAGATCGTGATGGACGACGAGGACGGTCTTGCCCGCGTCGCGCAGCTTTTGCAACAGCGCCTGGATCGCCCGTTCCGACGCGGCGTCGACGCCGGCGAACGGCTCGTCGAGGAAATACAGGTCGGCCTGTTGCGCGAGCGTGCGCGCCAGGAAGGTCCGCTGCTGCTGCCCGCCGGAAAGTTGGCCGATCTGGCGGTCGGCGAAGTCGTGCAGCCCGACCTGGGCGAGACATTCGTGCGCCAGGGCGATCTCCGGTTTGCCCGGTCGGCGGAACCAGCCGAGTCGGCCGTAGGTTCCCATGAGGACGACGTCGAGGACGCTGACGGGAAAATCCCAGTCGACGCTTTCGCGCTGCGGGACGTAGCCGATGCGTCCGCGCACGTCTTCCAGATGTTTGCCGAACATGTGAATGGAGCCGGAGACGAGGGGCACGAGTCCGAGGATGGCCTTGATGATCGTCGTCTTGCCGGCTCCGTTGGGCCCGACGATGTCAACGAGGCGCGGCTGGTGGAGCGTGAGATCGATGTTCCAGAGGACTGGCTTGCGCTGGTAGGCGACGGTGACGTCGTGAACATCGAGAATGGGGAGCGTGCCGGGCGTCATATTATTTGGGGTCGCGGATGGAGGTCAGTTGTTGGCCCTGGTAGGTGAACCACTGCTTGAGAACGACGAAGTCTTTCTTACGCACCCAGGTGCCGGCGTGCAATTCGCCGCGAAAATCGCGGTAGTCGATCTTGAAGGCGGGAACTTCGTCCTGATGCCAAATGAGCGACTCGGTGCCGACGCGCGCGGTCAATTGCGGCAGCGACGCAGTCTTCATCCCGGGCATCAGGCTGAGCGGGTCGAAATGCTGGATGCTCCACGTCTGCCCCTCGCGAATCGGCGGCAGCTTGTGCAAGAGCAGCATCGAGTTGAGGACGTTGGGCTGCGCGGGGAGTTCGTTGGTCGGCAAGTTGAGCGGCTGTTCGTTGAAGAGGAGCTTGAGTTGGCCGTCTTCGAAATCGCCGGCGAGTTTGAGTGAGAACTTGTCGGTAGTGCCGCGGATGAAGAAGCCGAGCAGATCCCCCTTCTTGGTGACGCGGTAGCCGATGTGCAGGTCGTTGATCTCGAGTTTGCCGGCGCGGAACGGCGTGCGCCAATCATTGACGAGGAGAAACTCCCCCTCGCGGCTGCCGTCGCGCACCCGCCGTACCTGCGACTGCACCCTTCCGAAGATCTCCGTATCGGCGTCTTTCGTATGGTAAACGGTCCAGTTGATCTTGGCGGAGTCGAATTCGTCGGTGAGTTCGATGACGAACGGCGGCGCCTCCTCGAACGTCACGCGCGGCAGCACCTCGTGAACCACGAGCAGGCCGACGCCAACAAGCCAAAACAGGACGATCGCAACGCAGAAGATCCGGGATGGCATGAACCCCTCGCTTGGAGACTCATTCGAGTGTAGCAGAAGCGGGGATGCGATGCCAGGCGCGTGGCTCCTCCATCTGTGAGAGCCCGCAGCGCAAGCAAGGATCGATCGTACCTTGCTTGCGCTGCGGGCTCCGACGCGCGTTCTCCTCTACCAGTGCGAGATGGGCCCCTGCGGCACCGCGATTTCGACGTGCCCGCCGTTCCAGTGCTGCGGCTCGCCCCGGCGGCGCAGCACCTCCACGATGGCGTGAAAATCCTCGACGTGGGCCAAAAGCATCATCTGCTGATGCAACTCCCGGCCCGGCTTCAGAACCTTGCTGTACCACCCCGCCACCTTGCGAAACGTCACCGAACCGAAGCGCTCGCCGCGCTGGGCGACGAGCAACTCGTAGTGACGCGTCATGAAGTCCAGACGCCTGTCGTAATCGCCGGGGAGTCCCGCGTCGCCGGTCGTTTCCAGGCGGCACAGCTGCAAGAAGATCCACGGATTGAGCAGCGCGCCTCGGCCCATCGAGATGCCGGCGCAGCCCGTCTCGTCGAACATGCGCTCGGCGTCGAGAGGCGTGCGGATGTCGCCGTTGCCGATCACCGGGATGCGCTCGACTGCCTCGACGACTCGGCGAATGCCGGTGCGATCGACGCTGCCGGAGAAGCCTTGTTCACGGGTTCGGCCGTGAATGATGACGGCCGCGACGCCGACGTCTTCGAAGGCGCGGGCGAAGTAAGGGGCAGTGAGCTGCGACGCGTCCCAGCCGAGGCGCATCTTGACGGTGACGGGGATGCGGACGGCGTTCACGACTCGGCGAATAAGCTCGATGGTCTCGGCCGGCGCGGCGCACATCATGGCCGAGCCGCCGCCCCCCTTGGTGATCTTGGGGACGGGGCAGCCCATGTTGATGTCGATGACGTGGGCGCCGTAGTTTTCCAGCCACGCCGACGCCGTCGCCATCTCGCCGGCGTCGGAACCGTAGATCTGAACCGCGAGCGGCACATCCTCGGCACACTTCTCGATGAGCATGTGCGTCTTCTCGTTGTGCCGGACCAGGGCGCGGGCGCTGACGAGATCCGTGGTCGCCAGGCCAAGACCGCCCAGCTCGCGGACGGCCAGACGGAACGGCATGTTCGTGTAGCCCGCGAGCGGCGACAGCCAGTAACGCGACGCCAATCGCAGGTTGTGCAGAAACATCGGCTTCGTATTCATCGCAGCGCGATCGTGTGATGGTTTAGCGTCTCGTGGCCCGACGCGGTCACTAAGTAATTATTCTCGATGCGAATGCCGCCGACGTCCGGGACGTAAAGCCCCGGTTCGAGGGTGACGACGTCCCCGGCCAGGAGCGTCTCGCTCGATTGCCGCACAAAGAAGGGCGCCTCGGGATGCGTCAGGCCCAGGCCATGGCCGGCGTGATGCGGGAAGTATTCGCCCAGATTCGCGCGGGCGAAGACGTCGGCGACGGCGTCGTACACCGTCTGACACGCCGCGCCGGCGCGGAGTTCGCCTTCGCCGGCGCGCAGGGCCTCGATGCAAAGGTCGTAGAGCCGTTGCTGCTGCGGATTAGGATCCTGGCCGACGACGAGCGTGTTGGTGAAGTCGCTGCGGTAGCCGAACAGGACGACGGAGAAATCGAGGATGAGCATGTCGCCCGCCTGGAGGACGCGATCGGTCGGCGGTCCGCCGCGACGTTCGGGTCCGGGGGAGACGGCAAAGTCGCCGTAGACGACCGCGGTCTGCCCGGCGGCTTTCATGCACGCCCCCGCGACGCCGGCGTAGACGTCGAGTTCCGTCATACCGGGGAAGACGTTGGCGCGCGCCCAGGCATGCCCCGCGTCGGTGGCGTGCATGCAATGCCGCAGCAGGGCGATTTCGTCGTCATCCTTTTGCCGCCGCAGGTCCGCGAGAGTGTGGATGACGACGCTCGCGTAGGGATCGCCGGGCCGATCGTGGACGCGCATGCCGTGTCGGGAGGGGTTGACCGCCTCGAGCACCGCGAGTTGGCGTGGCCCGCGCCCGGGCGTTTGGCCGTCGTACCACGGCACCGACTTCACGTCCTCGACGTGCGCCAGCTTCGCAGATGCGGCCAGGCGATTGTCGTGGATCAGTTTCGCATGCCCGTCGCGGCGCACCATCAAATAGGCGCCGAACCCGGCGTTGAGGCTGATCGGCTCCACCGCGAAGTTGGCCAGGTACATGAGATGGATCGGGTCGGCCAGGAGCAGAAAATCCTGCTCGGGAGGCGGATCGAGCTTCTGCCAAAGTCGCAATCGCCGGGCTTTACAACCGCTCGCAGTCAACATGATCGGACTCCGTGAGGGACGATCCCTTTAAGGTATGTCGGTCGCCCTTGAAAGCCCAGGTACGGCGGTCCCAGGGACGAATCCCCAGGGACCGCCGTCCCTGGGCTTTACGTCAATTCTGTGGTTACAAATCGCGACTTTGGGAACTTTTATCGGAAAATTCGGCCAGAACGGGCGGATTTGTATTGACACGAAATAGTGAAATAATGTACATTACAGAAAGAGAAGGAGACGGGTGTTTCCAGAAAGGATTCGATCGATGCGTGAAAGGAACGATTCATGCGCTGCTGTCGTCATTGCGAACGACGGCCGGTCAGCCGGCCGCGGGGGCTTTGTGGTCGCTGCGGGAGGAAGGGCTGGATTCGGGAGCGGTATTCCACCGCCAGCGGCGTGGTGGTGAAGCGCGAGAGAAGCGGCCCGGCGCCGTTGCCGAAGAAGGCGACGCGTGCGTTGCCAGGTTCGGACGCGAAGATGGAAGTGATGCGGAAACGGGCGCGGAGAAGAGAGCAGTTGTTTCATCCCGCCGACGGGACGGTGCGCGATTAGGCGAGCGGGGGACGTCAGTCCCCCGGTACGTGACGTACGTGGAAGATGTTCATTGCGCGATTAGGCGAGCGGGGGACGTCAGTCCCCCGGTACGTGACGCACATGCAATGCGTTCTTGCAGGGATTTTATGAGTTGCAGAAAACCGACGTACCGGGGGACTGACGTCCCCCGATCGCCTTTACCAGGGAAGAAACGCTCTGCCGACGGTCGCCAGGGTTTCGCTCACCGTCCGCAACGTCTGTAGATGCTCCGCAATGGCTTCATCCTCGGGCGCCCACGGCATGCGCCGCCAGCCGCTGCGGTCCGGTCGCGGACTCGGGCCAATCGAACGCGTCGCGTTGCCTTCGTTCATGGGAGCGAACGGCGCGGGAATACGGAACAGAACCTCCGCTTCCGGACGCATCACGATGAACTCGTCGATGACCGCGGGCCGGGCGAGCGGCGTCGGGACTTCGGACTCTTCGCCGAAACTCGGTGGGACGGCGGGCGGCTTGGCCGGACGGGGTTTTGCTTCGGGTACGGGTTCCGGGGGCGGCGTGCGGCCGGCGTAGAAATGGATCACGCTCGCCGACACCAGGGCCAACATACAGCCGCCCCAAAATAGGGTTCGCATCGTCGCCTCCTTGCGATTTTGTCTTCGTTTGGCGCTAAACGAATACAGACCCGGCACCCTCGGCACAAGGCCAATCACACGCCGCGGGCGGCCGGATCCCAGATCTGCTTGTGCAGCTGAAGCTGCATCCGCACCGGCAAACGCGACTCGAGCACCCAGTTCGCCAACTCCAGAGGCGTGACTTTGCCGAACACCGGGCTGAACAAGATCTCGAACCGTTCGGGCAGCCGATGTTCTCGGCACCGGTCGGCCGCCCAGCGAAAATCGAGTTCCGAGGCGATCACGAACTTGATCTCGTCGCTCGCCTTCAGATGTTCCAGGTTCGCCCAGAGATTGCGCCCCATCTCGCCGCTGTCGGGGCATTTGAGGTCCATGATGATGTGCACGCGCGGGTCTACCTGCGAGAGGTCGCTGGCCCCGCTGGTTTCCAGGAGCACCGTGTGGCCGCGGTCGGCGAGTTCCGTCATCAGCGGCACGACTTCCGGCTGCACCATGGGTTCGCCGCCGGTGATTTCGACGAGGTCGGTCGCCAGCTGCGCGACTTGAGCCAGGACGGCTTCCTGCGTCATCGGCTGGCCCTGCGTGAAGGCGTGCGGCGTGTCGCACCAGACGCAGCGCAGGTCGCACCCCGTGGTCCGCACGAAAACGCACGGCAGCCCCATGTACTTCGATTCGCCCTGGAGACTGCGATAAATCTCGTGGATCAGAAGTAGGCCCGGCGCTTTGCCGGCCAGCGGAAGTAAACGCGAAGAAAGCGAGGTCATGATGTCTATGCTACGCACGAACCGGGCTCCCAGCAAACAGGGGTTGTCTCATTCGCGGCCCGGGTGTTATAGTCCCAGCGCTTTACCGCCCGAAAATGGCTCGACACGGAGGTCGAATATGTCGTTGCGTCTTGCATTCCTGGTTCTCGTCTGCGCGCCCGCCTTCGCTCGGGGCCAATTTTCGCTCCCCATCGATCGCGTCGCCGCCACCGTCAACGGCGAAAAAATCACCGAGTCGCAGGTCAAGAGCATCCTCGACCAAAGGCCTCTCGTCACGCCCGTCCCCGAAAGCGAAGCCCGCGCCATCCGCAAGGCCGCCCTCGATATCCTCATCGAGGAAGCGCTCATGCGCCAGTTCCTCCGCGCCAACGTCCAGTACGTCAACGAAGCCGAGATCGACCGCGTGCTCGACACGGTCAGCGCCTCGCTGCAGAAGAAGAATCAGACGCTCGAAGAGTTCCTCCGCGGCGAGAAGCAGAACCTGAAACAGCTCCGCGAGGACATCGCCGCCAAGCTCCGCTGGCAGGAATATCTCACGAAGCGCCTCAGCGAAGTCGAAGTGCTCAACTACTACCAACAATTCAAGCCGTACTTCGACATGCGCCGCGTCCGCGCGAGCCATATCCTCGTGAGCATGCCCGTGGTCGCCGACGTCTCCACGAAACAGGCGACCGCCAACAAGGTTGAGGCGATCCGCCAAAAGCTCAATGCCGGCGAGACGTTCGAGAAGTTGGCCCGCGAACATTCCGACTGTCCCAGCAAGGACAAGGACGGCGACATCGGCTTCTTCCGCTACAAGTTCATGGTGGTGGAGCCGGTCGCGCGGGCGGCGTTCGAAATGAAAAAGGGGGAGACGCGCATCATCGAATCGGAGTTCGGCTGGCATTTGCTGCGCGTCACCGACATCGACCCGGGCCAACCGTCGACGTTCCCCGCGGTCAAGGATTTCGTCCGCGAAACCATCGCCCAGGAGCGGCAGATGTATCGCGAGATCCTCAAGTCGCAGCGCGAAAACTCGAAGATTCAGATCGAACTCGATCGGTAACACCGGTGAAAGCCCAGGGATGGCGATCCCTGGGGAGGCTCCCGAGAACATGATCTCCATCCGACGCGGCTGCGACAAATGACGATTTCTGGCGCTTCCCCAGGGATCGCCATCCCTGGGCTTTCAAGTCCCCTTCGCAGCCGCGATGTACGCCTGGAAGTTCGCGACCGGCGTCGCCCGATCGACGCCGTGATTGAGATTCATGATGTGCCGTTGGCCCCCCCCCGCTTCCAGACACCGACGCGTCGCCGACGTCACTTCTTCCGGCGTCCCGGCACGCAAAATGTCCTCGTCGAGGTTCCCCTGAAACACCAGATGTGGATACTCGCGCCGGGCCGCAGCGAGATCATGCACCGTCCCCAAACTCAAGACGTCCGCGCCGCTCGCCGCCAATAAATCCAGGTACGGCCCCTCCTTCACGAACAACACGCTCGGCGTCTCCTTGACCGCGCGAAAGACCCCCTCGTGATACGGATGCGCCCACTGGAGATATTCCTCGCGATCGAGCAACCCCGCCCACGAATCGAAGAGCTGATACATGTCGGCGCCCTCCGCGATCAGCGCCTTGAGGAAATGAATCGTCGCCACCTGCAACCGTTCCAGGAGCGCGTCCCACACCTTCGGCTGTTCGCGAATGAACGTCCGCGTTTGATCCATGTGTTTGCCGGTCCCGATGCAGTACGTCGCCACCGTGAACGGCGCCCCCGCGAAGACGATCACCGGCAACTCACCCTTTAACTCTTCCTTCACGCGCCGCAACAATCCCGTGATGTGCCCGAACGTCTTCGGCTCCGGATTTGCCGCCAGGCGTTCGACGTCCGCGAGGGTGCGAATCGGATGATCGGGGACCGGGCCCTGATTCGCTTTGAGCTGGAACGGCTGCCCCATCGACACGGTGAGCGTGGTGATGTCGTAGAAGAGAATGATGGCGTCGACGCCGAAGCGCCTGGGCAGCAGCGACGTCTTGACCGCGAGTTCGACGTTCTCGGAGAATTCGTAAAAGCCCAGGCCGGCGCGGAGCTTGTTGAACTCAGGATCCCAGCGGCCCGCCTGGCGCATGGCCCAGACCGGCGGACGTTCGACGCGCTCGCCGCGAGCGGCGCGGACCAGAAGATGCGGAGAGGACATGAAACCTCCAAGGAAAGCCCAGGGATGGCTATCCCGGGGGGTTCGTCCCAGGGATAGCCATTCCTGGGCTTTCGCCTTTCTTGCCAATGTAAAGCGTCGCGATGCCGAACGTGAAGCGATGCCAGACGACGTCCGTCAACCCGTGGCCCCGGAGCTTCACCGCCAACGCTTCGCCGTCGGGGAACTCCAGCACGCTGGCCGGAAGGTAGTGATACGCATTGTCCTTGCTGCGGGAAATCCATTGTCCGAGCGTCGGCAAGATTTTCTTGAAGTAGAATCGATACAACGGCCCCATCAACCACCCCTTGGGCTGCGAGAATTCGAGGATCGCCACCTTGCCGCCGGGCTGCGTGACGCGCACCATCTCGGCGATGCCCTTGTCCGTATCGGTGACGTTACGCAGGCCGAAAGCGACGGTCGCGATCTGGAAGTAATCGCTGGGAAACGGCAGCTTCTGGGCGTCGGCTTCGAGAAACGTGATGCGTCCCTCGGCGTGGATTTTTTGGGCTTTGCGTTTGGCGATGCAGAGCATTTCGTGACAGAAGTCGGCGCCGACGATGGGCGCCTTGCCCTTGGCGGCGCGGTCGTACGCCAGGGCCAGGTCGCCGGTGCCAGTGCAAAGATCGAGGATCGGCGCCGTTCCCGCGGGGGGCACGAGGCGCGTGGTGCGCCAGCGCCAGTAGCGGTCGATGTTCAGGCTCAGCAAATGGTTGAGGAAATCGTAGCTGGGGGCGATGTGCCCGAACATGCTGCGGATGCGTTCTTCGCGTTTATCGACGGTTGCGTTCACAGGATACCCCTTCGTTGCCAACCGGCGAATCGCTCTCCGGATAACGGCCTCTACCATATTTTAGTTTGTTAACCTGGGAACTTCTCCGCAAGGTGCGCAGAAGTTATTGCCGGAGATTCGTAGGGCAAGCGGCCTCGCTTGCCTTTGCGGGGTGGGCAAGCGAGGCCGCTTGCCCTACGGTAGCGGCTTAGCCGAAGGAGGCATAGAATGCCGACACTGTCCGCCGCGTCCCGAGGAACCCGCCATGAAAGTCCTGCGCTACGTCCCCGTCATTCTCCTCGTAGCTTGGCCATTCGCGTCGGCGCAGAACGACGACAAGAAAAACCCCAAGGCGATCGAGAAGACGATCCAGCTCGCCCAGATTTTGGCCAAGGGGGAGAAAGCCGACGCGCTCGCCAAGGACGTGCTGGCTCAGGTGCAGGGGCTCGACGAGATAATGATCCTGTTCAAGCCGCGCGGGCGCGGCGGCGTCGGCTTCGGGCCGCCGCGCGGTCTCGACGGCATCGAGTATTTTCTGACGCAGCACGCCTTCGAGATCGCCCGCAAACCGATCCTCGACAAGCTCGAATCCGGGGCCGACGACATCGCCCAGCTCGCCTGGCGTTCGGCCGCGGTCGCGGAGGTGTTGGGGCACGTCGACGCGGGCAAGCGTTTCGGGCCGGGCAAAGTCGAGTTATGGAAGAAGCAGGTCGCCGGACTCGCCGCCGCCAGCCGCGAGGCGGCGCCGCTCGCACAAGCGAAGAAGTCGGCGGAGTTGCTGGTGGCACTGCAGAAGATCCATCAGTCGTGTACGGCGTGTCATTATCATTTTCGGAATTAACTCGCTGAGGCGAAATACAAGAATAGCCACAGAGGTCACAGAGGACACAGAGAGAAAAGAGGACTGAGGATAAGTTGGTGATGTTCTTGCTCTCTTATTGATTCTCTGTGACTTGTTTCTTCGCATTCATCGCCGGGCGAAACCTTCACGACAGAGCCAGTCTCATGACGCCAATGACGCAGATCATCTCGTTCTTGCAGGAGTTCGCACCGCTCGCCCTGGCCGCCGACTGGGACAACGTCGGGCTCATCCTCGGCGACCCCGCGCGCCCCGTGCATCGGCTCATGACGTGCTTGACGCTCACTGCCGACGTCGCGGAGGAGGCGGTTCAGCGTCAGGCGGAACTCGTCGTCAGCCATCATCCGCTTCTCTTTCGGCCCACGCAAAAAATCGTCGCGACGCAGCCGGAAGGCGCCCTGCTCCTGAAGTTGAGCGCGCACGGCGCCGCCGTCTACTCGCCGCACACGGCGCTGGACAATGCCGTCGGCGGCATCAACGACGGTCTGGCGCGCCGGCTCGGTCTTGCCAACGTGCGGCCGCTGCGCGCGCAGGCGGGAGCCGCGCGCTGCAAGGTCGCCGTCTTCGTTCCCGAGAGCGACCTCAATAAAGTCGCGGATGCCATGTTCGCCGCCGGCGCGGGCGTCATCGGCCAATACACGCAGTGCAGCTTTCGCCTGGCGGGGACTGGAACATTTTTCGGCTCCGACGCCAGTAACCCAGCGGTCGGTCAAAAAGGCCGGCGCGAGGACGTCAGCGAATGGCGGCTCGAAGCGGTCTGCCCCGAGAACAAAGTCGATGCGGTGGTGCGTGCGCTGCGCGTCGCCCATTCGTACGAGGAGCCGGCCTACGACGTCTACACGCTCCGCCCCGAAGTCGCACGGCAAGGCCAGGGACGCCTCGGCGAGCTGGCGAACCCAATGACGCTCGGGGAACTCGCGGCCGTCGTCCGTCAGCAGCTCCCCGTTACGTCGCTGCAAATCGTCGGCGACCCGGGCCGAGCGGTTGTGAAAGTCGCGCTCGCCTGCGGCGCTGCCGGCGAGTTCGTGCGCGACGCCCTCCAGGCGCAGGCCGACGTGTTCCTCACCGGCGAACTGCGCTTTCACGAAGCCCTCGCGCTCCGCAGCGCCGGCCTGGCGGCGCTCGTCCCGGGCCATTATGCGACGGAGCGTCCGGGCGTTGAAGACCTGGCTCAGCGCCTGCGCCAGGAATTTTCCGATCTCGAAATCTGGGCCAGTGCCGTCGAACGCGATCCGCTTTCCTGAAGGGCGTAACCAAGGACAATTCTGAGGACTCCCCCATGAACGACAAACTCACCTTCGGCTCCAACGATCTTGCTCTCCCCGACGCCCTGCGCGAACCGCTGCGGGCGCATCTCAAACACCTGCGCGAAGCGTACGTCCGGCGCGATTGGGCGGGGCGCGTCGGCTTCGGATCCCGGCCCGCCGTCGTCGTCGTCGATATGGCGAAGTTTTGGCTCGACCCCGCCAAACAGATCGGCAGCAACCTCACTCCCGTCTTGAACGCCACCGTCGAGATCGTCGACGCCGCCCGCAAGGCCAGCGCCCCGGTCTTCTTTACCACGTTCGCACACGATCCGGCGCATCCGCCGTGTCCGCACGACCGCAAACTCAAGTTCACCCTCCCCGACGACGCGGCCGACCTCTTTGAAATCGACCCTCGACTCCAGCGCCGGCCCAGCGAAAAAATCATTCTCAAACGTTACGCGTCGGCCTTCAAAGGCACGAACTTCCACGAGATGCTCTCCGGACTGGGGATCGACACGCTGGTCGTCACCGGCATCAGCACCAGCCACTGCATCTACGCCACGTGTCGGGATGCAACGAATAGTTTCCGCGTGATCGTGCCGCGCGAGGCGGTGGGGGAGCGCTGCGAGTTGATGCACGAAGTCTTCCTGCTCGACATCGACATCGATCTGGGGGACGTGACGCCGCTCGCGGAGGTGGTTGCGTCGCTGGCGAACCTTCAGGCGGCTTCGCGCTGAAGTTGTTCCTGGAACTGCGCCACGTGCGATTCTTCCTTGACGAGGTAGAGGGGTCGACCTTTCACTTCTTCGTAGGTCCGACCCACGTATTCGCCCAGTGCGCCGAGCGCGAGCAGAACGCCTCCCGCGAAGAGGTGCGCGAGGAACGTGAAGTACGCCGCCAGTCCCGAGAAATGGGCAAACGCCAGCCCGACGTGCGGGATGCTGAGCCCCAGACAGGTCCAGCCGAGATAGCTAGCCAGGCGCAGCGGCACCCGCGAGAACGAAAAGAGACCGTCCTGGGCCAGGGAAAGCATCTTGCGGAACGTGTACTTACTCACGCCGGCGCGGCGTTGGTCCGGGGCGAAGGCGATCTCCGCGGTCTTGAAGCCGAGCCACTGCACCATGCCGCGCACAAAGCGATGGCGTTCGCGCATCGTTTTCAGCCCGTCCAGCGCCCGCTTGCTCATCAAACGAAAATCCGACGCCGACGTCCGGACGTCGACTTCGCTGACCAGGCCCATCATCCGGTAAAAGAGCCGAGAAGCGGTCCGTTTGAACCACGATAAACGCGGATCCTCCGCGCGGATCGTAAGCACAACCTCGTAGCCTTCTTTCGCTTTTTCCAGAAGCGCGGGGAGGAGCGCGGGGGGATGCTGCAGGTCGGCGTCCATCGAGATGACGAAGTCCCCCTCGGCCCAGTCCAGGCCCGCAGTCAGGGCGGTCTGATGCCCGAAGTTTCGGCTCAGCGACCGATAGCGGACGCGCTCGTCCTCCCACGCCAACCGCTGCAGCACGAAGAGCGTCAGGTCGCGCGAGCCGTCGTCGACGTAGATGATTTCGAAGGCGTAGTCATCGGTCAGCGTGTCCAGGACGGCGCAGAGTTCCTCGTGAAAGATCGGCAGAACCTCTTCCTCCTGGAAGGCGGGGCAGACGATGCTGACGAGCGGTCGCGACATTTTGTAGAACCTCGTGGACGGAATCACGCCGCCTGACTGCGTACGCTGGACCAACACTGGCTCGGCGCGGAAAGTTCAAAGCCCGCTTCCGCAATCGCCTGGAGGAAGCTCGGCTGCTCCAGAAGCCGAAGTTCGTGGACGCGGCGTTCGAGCAACCCGTCCCCCTTTTGGCAATCGCGGCCCAGGAGCGTTTCGTCCGCGAACCCGGGATGGCACATCAGCTCGACGACCTGTCCGGGCACCTGCCGAATCCAGCGCGTAAAGTATTCCGGATCGTGCACCCAGGCGGGATTCGTGACGCCGACGAGGCAGTCGTTCCCCGGGAATCCGGCTTCGTTCTGAAGGTGACTCTGGTAGCGCCCGAGGTGATTGAGGAAGGCGCGTTTGCAGCGGGCGCCGGGGATGCGGTAGATCAGGCTCCACGGTTCTTGCACCATGCGCACGTAGGGCGCCGGCTTTTGGTGACGCAGCACCGAGATCAAGATTCGGCCGACCGGTTGAAACAGGGCGACGTGCTGATGGGCGTTCACGAACCTGGGCGGCTCGCCGACCAGTTCCACGTAGCGAAGGTACTGACAGCGAAGTTCAGTTTCGAGATCGCGGGCTTTGAATCGGCCGAGCAAGGCGCGCGTGACGAACGAGCCGAGCGACCAGAATCTGCCGTCGGGCTGCACCAGGCTGGGGACGTCGCCGGCGATGGGACGGTCGAGCGTGAGATTGGGATGCCAGCCCAGTTCGAATGGTTTACCCAAACGGCGCCAGTCGGCGACGGCCTGCTCGGAATAGGGAGTGTTGACGATGAGGACGGCGCCGGTGAGCAGGCCTTGCCGGCCGGCTTCGAGGATGCCCTGCGTCGTGTTCGGGCCGATTCCGAGGTCGTCGGCCACGACCGCCAAAGTCCGTTTTGGTAGGGTCGCCATGCACATTCCTTGTCATGGCCCTCGCATGAATACGGTCGCCGAGAAATGCAAGCCACAGAGATCACAGAGGACACGGAGAAAAAAGCAAACCACTTCAAGACCGTGATACTCGCTTCTTTTCTCTGAGTCCTCTGTGATCTCTGTGGCTCGTATTTTGCGTCCTGAATTGATGCACCGAGCCTCAGGCGGTTTCGTCCTTGATCTCCCGTTTATCCGATCGTCCCCAGCAGGTCAAGACGACTCGCCAGACGGGGAGTCCCTATCTTCGCCAGGATGCCCCAGCGGGATGATCTGCGGGAAATCGCGGAGGATCATGACCCCCGCTCCATTCTTATCGGCGATCGACGCCTTGAGGATTGCACGAACTTCCGCGCCGTCGATGACTTCTTTCTCGACGAGCCGCTGCGCCAGCTGATCCAGAGCCGGGCGATGGCCCTCGAGCATCGTCTTGACTTCCGCGAGCGAGTCCTCGATGATCTTGCGGACTTCGAGATCGATCTCGCGCGCCGTCTCTTCGCTGTAACTTCGGCTCTCGCCGAAGGATGAGCCGGGCAGGTACGGGTTTTCGACGCTGTCGCGGTAGTAGATGCGTCCGAGCCGGCTCATGCCAAAGCGCGTCACCATGGCGCGAGCGATGGCGTTGGCGGAGTTGAGGTCGCTGGTGGCGCCGTCTGCGATCTCGCCGTAGACGACTTCCTCCGCGAGGGTGCCGCCGAGCGCGCACTTGATTCGGCTCAGCATTTCGCTCTTGGTCTTCATGTGCCGATCGTCGTCGGGGCGGTGCAGGACGAAGCCGAGCACGCCCGGGCCGCGCGGGATGATCGTCACCTTGTGAATGGGGTCCGTGGTATGGGGGAGCAAGCAGCCGATGAGAGCGTGGCCCCCTTCGTGGTAGGCGAGTCGGAGTTTCTCCTCCGGCATGATGACTCGGCTGCGACGTTCCAGGCCGATGGCGCCGCGCTCGACGGCTTCGTTGAAGTCGGTCATTTCGACGAGGTCCTTGCCGCCGCGCGCCGCGAGCAGCGCCGCTTCGTTGACGAGGTTCGCCAGGTCCGCGCCGACGGAACCGGGCGTCAGGCTGGCGACGTGCCGCAGATCGACGTCGCCGCCCACCTTCACGTCCTTGGTGTGGACGCGTAGGATGAGTTCCCGGCCATTGACGTCGGGGCGATCGACGACGACGGTGCGGTCGAAGCGGCCGGGGCGCAGTAGCGCGGGATCGAGGGTTTCGGGTCGAGTGGTGGCGGCCATGATGATGACGCCGCGATTGGAACCGAAACCGTCCATCTCGACGAGCAGTTGGTTGAGGGTTTGCTCGCGTTCGTCGTGCCCGCCGACGGCGCCGTGGCCGCGGGTCTTGCCCATGGCGTCGAGTTCGTCGATGAAGATGATGCAGGGCGCGCGGGTCTCGGCCTGGGCGAAGAGATCGCGAACCCGGCTGGCGCCGACGCCCACGAACATCTCGACGAAATCCGAACCCGACATCGAGAAGAACGGCACGTCCGCTTCCCCCGCGACGGCGCGCGCCAAGAGCGTCTTGCCCGTTCCCGGCGGCCCCACCAGCAGCACCCCCTTCGGGATTCGGCCCCCCAGCGCCTGGTATTTCTCCGGCGTCTTGAGGAAATCGACGATCTCGCGCAGCTCCTGCACCGCTTCGTCGATCCCGGCCACGCTCGCGAACGTCGTTCGGTTCTCCTTGTCCTCGTACAGCTTGTGCTTGCTGCGGCCGAAACTGAGCGGTCCGCTGCCGCCGGACATCCAGCGTACGAAGAACAGGCCCATCATGCCGAACAGGAACACCATGAAGACCATCATGAGGACCGACGACACCGTGCGCATGACGGTGTCTTCTTCCTCGCGGTAAAAGTTGGCGCCGGTGCGCAGGCGGAGTTTCTTGAGGAGGTCAGGATCCTCGGCGAGGCCGATGCGGGTGCGGAAGAGTTTGGTTTCGGTCGCGGGCTTGGTGCCGTCCTTATCGGTGATGAGATCGCTGGCGACGATTTCGCCGCGAACTTCGCCGGGGCTGACGCGGACGTTTTTAAAGCGGACAGCAGGATCGTCGGCCTGGACGATCTGCATGAGTTCGCCATAGGTGAGCGTCTGGGCGGTTGGTTCGCGGTAGACGGTCCAGAGCACGGTAAGTCCGAGGAATGTGAGCAGGAGAGCGGCATGCGCTCCGGAGATCGGCATTTTTCCTCGTTCTTTGGGTATTTTCTTCAGCACGCGGAAATCCTTGGGACAGGCTCGATGAAGAGAAGAGACATTCTCATTATAAGCGCGAAAGACCGGGCCGCGGACCCGACTCCCAAAAGGAGCCCGCCCCGCGGCCCGGCGCCGACGTCGAATTTCAGTTACTTCTTCATGAATTTGCCGAAATCTTCGTACTCGCGATCGAAGTGTTCGAAGTAGGCCTTGACCGAGGCAGGGGTTGCGCCGATCGTGGAAATCGGGACTTCAAACACCGTGCTGGCCCCGGTGGAGTAGACGCGCGAGAAGATCGCCTTTTCGTTCCACGTATTGAGCTTTTCGAGCGGAATCTCCTTGATCGGTATGGTGACGAAAATCAGCATGAACTTGCCTTTTTCGTTGTGCTGAACGTAGTAGTCGGTCCCCTTGACGTCGTAGAAAGTGCCGTTGGGACTTGCGGACTTTTCGAAGTCCTTCTTGACGTCGTTCTTGATGACCTTTTCGAGGTCGTCCGTGCTGAAGTTCTGCGCCTGCGCCAGATTGGGCAGTAGCGCGAGGGCGAGCAGGACTTTGCCGAGATGCTTCATAAGCGGTTTTTCCTTTCCGATGACACATGGGATCCAAGTGGCCCCAGTCTAGCGTCTCTTCCCAGGCGCGACAATTCGTTTTTGGCATTTTTCGCACCCTCGCGGGTTGCTGGAGAAGAAGTAATCGCCTCGGCCTTGAGAGACGCCCCTCGCCATCGTAAAATGCCGGAACTGCACCCACCTGTGTCCGCCGCTGCTGAGTGACGCTCCATGGCCCGCAAAAAGATCGAACCGATCTATCCTGATCCCGACGATATGTTCTCCGACACGCGCATGTCGATGGGCGATCATATCGAAGATCTGCGCAGCCATCTCCTCCGCGCCGTCTACGGCTTCCTCATCGGTCTGGTGCTTGCCCTCTTCGTCGGCAAACAAGTCGTTCGCTTCATCGCCGCCCCCGTCGAACGGCAGCTCATGGTCTATTACAACAACTACTACAACGAGAAGGAACGCGAGCTGCGCGCCGAGGCGCTGCGCAATCCGCAGCAACATCAGGTCAAGATTCCCATCAAAATGCGATTTCCCGCCGCCATGGTGCCTCTCGAAGTCGTGCCTGCCGACAAACGTCCCAAGGACTCATTCTTCAAACAGGAACAGGCCGAGATCGGCAGGATCATCCGCGATCTCGAGATGGAGCCGTTCGTCGATAACTACTGGAAGCTCGACGACGATAAATGGGTCAGCGTCGACGTGCAGCTCGAAAAGGCCGACGATCTCTTTTGGCACATGAGTCGGCAAACGCGCATGGTGAAGCCTCCCGGCCTCAGTACGCTCAACGTTCAGGAAGCGTTCCTCGTCTATTTCAAGGTCTCGCTGGTCACCGGCCTGGTAATTTCCAGTCCGTGGGTTTTCTACCAGATCTGGGCGTTCATCGCCGCGGGGCTCTATCCGCACGAAAAAAAGCTTGTCAACATCTACCTCCCGGTGAGCCTCGGGCTCTTCCTGGTGGGCGTCGCACTGTGCCAGTTCGTCGTGCTTCCCAAGGCGATCGAGGCGCTCTTGTGGTTTAACGAATGGCTCGGCCTGCAGCCCGACTTGCGTCTGAGCGAATGGCTCAGCTTCGCGATCTTCATGCCGCTCGTATTCGGCATCTCGTTTCAGACGCCGATGGTGATGCTCTTCACGTTTCGGCTGGGCATCTTCGAGGTCCAGCAATTCCGCGAAAAGCGCCGGCTGGCGTGGTTTTTGATGGCCATCTTCGCCGCCGTGATTACGCCGTCGACGGATGCGTTCAGCATGCTCTTCCTGTGGATTCCGCTGAGCCTTCTGTACGAGATGGGCATCTGGCTCTGCGCGATTCAGCCGAAACCGGTCTGGGACGACGAAGAAGAATCGGAAACCGGCGAACTGGTCGAAGTGTAAGGATACTCTCATGTACGTCACGCATCTGGAAGGCGCCATCGACGGCGCGCGGTTCGAGAAGCACAAGATTTATACCGTCCACCAGGGTCGGCCGTTGTGGGTGCGCTACGATCTCGACGCCGTCGGCCGAGCCGTGAAACCGTCGGATTTGGCGGGCCGAGAATCGTCGCTGTGGCGCTACCGCGAACTGCTGCCGCTGCCGGCGGGGGAAGCGCCAGTGACGCTGGGCGAAGGGATGTCGCCGATCTTGCCGTGTCCGCGGCTGGGGCGTGACATGGGGCTGTCACGCCTGGCGATCAAGGACGAAAGCCAGCTGCCGACGGGGAGCTTCAAAAGTCGCGGCATGACGCTCGCGGTGTCGCTGGCGCAGAGCCTGGGCATCACCCGGCTCGCGATCCCGACCGCCGGGAACGCCGGAGGCGCTCTCGCCGCCTACGGCGCCCGGGCTGGCATGGAAGTCTTCGTCTTCATGCCTGAAGACACGCCCAAGATCAATCAGATCGAAGCCCACCTGTGCGGCGCCCGCGTCTTTCTCGTCAACGGGCTCATCAACGACTGCGGCAAAATCGTCCGCGAAGGCGTCGAAACCATGGGCTGGTTCGACATGTCCACCCTCAAGGAACCCTACCGCCTCGAAGGCAAAAAAACTATGGGCCTGGAACTCGCCGAGCAGCGCGGCTGGCAGCTCCCCGACGTCGTCCTCTATCCGACCGGCGGCGGCACCGGACTCATCGGCATGTGGAAAGCCTTCGACGAACTGACCCAGCTCGGCTGGCTCAAAAGTCCCAAGAAGCCCAGGCTCATCAGTTGCCAGAGCGACGGCTGTGCGCCGATCGTCCGCGCCTTCGAAGCGGGCCAGCGTTTCGCGGAGCTGTTCCCCAACGCGCACACAAAGGCGAGCGGATTGCGCGTGCCGGCCGCGGTCGGCGACTTCATGATGCTC
Organism: Gemmatales bacterium; assembly: GCA_038217425.1. Taxonomy (GTDB): domain Bacteria; phylum Planctomycetota; class Planctomycetia; order Gemmatales; family Gemmataceae; genus JAIEPT01. The sequence continues at coordinate 45,406 of JBBQPM010000008.1, forward strand.
GACGCCATCGCCGCCTCCGGCGGTCTCGCCCAGTGCGGCCGGGAGACGCAGATCATTGCGTGGATGCAGCGCGTGGCCCAGGCCGAGGGGATCGCGATCTGTCCGGAGACCGCGGTCTGTTTCGACGTGCTCGCCGACCTCGTTCGGCAGGGCAAGGTCGGCCCCGACGAGGACGTCGTCGTCTTCAACACCGGCGCCGCCCAGAAGTACCCGGAGATCGTCCCGCTCGATCTCCCCCGGCTCGACAAGAACCAGCCGATCGACTACGGGCGTTTCAAATGAGTCATTGTGCACGCCGTGGCAGCTATACGGGGCGCGGCGGAAACTGAGACGTTCGCGATTTCTTTCGGAGCCGGAAGCGTAAGCGACGATCTTGCGAAAAGTCGTCTGAGACGTTCGCGATTTCTTTCGGAGCCGGAAACGTAAGCGACGATCTTGCGAAAAATCGTCTGAGACGTTCGCGATTTCTTTCGGAGCCGGAAGCGTAAGCGACGATCTTGCGAAAAATCGTCGCTTACGCTTCCGGCTCGGAAATGCAACTCCTCAATTCCGCTCGCGGACAGTATAGCAAGAGATTCGCGGGCTCACGCCGCGGCGCTCGCCTTGATTCCGTGCGGAAAAGGCACCCGTTAAATGCGGAACTGACCCACCAAGCCCTGGAGGTCTTTCGCCATCCGCGTCGATTCCTCCGCGGCGCGCTGCGCCCCGGCCGCGCCGGCGGCGGTACTGTGTGCGGCCTTGGCCACGGCGGTGATGTTCTGCGCGATCGCCTTGGTCACCTTCGCGGTGTTGGAGACGTGCTTGAAGATCTCCTGGGCCGTGTGCGTCTGATGGCCGACCGACTGAGCGATCGAGTTTTGATGCTTGTTGATCTGCACGATGATGTCGCGGATCTGGGCGATCCCCTCGATGGCGGTCTGGATGTCGCGCTGGGCGCCCTCGATCTTGTGGCTAATGTTCTCCGTCGCCTTGGCGGTGGCGCTGGAGAGCTCCTTGACGGCGTTGGCGACGACGGCGAAGCCCTTGCCCGCCTCGCCGGCGCGGGCCGCCTCGATCGCCGCGTTGAGCGCCAGCAAGTTCGTCTGCTCGGTGATCGAGGTGATGACGCGGACGATTTCGCCGATCTCGGCGCTGCTTCGGCCCAGCTTGGTCACGGTGGCGTTGGCGGAGTTGGCGACTTCGAGCGCCTCGGTGGCGACCTTGGCGGCGTCGTCGGCGCTGGAGGAAACCTGGCGAATGCTCAGGTCGAGCCGTTCCACGCCCTGCGCCACCGTCTCGCCGTCCAGGCTCACTTGATCGGCGGCCTGGGAGGCGGCGGCGACCTGGGTGGAGGCTTGCTCCGCCGTCGTGCTCATGCGCTGGCTCGAAATCATCTGCCCTTCCGCCGCCTGTTGCAACGCCGCGGCATGCCGTCCTAGTTCTTCGATGGCGCCTTGCATCCCCTGCGCCGCCACGTTGACCGCCGACGCGATTTGGCCGACCTCCCCGCCGGAACTCAGCTGCAGCCGATACGCCAGGTTCTTCTGTGCCAGCGATTGCAGGCCGACGATGCACTCCGCCAAAGGCCGAGTGATGCTGCGCGAAATGAATCCCATGAGCAGCAGCGCGACGAGCACCGCGAGCGCGGTCAGCGCCAGCGCCCAGACGCGGGTACTGCGGTAGTGCGCGAGCCGTTTCTCGAGCAAGATGTCGAACTCCTTCTCGACGACGTCCCACAGATCGAAGCTGGCGTCGATGCCGCGCTGCATCTCCCGTTCGAAGTCTGCCCGTGCGACGGGCGCCTTGTCTGTCTTGCTGATCTTGTCGAGCGTCGCCAGGAGCGGCTCGATCACGTCCTGGTAGCGGCGCAGGCCCTGTTCGACGTGAACGATGGTGGGGCTGACGCCGTTGAAATTGGGATCCTCGTTGATCGCGGTTCGGCCGCTTTCGAGGATGCGCTTGTAGTCCGCGGTCTTGAAGAGCGCGACGAGGACGGCGAAGCTGCGCGCCTCGGCGTCGGTCCACTTCTCCTGCTGCAGCATGCGCGCGCCCTCGGCCGCGATGTCCGCCATGCGCTCCTGCGATTCGGGCAGCGCGAGCAAGGTCATGTCCATCAAGTAGTAGCTGTCGAGGTCGGGGTCGAGAATCAAGTTCGAGGTATCGCCCGCGTGGGTGATCATCGTCCGCACGACGTCGCGCAGTTGACGATGGCGCTGGTTGGAAGCCTTGACGTCGAGCCCGGCGGCGTCGCGCTTGAGCGACTCCCAGGCGGCGGTGAGGAACTCGACGTTGGCGTCGGTGCGGTGCCGCTTGCGCAGGCCTTCCTTGGTGAACTGCAGATCCTCGCCGTACTTGCGGTCCTCGGTCGCCAGGTTCTTGAGCGCCACGTCGATCTTCTGCTTGAGCGAGGTCAGCTCGGGGTCGAAGTTTTCATTCGGGAGCGCCAGCGCCTTTTCGGTCAGAAGCTGATGCCGGGGCATTAGGCGCAGCAGATCCTCGAGCGGTTTCTGATACGCGTTGCCGTAGTGTTCGAGCTGCGTGAAGCGAATGCGTTCGTTGATGCCCGAGACGGTGAAATACAGGAGCACCGCGACCGGTAGGAACAGACTCAGGCTCATCACGATGAGCTTGTGCGAGATTCTCAGCGAAGGCAGGAAACGGCTCATGGTTCATCTCTCGGGACGGAGTTCCCCCTGCGGCTGTTGCAGGAGTCGGCTGCGGGTACTGGTTTCGTAAAACACCGTCCTGGCTTTGCGAATCAATCCGGGGACGTTCAGAATGTCGGTGACGCGCTGGAGGATGACCGCCGCCCCCGCCAGGATCTCTTCGCGATCGGAGACGCGCACGTCGGACGGAACCTCAACGAAGTCGATGATGCGGTCCGCCGTCAGACCGAACACGCGGTTTTGGTCGCGGCACAAGATCACCGGCACCGGATCGGGAGGAGCGTCCAGCGCCTCGTGTTCGAGATGATCGCCCAGCGGAATGATCGCGATCAGCTCGTCGCGGTACTGCACGACGTTTTGTCCGTACGAAGATTCAAACAGATTCCGCGGAATCAGCTCGATGCGGACGACATGCGCCAGCGGAATGCCGAGTCGGCGGTCGCGGCCCACCTCGCAGATGAGCGCGCTCTCCTGCGCGATCCGCATCTGCGGCGGCAGCGAATCGCCGAACACCGCGCGGCGCGAGGCCTGGCCCAACACCCCCGCATAGCGCGCCAACCCCAGCACGTCGAGAATCAGCGCCACCCGGCCGTCGCCCAGGATCGTACCGCCGGAGTAGACCGGGACGTTCTTGAGCGCGGCACACATCGGCTTGACGACGATCTCTTCCACGTTCACGATCTGATCGACGACCAGACCGAACCGCTGATCGTCGACCTGCAGCACCGCGATCGGCACCGAGCCGTGTCGCGGTTGCGCGTTCAGGCGGAAAAGATCGCGGAGCTGCACCAGCGGCAGCAACTTGCCGCGCAGCCGATAGACGGGCGAGTGAAAGACCTGCTCGATGTCGGCCCCCGCCGTCTCGGGGCTCAGGCTGATGAGTTCCAGCAGGCTCGTCTGGGGAATGGCGTAGCGCTCGCCGGCGCATTCGACGATCAGGGCCGGAATGATGGCGAGCGTGAGCGGCACTTTCAGACGGACGGACGTTCCCTCGCCCATGCGGCTGGTGAGATCGACGAGCCCGCCGATCTCTTCGATCTTGGTTTTGACGACGTCCATGCCGACGCCTCGGCCCGAAACGTCGGTGACCTCGTGCGCCGTCGAGAAGCCGGGCAGGAAGATGGTGTTCTGGATTTCGCGATCGGTCATGATCCCGGACTGCTCGGCTGTCACGACTTTGTTCTGAATCGCTTTCTGCCGGATTTTCTCCATGTCGAGCCCGCCGCCGTCGTCGCGGATCTCGATGTGGACCTGGCCCCCTTCGTGAAACGCGAGCAGGTGGAGCAGTCCCTTTTCGGGCTTGTTGCGCGCCCGGCGAATCGCGGGCTTCTCGATGCCGTGATCGATGGCATTGCGGATCAGATGGAGCATCGGATCGCCCAGGGCTTCGAGCAGGGATTTGTCGAGCTCCGTCGTCTCGCCTTCGATGCGTAGGTTGACTTCCTTGCCGCACTTGCGCGCCAGATCGCGGACCATTCTCGGCAAGCGTTGCCAGATAGCGCTGATGGGCTGCAGACGGGTCTTCATGATCCCTTCCTGCAGCTCGGTGGTGATGAGATTGAGCCGCTGCGCGAACTTGTGGAAGTCGGCATCGTCCTTGACGGCACTGGACTGCACGGCCTGGTTGCGGGTGAGGACGAGTTCGCCGACGAGGTTCATGAGTCGATCGAGGAGTTCGACGTCGACGCGGATGCCGTCGACGCGGAAGCCGATCTTGGAAAACGAGGCGCCCGGGCGCGCGGGATCGTCACCGGGCAGCGGCGTCGGCCCAATCGACGGCGAGCTGAGCGGCGGCGACGAAGGCGGAATCGACGCCGCGCTGGGCGGCACGCGGATCGACGGAGGCGGCACGCGCGCCGACGACGGCGAGATGCGCACGCTCTTGGGGGCGACCGGAATCTTCGGACGTCCCACCGCCATCGTCGGCTGATAATCGGTTTGCGATTCGCCCTTGTCGTCCAGCTTTTCCACGAGTTTGCGAATGCCGTCGACCACGTTCAAGAGTTCATTGGCGAACTCGGGCGTGAGCGGCGACGAGCCGGAACGGACGTCCGAGAGGAGCGACTCGCCGGTGTGCGCCAGGTCGCGAATGTCGTCGAAGTGCAGGAAGCCGGCGCTCCCCTTGAGGGTGTGCAGCGTGCGGAAGACGCCGTCGAGAAGGCCTGCATTTTCCGGATCCGATTCGAGGGCGACCAAATCGCTATCGAGCCGAAGCAAAGCCTCTTTGGCTTCGGTCAAGAAGGCGCGAAAAAATTCGTCGCGGTCGTTCACTGTCCGTCCAAAATGTTTGGGCTGAAGAATTCTCCCAAACACTTCAGGTTAACGCGTCGATCGTCGGATACTAGTCGGCTTGACCCGATTGGACCGGAAACGGATGCTCCCGCGCCGTTGAAGCTTGCGCAGCCGTCGCAATCGGCACGACCCGCACGCGCCGCAGCGTCGTTTCGGGAGGCACGACGATCTCGGGCCGAGTCTCTTGCCAGGCCCGGACGCTCCGTTCGATCAGGAGCAAGACGGCCATGAGCGGCGGCAGCATGAACGACAGGTTTCTGCCGCCGGGCAGCGCGATCAGGAGCAGGCGGGCCAGGTAGAGGACGCCGGCGAGAATGACGCAGCCGCGCTGCCAGCGCGGGATTTCAGCGTCGGTCCAGGCTTGATGCAGCGCCCAGGCGAGCGTCGGAGCCAGGAGCAGGTACGTGCTTCCTTCCGTCGAGGGACCAAAGAGAATGATCCACAGACTGCCGAGCTGCAAGAGATGTCCGAGGATCGCGGGCTGACTTCGGCGAAACCAGACGAACCCGGCAAGCAGCAACGCGGCGCCCATTTGCATCACGCCGTACGCCAGATGGGAGAGATGAATGCCGAGCAGTCGCAGGAGCAGATGGGCATCGAGGTAACCCAACGAGAACGGAAAGTTTCGGCGGTCGTCGCCCTTGAGGTCCGCGATCCAGCGCTGGTATTCGTTCCAGACGTAGTCGGGGCGCTGGGTCAGGAAGGGGAGGCCGAAACCGCTGGCGAGGGCGAGCGCGGTACGCCACAGGAGCGGGCGCGGATAGACGACGATGAGGAGCAGGCCGACCGCGAGGGGGTAGATCTTCAGCCAGGTCGCCAGGGCGATGCAGATCGCGGCGACGTTCCACCGTTCGCGCGTACAGGCAGCGGTCGCCAGCAGGAGGAGTCCGATGACGTGTGCGTTGGCCTGTCCGTTATTGAGGCCGGCGATGCCGAGCGGAATCATGGCCAGGAGCATGAGCGCCCAGTCACGCTGTGTGAGCGTTCGCCCCTTGAAAAGGGCAGTAGTCATCCAGGCGAATCCGGCGAGGAAGATGCCGGCGCTCGCCAGGCGCCACAAAGCGGTGCCCCAGGCGGAGGGGAGCAGATACCACGGAACGAACGAGACGGAGGCGAGCGGTGCGTAGCGATAGCCGTCGAGTTCCGTACGGGTTCGGTCGTAGCAGGTTTCACCGTGCAGCCAATCGCCGCCGGCGCGGGCGAAGACGAGATAGACGTTGTTGCGGTGCGGTTGCACGAAGCTGCGCACGCTGACGGCGAGAACGAGAATGCCCCAGGCGAGGAACACCCAGCGGGGCCAATGTTTCTGGAATCCGTTCACCGGAGGCTCCTCGAAACTGAAGAACTCGCGCAGCTACAAAGGCGGACGGCCGACTCACGTCGGCCGGTATAGCATCCCATTCGAAGATCCGATCGCAACCGCTCAAGCACACGTACCGGCCGACTCACGTCGGCCGCTCGCCTAATTCGGAGTCTAATTGGACAGCGCCACTTTTCTGGCCTTGTCAACACAACGTCAAGGGCAAACACAGGTTGTCTCTACCCCGAAGGGGTTGAATCTCAAAGCCTGGGGTTGCGTACTCGCAACCCCAGGGCACAGGTATCCGTGGAAAAATACCCCGAAGGGGTTGCATCGAGGCGGCCATACGGATGCAACCCCTTCGGGGTAATCCTGTGTGACGCCTTTGTTCCCTGGGTTGCGAGTACGCAACCCAGGGCTTTGAGATCCAACCCCTTCAGGGTAAATGCAAACTACTTTACTCATTGAGTTTACGTTAGAAGGTAGTGGAAAAATGGCGCTGTCCAACTAAGCCGCGCGGACCTTTCCGGCCGCGGCGTAGAAACGCACGATCGCCTGGGCCACGCGCGTGCGCTGGGCGGCGGCGAGTTCCGGATACATCGGCAGCGCCAGCGTCTCCAGGGCCGCCTTCTCGCTCTCCGGAAAATCGCCTACCTTGTAGCCGAGATCGCGAAAGCATTCCTGCAGATGCATCGGCAGCGGGTAGTACGTTTCCGTCGTGATCTGTTCCTTCTTCAAGTGCTCGCGGAGCCCGTCGCGGTCGGCGCAGCGAATCACGAACTGGTTGAAGATGTGCCGCGATTGGACGATAGGCGGCGTCACCACGCCCTTGCAACCGGCGAGCATCTGCGTGTAATGCTCCGCGACTTGTTGCCGGCCCTGCGACCAGCTATCCAGATACGGGAGTTTGACGCGCAGGACGGCGGCGTGGATGGCGTCCAGGCGGAAGTTGCCGCCCAGAATCTTGTGGTAGTACTTGGGATGCGAGCCGTGCCCGCGCAGGAGCCGAGCTTTGTCGGCCAGGGCGTCGTCGTTGGTGACAAGCGCGCCGCCGTCGCCGCAGGCGCCGAGGTTCTTCGACGGGAAGAACGAATAGCAGCCGAACGTCCCCATGGAGCCGGCGCGTCGGCCGCGGTACTCGGCTCCGATCGCCTGGGCGGCGTCCTCGATCACCGCGAGCCCGTACCGCTCGGCAATTTGCTGGATCGGATCCATGTCGGCACATTGGCCGAACAGGTGGACGGGAATGATCGCCTTCGTCCGCGCGGTGATCTTGGCTTCGAGCTGCGCGGGATCGATGTTGAAGGTGGCGGGGTCGATGTCGACGAAGACGGCCTTGGCGCCGAGCCGGGCGATGGCGCCGACGGTGGCGAAGAAGGTGTAGGGGGTGGTGATGATTTCATCGCCGGGGCCGACGTCCAGGGCCATGAGTGCGACGATGAGGGCGTCGGACCCGGAGGACATGCCGACGCAGTGTTTGACCTGGCAATACGCGGCCGCTTCGCGTTCGAGCGCTTCGACTTCGGGCCCGAGGATGAAGTACTGCGATTCGACGACGCGGAGGATGGCGGCGTCGATCTGCGGCTTGATGGTGGCGTACTGCGCCTTGAGGTCGAGCATCGAGATGGGAGTCATGGCTGGGGTAATCCTCACAAAATTTAACGTAGAGTGACCTGCTTGCGACGCGCGAAGCCGGGGAGCATCACGTCGACGACTTCGCCGTGATGTTCGAGCGATTGCTGCCCGAACTCCAGAACCGAAACGTTGACCACGCCCGCGTTCCCATCGGAACGGGGCCGAGCGCCGTGGGCGATGCACTCGAGAAAATGCTCGGCTTCGCGCACCAGGGGCGCGGCCGGATCGAAGGCGACTGACTGGAAGCCGCGGTCGCGCAGGGCGATCGTCTCGGGTTTGCCGAGCGGTCCCTGGACGCGGTCGAAACCTTTATCGAAGATCTGCAACTTGTCGGCGGCGGCGTCGTCGAACACGGCGCAGGCGCGCGAACCGACCACCGTGAGCCGACGCGTCTTGCTCGGATCGAGCCAGCTCAGGTGCAGGTGTGCCAGCCGTTTGCCGGGAAATTCGAGGGTGGCGAAGACGACGTCCTCCACGTGCGGCCGAACGATGCACTGGCCGCGACATTGCACGGACACCGGCGGCGCGCCGAACAGCCGGCAGGCGACCGAAATATCGTGCGGCGCCAGCGACCACCAGACGTTTTCATCCGCGCGGATCGTGCCCAGGTTGAGACGCTGCGACGTCACGGTTTCGACTTCGCCCAGCGTACCCGCGTCGATCATTGCCTTGAGTTCAACAATGGCGGGATGGTACTCGAGCAGATGCCCGACCATCAGCGTGAGCCCTTGTTCCTCGGCCAGGCGGTTGAGCTGCACTGCTTCGCGGCGCGTGAGCGTCATCGGCTTTTCGACGAGCACGTGTTTGCCGGCGGCGAGCGCTCGCCGGGCGACGTCGTAGTGCGTCGGCGCACTAGTCGCGATGACCACCCCGGTCACCAGCGGATCGCTCAGAACGTCGGCGACGTCGGAGGTGGTGCGCACGCCGGGAAATTCGGTGCGGACGCGTTCCAGAGCCGAAGTCGTGACGTCGGCGCACCAGCGAAGGTCGACGTCCGGATGCGCGGCGAGGGTCTTGATCCAGTTGAAGCCCCAGCGTCCGGCGCCGATCGTGGCGAGATGGGTCATTCCGTGACTCCTCGTAAGAAATTCGAATTACGCTGCCGCGGCCGACAGCACCGGTAAGGGTTCGTCCTCGGCCACATCGAGACACACGAGCCGGCCCGGCACGATCTCGTGATAGCGCAGGCCCGATTCGGAACAGGTCATGATTCCCTGGCGATCGGGTTTTCCCAGGCGCTGGCCGTGCCGGCTCATCCAACCGGTCTGCCGGCCGGGCACGCCCTTGATGAGGGCGTAATCGGGGACGTTCTTGGTAACGACGGCGCCGGCGGCGATGAACGCGTAGCAGCCGATGGTGGTTCCGCAGACGATGGTGGCATTGGCGCCGACGGTCGCGCCCCGGCAGACGCGGGTCTTTTCGTACAGATGTCGACGGACGATTTCGCTGCGCGGGTTGTGGATGTTGGTGAAGACGCACGAGGGGCCGAGGAAGACGTCGTCCTCGATGACGGCGCCGGCGTAGAGCGAGACGTTGTTCTGGATTTTGACGTTGTCGCCGATCATGACCTTGCTGGCGACGTGGACGTTTTGGCCGAGACTGCAATTTCGGCCGATGACGGCGTGCGGCATGACGTGGCTGAAGTGCCAAATCTTGGAGCCGGAGCCGATGGTGCAGGGGAGATCGACGTACGCGGATTCGTGAACGAAGTAGGGGCTATCCATAGCCGAGGTCTCAGGGTGTTAAGTTGGACCATCCATGTCAGGTAGAGAAGGTAATAGAATCCGCGATTTCGTGCAAGAGAATCTTCGCAAAATTTTTCAGGAAGCGGCTATGCCCGTTCATTTCTTCGCCGCACGCTTGACCAGGGCCTCGAAGCCTTCCTTGAACTCCTCCCGCATCCGCAGCGGTTCGAGATCGGGGTGCTGCAAAAACTTCGCGTCGCACGAACCGGCGTCCACGGCCTGTCCGAGTAGTTCCAGCGCACGCTTGCCGTACTTGGTCGTCAGCGCCGCGACTTCGCTGCCGGAAACCGCGGTCTTGGGGGAGTTGACTGCCGTCACGCAGTAGGCGTACGCCAAGCCCGTGCGCGGGAACTCCATCCAGCTCGCATCGGCGCTGGCGGCCACCGCCTCGACGTCCTCGGCCGCTTCCGCATGTTTGCCCAGAAACTTCGACCGCAACAGGGCGCGCAGCATCCGCACGCCGTCCCGGTCGGTCCGCAGCGCGTCGCCGACCTGGTCGAGCAGGGCCAGGCGGCGCGTCGCCAAACGCTCGGCGTTCGCAGGATTGACGGCGACGTTGACGGCGACGGCCAACTCGTAGAGCTTGTTCAGATTGACGAACGCGAGCGTCCTGCCCGCGACGACCTGCGTCAGCGCGGGGAAGTCCTTCTGGACCTTCGTGAAGAGTGCGAACGCGTCCAGGTACGTCTTCTCCGCCGATTCCAGTTGGACGGGTAAGGCGGGATTCTTGACGCCGGCGGTTTTGAGGAGGTCGCGCGCTTTGAGATCGAGCGTCTCCGCGAGTTCGGCCGTGCACTGCGCCTGATTCAGGCGATACCCGGCGAGCTTCGGCTCGTCGCGCGCGAGCTTCTCGAGGAGCACGCGGGCCTGCGCGAAGTGATCGACGGCCGAGGTGAAGTCGCCCTGATTCTTCTTGAGGTTGCCGAGGTTTTGCGAGGCGGTCGCGGAGATGAAGGCGTAGTCGCCGACCTTCGGATAGGTTTGCCGAAGGTCGTCGAGGTAGCTGAGCGCTTTCTCGTAGTCCTGCTGGGCGCCGGCGGGGTTGTTTTCGAAGACGCGGAGTCGGCCGCGGTTGAGATGCGCCCGGCCCAGCTCTTTGCGGAAGAGCGGCACGTCCGCGAATTTCTTGGCGAGCGGCGTCAAGATATTGAGCGCCGTGCGGAAGTGCTCCTCGGCCTGCGGCAAACGTTCGGACTTCTCGTACGTGAAGAGCGAGCCGAGATTGTTGTGGGCGTTGGCGAGTTCCAGCGGATAGGTGGGATTGCTGGGGTACTTGCGGGACAGCTCCGCGAAGATGGGGGTCGCGCGCCGGTAGGCTTCCTCGGCGAGCACGCTTTTGCCGCGGCTGAGCAGCGCGGTGCCGCGCGAGATGCACCCCGCGCCCAGGAGCCATTGCGTGATCTCGTCGCTCGATTCGAGATCGATCTGCTCCAGCAGCGGCAGCGCCTTCTCAAAGGCAAGGTCGGCTTGCTCCGTGTCGTTCATCGCTTCGAAGACGATCGCCTGCTTGACGAGGACGCTGGCGAGGTCGGCGCGATACTTCGTCGCATATTCGGGATCGTCGACGATGAGCTGCTCGAGCTGGGTGGCGGCGTTCTGGAAGGCGTCGCGGGCCTGTTCGTAGCGTGCGAGTTTTTCGCGGATGTCGCCGGCGAGGAGATTGGCGCGGGCGACCTTGAAGCGCATGAGCGGATCATCGGGCTTCAGCTTAAGAAAATGATCGTAGAAGACGAGCGCTTGCTCCATGAGTTCTTTGCCGACGGTATCGAGCTGGCGTTCGTTGGAGAGTCGCTGCTGGGCGAGATGCACGAGGACGCCGATGGCTTCCTGGGCCTTGTGGAAGTTACCGATGGCTTCGTCGCCGCGCTCCTTGGCGAGTTTCTCTTGAGCGACGGCGCGGTCGCGTTGCAGGTCGGCTTCGCGGCGCAGGGCGCCTTCCGCCTGGGCGCGGTCGCGCTCAATCTGTGCCCGATGGCTGTGTACGGAGGCGAGTGCGAAGCCGCCGACGGCGAAGCCGACGAGGCTGAGCACGCCGACGATGAGCAGCGCCGCCGACGCGGGATTGCGCCGCGACCACTTCCACGCCTTCTCGGCCCGCGATACGGCGCGCGCCTTGATGGGGAGATCTTCCAGGAAATTGCGCAGATCGTCCGCGAACTCCTCGGCCGTCGCGTAGCGCTTTTTCGGATCCTTCTCGAGCGACTTGAGACAGATGGTCTGCAGATCGATCGGGACGGAGGGTTGCAGCTGGCGCGGCGGCACGGGTTCGATTTCCTGGACCTGGCGCAACGTGTCCAGGACGGTGGAGCCGCGGAACGGCGGCCGGCCGACGAGCATTTCGTAGAGGGTGGCGCCGAGAGAATAGATGTCGGCGGGTCGGCCGATGTCGGCCTTGCCGGTCGCCTGTTCGGGCGACATGTACACGGGGGTGCCGACGATGTGGCTGGAGGGCTGCAGGGATTCTTCGCGATCGAGCGCCTTGGCGAGGCCGAAGTCGGCGATTTTGGGGGAGCCGTCGGCGGCGAGGAGGACGTTGGCCGGCTTGATGTCGCGGTGGAGGATGCCCTTTTCGTGGGCGTAATGCAGGGCGCGGGCGATGGTTTCGACGAGTTTGGCCGCCGCACGCGGGTTCATCGGGTTTTTTTCGAGCTTGCGCTGCAGCGTGCCGCCGTCGACGAATTCGAGGGAGAAGAAGGGTTTGCCGTCGCGTTGACCGATGTCGTAGATCTGCAGGATGTTGGGATGCTGCATCTTGGCGACGGCGTGGGCCTCGCTCTGAAAGCGGGCGAGATCCTCGGCCGAGGCGTTCCCGCCGCTGAGGATCATTTTGAGGGCGACGACGCGGTTGAGCTGGGTTTGCCGAGCTTTATACACGACCCCCATGCCGCCTCGGCCCAGGACTTCGAGAATTTCGTACCCCTGAATGGGGGCCAGGCCGGGGACGAATGTCGCCAGGCCCTTGAAGGCGCGGAAGTCCTGCGGCGCCGTCTTGCCCGCGTCCGTATCGGGCGCTTTGGGGCCGTGCGTGTTCTGCCGGGGCGCGTGATCGAGCGTTTGATCGAGCGGACGTCCCGGTCGGGTCGGATGGTGCGCGGGGTGTCCCGTCTTTTGGGCCGTGCTGGGATCCAGGGTGATGTCGGCCTCGCTGGCGGAGACCGAACCGGAATCGAGAGTCATGCCTCGCGCGCTGGCCGAGAGCGATCCGGAATCGAGGGTCATGTCGTGCGGGCTGGCGGAGAGCGAGCCGGGATCGAGGGTTATGTCGTGCGGTTCGGGTGGAGAAGACGGGCTGCCGGCAAGAGGCGCGTCGCTTGGCGGCGCGCGGAAGGATTCGACGAGCGTGCCGTCGACGGGAGGCTCGGCGCCGGGGGCGCCGTCGGCGAGGGTTTTCTCGGGTAGCCCAAGTGTCCGATCGGGAGCGGGCATGGGGAGCGAGTCGAGGGTTTGGTCGGAGGCGATGGGATGGGAGGCGTCAAGGGCGCCGGACTTGCCGCAATGGGGGCAGAGCGAAGCGACGCCGCTAGAGGACCAGGTATGGCCATTGGGGCAACGTAAACCTTGCATGGATTACCCTCATGGGGGATGTGACGTCCGCATGGTGCGCCGGATCGTTACAGAACTCCCCACTAGAAACAAAGTCGCAAACTGGGCAGTTTCTTTCGCGGAAAAAGGATTGCGTCGAAAATCGTTTTCTCCGATGATAGAAAGGGGGCGGGCGTCGCCTTCTATCCTTGTAGAGATTGGCGAGAACGCGATTTTCGGGCAAACGCGCCGTTATAATCTATACTATCCTAACGACGTTTGCTCCGCTCCGCATCGCCTGATCGCATCCGTTCGCGAGCGGCTGAGGATTCTGAATGTTGGCAAATAGCCTGAAGTCTTGGCTCAACAGTTGGTTGCGCCCTTTTGCTCCGAGTGCGAAACGGGTCCGAAAGAAAATCCGCGCTCGCTATCGGCCCCACTTCGACGTGCTGGAAGATCGCACCACGCCGGCCCTTTACATCGTCACGTCCACGTTCGATACGGGCGAGAACACGCTTGACTGGGCCGTGCAGCAAGCAAACGCCAACGCGGGTGCCGACCAGATCGTCTTCGAACTCACGGATGGTTCTTTCGTCAACGTCTCGAACACGCTGCAGATCAACGGCGACCTGACCATCGACGGCGGCGGCGCGAACTTAACCGTGAACGGCGCCGGGTCTTCCACCAGCGGCATCCTGCAGGTCAACTCCGGCAACGTCTCCATCTCCAATCTGGCGTTCACCGGCAACTATCTCGCGGGCACGGCCATCCGCAACCTCGGCGCGAATCTGGACCTCCAGAATCTGCACATCTACGGGAACACCGCCACGTACGACGGCACTCAGTATGCCGGCGGCGGCGTTTACTCCGCGGGCGGCACCCTTGACATCTCGTTTTGCACCATCGAAGACAACGACGCCTACGATTACTACGGCCGAGCGTATGGCGGCGGCGTCGCCATCTACGGCAGTACCGTGACGATCGCCAATTCCGTCATCCAAAATAATGATGCAAACGGCTACGGCGGCGGCATCTACCAGTCCGGCGGCAGCGTCACCATCACCTATACCGACATCAACGACAATCGCGCCCTCGACAACGGTGAGGGCACCCAGGAAGCCGGCGGCGGGATCTTCAAGTCCAGCGGAACGCTCGACCTCCAGTTCGTCTACCTCCTCGGCAACCGGACATCCAGCTATGGCGGCGCCGTCTACAACCAGACCGGCAACCTCTCCATCGACAGTAGTTTCATCTCCGGCAACCAGGCCAACTTGGGCTACGGCGGCGGTATCGTCAACGACAACGGCGTTCTCGAACTCACCAACTCCACCGTCTCCGAAAATTGGGCCATCACCAGCGGCGGCGGTATCGTCAACCTTTCCACCGCCACCGCCTACATCACCAACTCCACGATCTCCGACAACGGCCCCTATCCCGAGTATCAATTCATCAACGTCGCCGGCGGCATCGACAACCTCGGGCTCATGTACATTACCACCTCAACTATTTACAACAACCAGGCCTGGAACGGCGGCGGCGGCATCTGGAATCGCGGACAACTCTTCATCGACCAATCCGTCCTCTCCGCCAATTCCGCCAGCGGCGGCGGCGGGTTCCTCAACTCCGATAGCGGCACGTACGAAATCACCAACTCGCTCTTTTACAACAATTCCGGCTCGCTGGGCGGCGGCATCTATCATGAGGCCGGCTCCGGTTCGATCGTCAACTCCACCATTGCCAGCAATAACGCCGGCACCGAAGGGGGCGGCATCGCCTTCGGCGCCTACTCGGCCGGCCAGCTCCTGACGCTGGTCAACGTTACGATCGCCGACAACACCTCCGCCAACGGCGGCGGCCTGGCTTCCTCCGACGCCCGAGCCGTCTCCCTGCAAAACACCCTCGTCGCGCGCAATTTCGACTACGATCCCAACGGCACCCTCGCCCATGACGTCTTGGGAGCCTTTACCTCTGCCGGCCACAATCTCATCGGCGACTCCAGCGGTTCCGTCGGCTTCACCAACGGCGTCAGCGGCGATATCGTCGGTAACAGCCAAGCTCCCATCGATCCGTTGCTCGACTGGTTCGACTTTTACGCCGGCACGTACCCGCTGCTGCCGGGGAGCTTGGCCATCGACGCCGGCGCCAACACCGGCCTGCTCGCCGATCAACGCGGGGAACTTCGCAGCGACGGCGCCTTCGACATCGGCGCCTTCGAAGTGCAGCCGCCTCCCACGGTTTTCTTCGGTTCGGACGACGTCTACGCCGGCGCCGAATACGAACTCACCATCGACTTTGCCGCCGACTCCTATTACGAATTCTTCATCAACTGGGGCGACGGCTCGACCGACGATACCAGGTACATCTACTACGGCGCGCCCGTTTACGCCTATCACACCTACGCCGAAGGGCCCAACGGCTTCACGATCACGGCGCAAATTGATCGCGGAGAGGGGTTCGAGGGGGTGCCCGGCAGCAAACAGGTCAACGTCCTGGTTCCGGGAATCGACGAGGGAGACGCGACCAGCGCCCCAGTTCCCCCCGGCGCCCAGGGATACGTCGTCACGATCCCGGAGAACATCACCGCCGTCGTCAATCGTGGCCCCAGAAGCACCACGACCTTGACCGTCTTCCTGGCCATCTACAGCGAGCCTCCGGTCGGCGCCGGCGATGGAGTCAACGTCGTCGTCGCTTACAACAACGATCCCAACCATATTTCCGTCATCGAGCCGGATATTTCGGGCAACCGGGTCGATATCGTCTCCTACGACCTCAAAGTTCGAGGCGCCGAGGAAGGCGATACCATCATTGTGAGTTTCCGGATCCCGCCCGGAACGTTGCGTCCGCGGCTTTATTTCTTCGACGAAGATTCGAAGTCCTATGTCAAGCCCGAGGGGAGCACGCTGTTCCCCGGCGTCTCGTTCCTTCAGACGCCGACCGAGTTTATCATCATCTTCGATCAGACGAGCTTCCCCAATGCGTTGAGTGGACTGACGGGGACGGTCTTCACCATCATCGGCGATCAGCTGGGCTTGAATCCGAACCTGAACGTAAACCTGAACGTGAGCTTGCTGACGCTGCTCGCCACCAACCTGCGTGCGGCGCCGCCGAGCGGGCCGGACTTGACGTTCGGCAGCTTGCTGGGCAATGCTTCTTCATCGGGCCCGATTTCCACCGGCGCGGCACAGAGCGTGATTTCGCCCTCCCTGGGCCGGGTCCCCGCCGACCCCGGCGTCGGCGCGGCCGCGGAACTCGAAGGACTCCTCAATGCCACCGGCGGCGGCGTGATCCCCAAGTGGCTCCTCGACCTCTTCTTGCAATGGGGCATCATGCTCCCCGTCGGTGCGCCACCCGCCGCGCCCGGCGCTGCCCTCGCCCCCGAACCAGCCGACAACGTCGTCCCTGCAGCCAATCCGGCGGAGAATCTCGGCGCCGATCCTCAGACGCCGACGCCCGCCCCCGCCCCGCAAAGCCAGGCCGAACCGACGCAAACGCTCGCTCCCCTGCAGCGCGCCGAACAGTCCCACAGCCGCCTTGCCCTCGCGGGCGTCGGCGTCGCGCTCGGCTGGCGGCAGATGCTGGGCAAGCTCGAGGCCGGTCCCGCCAACCGCCGGGGTCGCAAAGCTGCACGCAAAACGAAGTCCCGGCATGCGGGATAAAGCCCCGTGCTGATTAGCGCAGTGCGCAATTTTCCAGACAGATTACGACTGCGGCGTGAAAGTTAAAGAAATTGAGACTCGGCATTAAATTTGATTCGCGAAGCCGCCGTTTATCTCATTTTTTCCCGCCGAAATCGTCCATAGGAGTTGATTTCGAGGCCTCCCGCGGTATAAACTTAGTTAATCCCGCTGATTGATCCTTTTCGGTGACTGGGCGACGCCGAATTTGTCATCAGCGGGACTTTTCTTTTTCTTGCCGTACCAATCGTCATGCCCACCCCCCTCCTACTCCCTCTTGAAGAAGCGACGCTCGCAACCTCGCCGTGGCCGTTATTCCAACGATGGCTTGACGATGCGATCGAATTGGCGCTCCCCGATCCAAATGCGATGACGCTTGCCACCGCTACCCCCCAGGGCGTTCCGTCCGCGCGCATGGTGCTCCTTCGCGGCCACGACGAGCGCGGTTTCGCGTTTTACACAAACTACCAAAGTCGTAAGGCGTGTGAGCTAGACAGCAATCCGCATGCGGCGCTGGTGCTTTTCTGGGCGACGCTGCAGCGGCAGATCCGCATCGAGGGGTCTGTGACCCGCGTGACAGCCGCCGAGTCGGACACTTACTTTCAGTCGCGTCCGCGCGGCCATCGCCTGGGCGCGTGGTCGTCGCCGCAAAGCCAAGTCATCCCGGATCGCTTGTTTTTGGAAGCGCAGCTGGCGGACGTGATGCAGCAGTATCCCGAAGGCGACGTGCCGCGACCGGACCACTGGGGCGGATACCGCGTGGCGCCGAGGTCGATCGAGTTCTGGCAGGGGGGCGAGAACCGCTTGCACGACCGCATCGTCTACCGCCAGGTTTCACCCGGCGTCTGGACGATCGAGCGTCTGGCGCCGTGACGGTTTAGCCGCCGACTCCTGTCGGCGTGACCTGGCGCGTTGCAACGAATGGATTGACCGACAGTACATGTCCGCGCCGCGAGGACGCGGCGGCTAAGCGCGATTCAACTTTCCAAATCCGCCTTGCGCCCCATAATAGCCCCATCGCTTCGAACCGCGGTTCCCTCCAGACCCATTCACAGGAAATCCCTCTATGCCGGCGGATCTTGCCTCGCCTCGGCCCATTCGCAAACTCCTCGTTGCCAATCGCAGCGAAATCGCCATCCGCGTGTTTCGCTCCGCCCACGAGCTCGGCATCCGCACCGTCGCCATCTACGCGCACGAAGACCGCTTCGCCCTGCATCGCTTCAAGGCCGACGAAGCCTACCTCGTCGGAACGGCCGGCGAACCGCTGCGCAGCTACCTCGATATCCCCTCCATCGTCGGCCTCGCCAAAGAGTACGCCGTCGACGCCATCCATCCGGGTTACGGCTTCCTCAGCGAGAACGCCCACTTCGCCAAGGCGTGCCGCGATGCGGGCATCATCTTCGTGGGACCGCAAAATTCGGTCCTCGAAAACCTGGGGGACAAAATCGCCGCCCGCCGAATCGCCCGCGAAGCGAAGGTGCCGATCCTGTCCGGCTCCGACGATCCGATCACGGACAAGGAAGAAGCCAAGATCCTCGCGAACAAGCTCGGCTATCCCGTCATCGTGAAGGCGTCGATGGGGGGCGGCGGCCGCGGCATGCGCGTCGCCCGCTCCGATGGGGAACTCTTCGAGGCCATCGATCAGGCGAGCCGTGAGGCCAGCTCCGCGTTCGGCGTCGCCGACGTCTTCCTCGAAAAGTTCGTGCAGAAAGCTCGGCACATCGAAGTCCAGCTCCTGGGCGACAAGCACGGCAACCTCGTCCATCTCTTCGAACGCGATTGCTCGCTGCAACGCCGCCATCAGAAGGTCGTCGAAATCGCCCCGGCGCCGAACCTCCCCGATCAGACGCGCCAGGACCTCTGGGAAGCCGCCCTCAAGGTCGGCAAGGCCGCGGGGCTCGACAACGCCGGCACCGTCGAGTTCCTCTACGACAATGAATCGGGCAAGTTCTTCTTCATCGAAGTCAACCCGCGCATCCAGGTCGAACACACCGTCACCGAACAAGTCACCGGCTACGACCTCATCAAGTCGCAGATCTTGATCGCCGGGGGCCTGCCCCTTTCCGATCCCGAGATCGGCATGGGCGACCAGAGCAAGATCGTCTCGCACGGCTTCGCGGTCCAGTGCCGGGTGACGACGGAAGATCCCGCGAACAAGTTCATCCCCGACTACGGCCGGCTGAGCCACTACCGTTCCGCCGGCGGCCCCGGCATCCGCCTCGACGCGGGCACGGCATTCTCCGGCGCCGTCATCACGCCGTTCTACGATTCGCTGCTCGTCAAGGTCACCGCGCACGGCATCCGCTTCATCGACGCCATTCGCCGAATCGAACGTTGCTTGCAAGAGTTCCGCATCCGCGGCGTCAAAACCAACATCCCGTTCCTCATCAACCTCGTCAATCACGAAGAGTTCCGCAAGGGGGGCATCACCACCCGCTTCCTCGACGAGACGCCGACCCTCTTCGATCTGCCGACGCGTCAGGATCGCGCCACGAAGGTCTTGACGTACCTCGGCGACGTCATCGTCAATGGCCATTTCGAAGCGTCGGTCA
The DNA here is from genome assembly GCA_038217425.1 of Gemmatales bacterium. GTDB lineage: Bacteria > Planctomycetota > Planctomycetia > Gemmatales > Gemmataceae > JAIEPT01. The sequence continues at coordinate 64,771 of JBBQPM010000008.1, forward strand.
AGAAGACCGCGAAGACGCCCGAGCTGCGCAAGCTGATCCCCAAGGACGTCGCCCCTGTGCCGCCGCTCGAAAAAGGCGCGACCCGTCCGGAAGGCTCGCGCGATCTCTACAAGAAGCTCGGCCACGACAAGTTCATGCAGTGGATCAAGGACGAAAAGCGTCTGCTGCTGACCGACACGACGTTCCGCGACGCCCATCAATCGCTGCTGGCGACGCGCATGCGCACCTACGACATGCTGCGGATCGCGCCGGTCTACGCGCAGCTCCATCCGCAGTTTTTCTCGCTCGAGATGTGGGGCGGAGCGACGTTCGACACCTCGATGCGTTTTCTCAAGGAAGATCCCTGGCAGCGGCTGACCGAGATGCGCGAGGCCGTGCCGAACATCCTGTTCCAGATGCTGCTGCGGGCCAACAGCGCGGTCGGGTACACGAACTATCCGGACAACGTGGTGAAACTCTTCGTCAAGGAGTCGGCGGCCGCGGGCGTGGACGTCTTCCGCATCTTCGACGCCCTCAACTGGCTGCCGAACATGGAACTGGCGATCCGCAGCGTGCGCGAGGAGGGCGCCATCGCCGAGCCCGCGATCTGCTACAGCGGCGACATCCTCAACCCGAAACGCGACAAGTATTCGCTCAAGTATTACGTCGATCTCGCCAAGCAGATGGAGAAGCTCGGCGCCTCGATCCTCGGCATCAAGGACATGGCCGGGCTGGTGAAACCCGCCGCGGCGCAGAAACTCGTGAACACGCTCAAGCAAGAGATCGGCATCCCGATCCACTTCCACACGCACGATTCGGCCGGTGGGCAGATCGCCTCGCTCGTCGCCGCGGCGAATGAAGGCATCGATATCGTTGACGCGGCGATGGGACCGATGTCGGGCAACACCGCGCAGGCCAATCTCAACACCCTCGTCGAGTGCATGCGGTTCACGCCGCGTGATACGGGTTTCGACTACGACTTGCTGCAAAAGACCGCCGACTACTGGCAGCACGTTCGCCAGTTCTATCGCCCGTTCGAGACGGGTCAGCTCGCGCCGAGCGCCGAGGTCTATCGCCATGAGATGCCGGGCGGGCAGTACACGAACTTGCAGCAGCAGGCGATCGGCCTGGGGCTGGAGAGCCGCTGGGACGAGGCGTGCAAGATGTACGCCGAGGTGAATCAGATGTTCGGCGACATCGTCAAGGTGACGCCGACGTCGAAGGTCGTGGGGGACATGGCCCTCTTCATGGTGGGCAACAACCTGACGCCGGACGAGGTCGTGAACGGCACGCGCGAGCTGGCGTTCCCGGAATCGGTGATCGAGTTCTTCGAGGGGCGTCTCGGCCAACCGGTGGGGGGCTTCCCTGAGAAGCTGCAGAAGCGCATTCTCAAGGGGCGGAAGCCGATGACCGATCGGCCCGGCGCGTCGCTGCCGCCGGCCGATTTTGAAGCGGTGCGCAAGAAGCTAGCGGAGGAACGCAAGAAGCCGATCAGCGACCGCGACGTCGTCACGTATTTGCTCTACACGCGCGTCGTCGCCGACTTCACGCAGCATCAGGCGCTCTACTCCGATACCAGCGTTCTTCCTACGAATGTCTACTTCTACGGCATGGAGCCGGGCGACGAGATTGCCGCCAGCATCGAAGAGGGCAAGACGCTCATCATCAAGTTCCTCACGGTGGGCGACGCCCATCCGGACGGCCGACGCGTAGTCTTTTTCGAGCTGAACGGCCAACCGCGCGAGGTGCTGGTCGTCGATCGCTCGCTGACGGACGTCGCCAAGGGCCCGCTGAAGGCGGAGGTCGGCAACAAGAACCACGTCGGAGCGCCGATGCCGGGCCTGGTGGTGCGTTTCGCGGTGGCCGCGGGCGAGGAGATTCCCAAGGGACAGAAGTTGTGCACGCTCGAGGCGATGAAGATGGAGACGACCGTCTACTCCGAGCGCGCCGGCAAGATCGCGGAGATCCTGGTCCGCGCCGGCACGCAAGTGGAGGCGGGCGACCTGCTGCTGCGGTTCGAGGAGTAGCGAATTTCGTTTAGACCAAGTCGCGTTCGGGTATGGACATCGAGTTGCCATTTTTCGCCCCGGATGGGGCGGCGGAAGGTAGCCACGGGTGGAGCGCAGCGCAACCCGTGGTTGCACGAGGAAATTCGACTGCCCCGGCAGGGGCGGAGCAGACTACGTCCATGCCGCACCGGATTCCTTCGCTCCTCCGGAGCGATCGGGTAGTCACGTCTTTCCACGGGTTGCGCTGCGCTCCACCCGTGGCTACAACCCTTTGCCCCATCCGGGGCAAGATCGTGAC
>JBBQPM010000009.1:0-66644 GCA_038217425.1 Gemmatales bacterium
ATATCTTTTTCGCGGATCTTGGGTTCAGGGGTGGGGGTAACCGGCTCCATGAACAATAAGATGCGCGATTGTCGTCGGGAGCGCAATACTGTACATTTATATTTCAATGGCGCAAATAGCGTGCCGAACAGGATTGGGTCGGGTTAGGTATTATTGACGCATTAGTTTGGGTGCGATACGATTAGCGGCATGGCCAGGCGGATGCGCAGTTCCGATGCGGGATACGTGTACTATGTGCCCAATCGGTCAGCGTTAGGCTTGGAGTCGTCGCTTCGCCGACGCGGGCGGCCGAGAAAGCCCCCAGTGGACTAAAGCAATCCTAACCACTTTTGCCTTCACGGCTTATGCCTACGTGCCCTGTCCCCTTTTCCACTTTCGCGCTGCGCCATTTTCATTCTTGACGAATTTGTCATTATCTGTTACGTTCGCCCGATTCGCGGACGTCCGCAGTCGGAATTTCCGCACGATCGACGACCGGAAAATGGAGTTTTCCGCCATGAACGCTTCGCCCCACGACGTTCCCGTGCCCGCGCCGCCTGCAGGCGCGACAGCTTCCGATTGCGTGCCGCGCTTTCCCAATCCCTCCTCCTGAATGCAAAAGATCGATCGCCTGGGCTGGGCGACAGGGTTGAGTTTTATTGCGTATGGGCTGAAGATCGGCGTGCGCGTGAACGTGCCGGAGATGCCGCCGGAAGTGCTCGCGTGTCTCCCCCCTTGCTGGGAGCCGGCGCCGTCGAATCTCGTCGATTATCTCTACTCGATCAAGATCAGCAAGTCCCTGCCGGGAGCGAAGGTTCGGCAGTTCAACCTCCTCTACACGGGACTGCATCGCCTGGGCCGAAATTTGGATCTCTCGAAGATTCTGGAGTTTCTGGAAACGGACCTGCAGCGCGTGGTGGCGGAGCACGCCAAGGATCGGATTTTCGTCCACGCCGGCGTGGTGAGCTGGAAGGGCCGAGCGATCCTCATCCCCGCGCGCAGTTTCTCGGGAAAATCGACGCTGGTGAAGGCCCTCGTTCAGGCGGGAGCTACCTACCACTCCGACGAATACGCCGTCCTCGACGACGAAGGCCTGGTCCATCCCTATCCGCGCCGAATGGTGCTGCGCCAGCCCGACGGCCAGTTTCCCAAACGGGTGTCGGCCGAGGAATTGGGGGGAACGACGGCCCGCGAGCCGCTGCCGGTCGGCCTGGTCGTCCTCACGAAATATCAGGAGGGCGCCCGCTGGCAGCCGCGCCCGGCGACGGCGGGCAAAGCGGTCATGGAACTGCTCGACAACACCATCGCCGTCCAGCGGCAGCCGGAACGAACGCTGAACGCGCTGCATCGGTTGATTCCGGGGGCACGCGCGCTCAAGGGAGTGCGCGGCAACGCGGAAGACATGGTCGATGCACTCTTGCAGGCTGTTACGTGAAATGAGGGAACCCGGCACGGACGTCGAGTTCGAGGGGGAGCCGAACGTAATGGGGGCTTTACGTGCGGTTCGCAACTACTTTTCAGGCCCCGGATAGGGAGATCCGCATGTATCCGTTGGCAAGAACCGAGAAGCTCACCGTGCGTGAGTTGCCGCACGAAACGGTGGCGTACGATCTGGAGAACAACAAGGTCCATTGTCTGAGCCCGAAGTCGGCGCTCGTCTGGAAACACTGCGACGGGCGGACCAGCCTGGAAGAACTCGCGAAGCTCGTGTGGGATCACGAGAGTTGCGAGTTCCCCGAAGCGCTGGTGCAGTTGGCGCTGGAGCAATTGGAACGCCGAAATTTGCTAGTGCCGCAGACGCGAAGTTCCCCCGACCCGACGCGGTCGCGTTCGTCGCGCCGCTCGGCGTTGCGGAAAATGGCTGCTCTCGCCGTGTCGATTCCGGTCATCATGTCGCTGTCGGCGCCGAGGGCCCAAGCGGGCGATTCGATTTTTGGGGGCCAATGCACCGACGCTTCAGACTGTCTTCCCAGGTTTTGCAATACAGTCACTTGCAAAAAAACTCCTGGAGTGCCAAATATTTGCCAATACATCGCTGACCCAAATCTCAATGGCACGTCATGCGGCTTGGGAATGCAATGCAATGGCGGAAATTGCGTTCCGATCCCGACCTCGTAACTTTACCAGAATTGGCCTGTTCGTAGGATGAAATGCTTCAAGAGCCGTGAGCGCGAGAGAGCGGTTTGAAGTGGCTGACGCTTCAAGCCGCTGCTTTGTAGTCATGGCATTTTCTTGTTTCCGGGCGTACGGAGGATCTCCAGTATGATGCCTACTCCCGATTGCTTCACCCTGGGTCAGGCCGTCTGCCAGGCCCTGCAGGGCGCCTGGCGAGCGAGTCCGCCCGCCGTTCGCATTTCTCCGGAAGCCTTCCAGGCGATCGCACCCGGGTTGAGCCGATCCGGCAGCGGAGCGCTCTGCTGGCATGCTCTCGGCAATTCTCCTCTTGCCAAGACTCCCGAGGGACGCCGACTCGGCAAGATCTATCGCAACTCCCTCGCCGCCGGCGCCGCGCGCGAACGGCAGATCCCGCAGATCGCCGATTGGCTCCGCTCTTTGCAAGGCGAGCCGCTGCTCGTCAAGGGTTGGTCGTCCGCTCGACACTACGCCCATCCCTGGCTTCGGCCCTACGGCGACGTCGATGTCTGCGTTCCTCCGCAGCGCCTGGCGAGCCTGCTCCCCGCCCTGGAACAAAACCCCGATCTCGCCCAGCACCTCGATTTGCATGCCGGCATCCCCGATCTCAAAGGCCGAACCTGGGACGAAGCCGTCGCCCGCAGCCAGCTCGTGCCGCTCGAATCGACCGCGATCCGCATCCTGGGAGCCGAGGATCATCTTCGGCTTCTATGCTTGCACCTGGTGCGTCACGTACTGGAGCGTCCGCTGTGGCTGTGCGACATCGCCGCCGCCCTCGAGAATCTCCCCGAGAATTTCGACTGGGACTATTGCCTGCAAGGCGAAACCTGGCTGGCCGAGTGGATCGAGTGCATCGTCGGTCTGGCGCAAGAGCTGCTCGGCGCCGAGGTGCGCGACGTGCCGATGCGAACGAAGCCGGGCCGATTCGCCTCCTGGGTGGCGCCGTACGTCCACTGGAAATGGGGCCAGCAGTGTTTGACCGCACTGCCGGGCGGCGCGGACGGCCGGCGGGAGGCGATGCGATTTCTTTGGTATCACAAGTCGAATCCGCTGCGCTGGGCTTGGCGGCTCAAGTTGTCGCCGTCGCATTCGATGTTCCGCATTCAGACACAGGCCCTGTTGAGCCGACCGTGGCAACTGCTGGTCCGCATCGGTCGGCGCTGGCACGAACCGACGGCCGTCAAATCGCAGGCATTCGAGATTCACCGCGAGCGGACGTTTTAGACGCGAACGTGACGCCCCCAACCGCGTCTCCCTTTTTTTTGCGGCCCACTTTGCGAATTCCTGTCCGCTCCGCCCCACGTTGCTGCATAAGACTCATGAGCCGCTCGAGCGAACGGCTCGGCTGGAATCAACCAACCTTTCATGCACAACGTAATGGCCGCGAAAGCGGCAGGGAATAATCGTGAAACAGTTCATCGTCAAATTCGTCGTGGTCGCGGTGGGTCTGGGCGCGTCGCTAACGGCACAAAACTGCGAGGCCGCAGACCACGACTTGCGGGTCGGCAGCTTCCAGGGTAATTGGTGCGGGCTGCCGGCCCGCTTCGACATCCAGCAAAAAATCGGCAACACGTGGAAATTCAAAGGGAAGATCTGGATCAAAGCCACCGGGCAATACGACAAGATCGAGATCGAGCAGTTCGCGGACAACTCCTTGCGAATCGTCCGATTCCTCGCCGGCGAGCACAACGGAAAACACCAAACGTTGTCGACGCATCGACCGGAAACGTTGCTGAAAAACGGGCATAAGACCGTGAATTATCGGGCGAAGCAAGGCTATGGAATCGGAACCAACAATCTCGGGCACCTACTCGTAACCATCGGCTATTGACGATGCCGCGAGCGATAGGGGGCGCGGAACCTCCGCGTCCCTTGTAGCGTTCGGAAGAAATGAACGCAATCGCTGCAAAGCTTGGCGATCGGCTAAGGCGAGCGGCCGACGTCAGTCGGCCGGTATAGCATCCCATTCGAAGATCTGATCGCAACCGCTCAAGCACACGTACCGGCCGACTCACGTCGGCCGCTCGCCTAATTCGGAATCTCTTTACTGATATTCCGTCATTTCTTCCGAACGCTCTTACAGGAGAAGAAAGGAAAGCCGGCTACGTTCCCTTCTTCTCAATCGCATCAGCCAGGTCTAGACCCACTGCGCCGGATGCGGCTCGTTTCAAACATGCATACCGCGGCTGCGGTGGAAACATTAAGGGATTCGACGCGAGGGTCAATTGGAATGCGAACCGTTTTGCCCCCAGCCTTCAAATCTTCGCAAACTCCCAAACCTTCGCTACCCATTACCCAGGCAACCGGATGAACGAGTTCGTCTTTCAAATCGAACAGATCTGCACTTCCATCAGCAGTCGCTACTAGCAACGGGGCGGTCACCGCGTTCAATACTTGTTGACTAGACCAACCTTCGTAAAGATCCAATAATCGATGGGCGCCCATCCCGGCCCGCAGTACTTTGCTGGACCACAAATGCGCACATCCCGACAAAGCCACCACTTGAGTAAAGCCTGCTGCCGCTGCGGTACGCAAAATGGATCCTACATTTCCCGCGTCTTGAATGCGAACCAAAACGACGACGTCTCCTGCCAAAGTAGCGGTCGATTGCGGGCTCTTCAAGCAAGATTCAGGCAGATGGAATAGGCCGGCGAGATGTGGCCCATTGACCAGATCGCTCAGCAAAGCCCACAATCCTTTATCTAATTGATAGAGGCGCGTTCCGGGACAAGTCGCCAGATGGGTGTAAATCGCCTGCGCGATTTCTACGTGGCGCAAACCGACCTCAGAGGTCATTATGGCGTTCAGGGCAGGATCTCCGACCCAGGCTTGCACTAAATGAATGCCTTCAAGCAATGCTTGACCGCTCGCCGCTCTGGCTTCCTGTCCTTTAGAGCCGCTCGCTTGCAAAGGGCCGACCTCCTTAAAGAGCGGGTGTTCTTTCGAGCCGATATATTCGATTTTCATAAATGACTGACTCCCCATTGCCGCAGAATCACGCACGGTTATTCGCTGAAGCATGCTTCACTACCGAGCGAATCGAGTCCCGAATGCAACGGACTTGATTTTTCGATAGCCGTCGCTCTCGTAGAGCAGGCCGATTCGGCCGTCGGGCATTCGCGTCAGGCTGGTGTAGCCGGACGGGCCGGGGTCGCCAATACGCCGCTCGCTTACACCGTGATGGGGATCGATTTGTTTGGGGCGCATAATGCCGTCGTCATCGCAATAGCCTGTTGCTCGAGCTACATTTGGTCTGGCCGTCGCGACATTTATCTTTCGCAATTCGTGGGATAGCGGAAAAGGGGACAAGCATGTTTATTTAGGCGCTGTTTTTTCGGAAAGCGAGCCGAGGGAAGTGCGCGGACAGCCGAGCTTCCTTTGGACGTTATTGAGTTCGCTGGCCTGCTGGAGACCGCGAAGAGATTTGACGAGGGGATTGAAGAGGAGCATGCAATACTGATCGAAATGCAGTTTGCGATTCTTGGCGACGTCGCGTTTGCAACCGTCGTCGTGGAGGCGTTCCAATAGGGGGCCGAGCTGGTCGAAGTATTTGAGGCCGCGAAAGTCCTTTTCGCGGATCTTGGGTTCAGGGGTGAGTTAACCGGCTCCATGAACCACAGGATGCGCGATTGTCGTCGGGAGCGCAATACATTGATATTTCGGTGGCGCCAATAGCGAGCCGAACAGGATTGGGACATTCCCAATCCTGTTCGGCTCGAGGATTGCGTGGGACTGGTATGGAATAGAAGTCGCTTACGGCCCGCGTTTCTTGAATCGGTAGATCCACTGACCGGGAATCACGAAGACATTTCTCGCCTCGTCGTAGTACGCGAGTGCCGAATCGCGGCCGACGGGTGGCGGCGGGCCTTTCGGTTCGAGTTTCTCCCACTTTGCGATCGAGGGATCGTAAGCCCACAGAGCCTTCGTCCAGGAACGATCCCAAAGCAAGCAGACCTTGCCGACAGAATCGTAAACGAAGTTCGTTCGCGCATCGAAACCCGCGGGCGGGTTATTCATTTCCGCGCCTTCGAACGCCGTAGTCCAGGTGTTACGGCCCGTGTCGTAATGGCTCGTACGGGAGGCGGGAAATCCCTTTCCGCCCGATCCGCCTTGCCCCCGGACATCGTGCGCGACGATCAGTTTGCGATCGGGCACATATACGGTCACCTGCTCGCGCGCCGGCAGGCCGCTGGGGTAATCCTTGCGGGAGCCAAGGGATTTCCATGTGTTGGATCGCGAGTTGTAGAGCCACATTCCATCGCTCTTGGTCCAAACGCTGCCGCCGAGTTCGGGAACGTACTCGAGGGAGCGTGCGTTTTCGTAGGCCGGCTTTGGGCCTTCGAATTTGCTGTCAACGATCGGTTCCCACTTTCCCGTGGAAGGGTAGAACGCCCAGAGCGGAGGCTTGTGTTTGCCGGCCTGGAGAAGTTTGAACAACCCGGGATGAGACATCGACCAGGAACAGAAGGTCAGCATCGCCTTCATTTCGGGATCGTATGTCAGGTTCCACCACGAATGCGGCAGTATCGCCGGCCCGCCGCGCTTCGTACGAATGACGCCTTCCTTGACGTTTTCCCAGTCCACGTCCTTGTAGTCGGCCTTGGCATTCTTACTTGGATCAGGACCGTACAGGCACACCCAGGTATTGCTCGGCAGGTCATACTCCCAGACATCATTCAGCCGGTGCGGCACTCCGTGATTGGCTCCGTAGAAGATGGCTCGCTTTCGGTCGGGCATCCAGGCCAATTTGATGCAATAGTCCCGCTGACCCGGCCCGGTCTTCTCCAGTCCGAACTTCCTGGCCACGTCGTTGAGATCCCCCGCCGTTCGCAGGGCAGGCAGCAATGCGGAACAGTTGTCCCCGAGAGAATCGAGCGTCTCAAGAATCTTTGGATCCGCGACGCCAATCGGAATTGGTTCGACCGGGCGCGCGGGGGATGCGACTGTTCCCAGAAATAACGCACTCATCCCGATCAAACACACGGCATGTGAACAGTACGGTGATTTCATGGCCTGGCTCCCAATGGGTCGTTTCCCTCGTTTACAAGATTTCAGGACAGAAACGGCGTCTGTAAAGGCGTTGAAAGGAGATCGAAGAGATTCCTCGCAAAATTCAGACTGCCTTCAACACGCCGCCGCCGGGGATTCGATAGCCTTTGCCTGGATCGAGGCGCAGCCGCACAAGCGGATAGTCCGGGCAGTGGGATAACGGAATTGAGAAATTCCCGAACCGTGTCGTCGAATTCCCGAGCCGCGTCCGTCAAGTCAGGACGCGGGAACAGTGACTCCTGCAGGGAACACAGTTCGTCGCAAGAGATGCAGTTCCCGCTTTCTGACGGGCGTGGCTCGGTGATTACCGCGAGAGGAACTCGCGAATGGCGGCGTCGTGCAGGTGCTGCAAACGCCGCGTGATCGCTCCCGGCGTGCCTCCGCCCAGGCTTCGGCCGTCCGCCGTCACTACCGAGAGAACCTCCGCCGTCGTCCCCGACAGGAAAAACTCGTCGACGCCGAACAGCTCGCTCATCTTCAGCGTCTCCTCGCGGAAGGGGATGTCGTTCTTCTGGCATAAGCGAATTACGAACTGCCGGGTGATGCCGGGGAGGATGTTCGCCTTGATCGGCGTGGTTTTGACGACGCCGTCCTTGACCCAGAAAAACGTACTATGCGACGCTTCGGAGAGGGTGCCGTCGGGCAAGTACAAGATCGCCTCGCGCGCGTTTTTCTCGGCCGCGACCTGGCAGGCGAGGACGTTGGCGAGGAGGTTGGTCGACTTGACGTCGCAGCGCTGCCAGCGCAGATCGGGATGGGTGACGACGCTCGAACCGATTTCGCGTAGCGCCGCGGTCGGGCCGTCGTCGTAGCGCTGGACCCAGAGGAGTTCGAGCGGCTTGGCCGACTTGGGGAACGCATGCGTTCTCGGCGCCGAGCCGCGCGTGATCTGGATGTAGACCATCGCTTCGCCGAAGTTGGCGGCCGTCAACGTCTGGGCCATCCGGCGGCGCAGATCCGCGAGGTCGACGCCGGCAATGTGGATCTCCTTCAGGCTGCGGGCGAGCCGATCCCAGTGCTCCTGTTCGAGCCAGGGGCGGTTGTTGTAGACGCGTAAAACTTCGTAGATGGCGTCGCCGAAGAGGAAGCCGCGATCGGTCGCGGGGATCCTGACTTCCGAGAGCGGGACGAGTCGGCCTTCAAAATTCGCGAGCGGTTCCATGAGGTTCTCCTTGCGTTCGTGCGTGCCCGGCCTTATTCTACCAACGAAACTTCACGTCGCCAAAGCCTTGCGGAGCCAACGATGTCCGTTCCCATCATGACCGTGCAGCAGCACATTCTCGAAGAGCAGCGCCGTCACCGTCCCAACGCCTCGGGCGAGTTTTCCTGGCTTCTCTCCGGCATCACCCTGGCGACCAAGATCATCGCCGACCGCGTGCGCCGCGCCGGACTCGCCGATATCCTGGGCGAAGCGGGCGGCGGCAAAAACATCCAGGGCGAAACCGTCCAGAAACTCGACGTCATTTCGAACCAGGCGCTCATCCACTGCCTCGGCAATCGCGGCAACGTCGCCGTCATGGCTTCCGAGGAAAATGACGAACCCGTCGTCGTCTCCCGCGATCGCGAACACGGCAAGTACGTCGTCGTCTTCGATCCCCTCGACGGGTCCTCCAACATCGACGTCAACGTCAGCGTCGGCACCATCTTTTCCGTCCTCAGACGCGAACCCGATCCGACCTCGAAACGCGATCCCATGATCGACGTCCTCCAGCCCGGCTACACTCAGGCGGCAGCCGGCTACGTCGTCTACGGCTCCTCGACCATGCTCGTCTACACCGCCGGCAACGGCGTCAGCGGATTCACGCTCGATCCCGCCATCGGCGCCTACCTCATCAGCCATCCCCGCATCGTCATGCCCGAGCACGGCAACTTCTACTCCGTCAACGAGGCGTACGCCGACAGCTTCCCCGAGCCGTATCGGAAGTACCTCGCGCACCTGCGCAGCGGTGCAACCGGGCGGACCTATTCCTCCCGCTACATCGGTTCGCTGGTCGCCGATTTTCATCGCACGCTGCTCAAGGGGGGCATTTTCCTCTATCCGCCGACGAAGTCGCATCCGCAGGGAAAACTTCGGCTCCTGTACGAAGCGAATCCGATCGCGTTCCTGGCGGAACAGGCGCAGGGCGAGGCGCACGACGGCAGGTCGCGCATTCTGGACAAGACGCCGACGAGCCTGCACGAGCGCACGCCGCTCGTCGTGGGGAGCAAGGAAGAAGTGCGCCTGTTGAGTACGTTCATGTAGAACGTTCCAGGAAAGCCCAGGGATGGCTATCCCTGGGGACGCGCCGCAAACGTGATTCCTCTGCTCCGGCGTGAACGTGACGATACCTGGCGCTTTCCCCAGGGATAGCCATCCCTGGGCTTTCGCGTTCGGTCGAGATTTAACCATCCACTTTGAGGTCAGGCATGAGTTCCAAGAAAGTCAACGTCGCCATCGTCGGTCTCGGTTTCGGGGCCGAGTTCATTCCCATTTACCAGAAACATCCGCAGGCAAACCTCTACGCCATCTGTCAGCGGAACGTCGACAAGCTGATGAAGGTCGGCAACCACTTCAAGATCGGCAAACGCTTCACCAGCTACGAAGACGTCCTCGAGGATCCGGAGGTCGATTTCGTGCACATCAACTCGCCGATCCCGGACCACGCGCCGATGTCGATCGCCGCCCTCAAGGCGGGCAAGCACGTCATGTGTACCGTGCCGATGGCGACGACCGTCGACGAATGCCAGGAAATCTGCGACCTCGTCAAGAAGACCGGCCTCAAATACATGATGGCCGAGACTGTCGTCTACTCGCGCGAGTTTCTTTACATCAAGGATCTCTACCGCAAAGGCGAGCTGGGGAAAATTCAATACATGGCCGCGTCGCATCCGCAGGACATGGACGGCTGGCCCGACTACTGGCAGCGAATGATCCCAATGCACTACGCCACGCACGTCGTCAGTCCGATCCTGGGTCTGGTCGACGGCCGGGCGGAGACGGTGTCGTGCTTCGGCTCCGGTACGATTCGCGAGGAGTTAGCGCAGAAGTCGGGCAACAAGTTCGCGGTCGAGTCGTGCCACATCAAGATCAAGGACAGCGACGTCGCGGCGCACATCTGGCGTTTTTTGTTCGACACCGCCCGGCAGTACCGCGAGAGCTTCGACGTCTACGGCACGCTGAAGAGCTTCGAATGGGCGCTGGTGGAAGGCGAAGAACACGTACTGCACACGGCCAAGAAGCCGGAGCACGAGATTGCCAGCCGGGTGAAGGTGCCGGACTTCGCGCACTTGTTGCCCGCGGAGATTCGGCCGTTCACGACGACGATTCAGGACGCCGAGCACTTGTCCTTCGTCCAGGGAGGCGGGCACGGCGGTTCGCATCCGCACATGGTGCACGAGTTCGTGAGCGCCCTGGCCGAGAATCGCGATCCCTGGCCCAACGCGGTGCAGTCGGCGAACTGGACCTGCGTCGGCATTTTGGCCCACCAGTCGGCGCTCAAGGGGGGCGAGGTGCTGCGCCTGCCGGAGTTCACGTTCGGATAGCCGAATGCCCCGGGATGGCTATCCCCGGGAATTGGCGAGGACTACAATACCCGCATCCCCATTCTCGTTGTGCGTGAAAGCGAGGCCCGCTGTGCTCGTCCCGATGGAACTCAAGCGAATCATCATCAACGAGGTGCTCGATCAGCAAATCATCATGCTGCGCGAAGTCGACGGCCAGCGGAGCTTTCCGATCGTGATCGGGATTTTCGAGGCGACCAGCATCGATCGCCGGGTGAAGGGAACGCCTTCGCCGCGTCCGCTCACGCATGACCTGATCACCAGCGTCATCAGCAGCTTGGGGGGCGAGTTGCAGGATATTCTCATCAGCGAACTGCGCGACCACACGTACTTCGCCAAGCTGCGGATTCGCAATGCCGAGGAGATGATCGAGATCGACTGTCGGCCCAGCGATGCGGTGGCGCTGGCGGTTTCCGCGCAGGTGCCGATCTTCGTGGCCGAGGCGGTGCTGGAGGAAGCGCTGGGCGAAACGTAGACTCCCGGATCCTTTGCTTCATCTTCATCAAATCAACACAATTGGCCTTTATCCTATCCCATGTCTCGAGGCCGGCAGCGCCGCCGGCTGCGGACCAGCCCTGGGGTGCTCACGTGTCAACGCTGACCTATTCCGCGATCATTTCCGAACGCTCTCTCAACGGACGAGAAATCACCGCGAAAGGACACGCAACCACCTTCGACGTCAAGAACCTTGATTTTTGGTACGGCTCTCAGCAAGCGCTCTTCAACATCAATCTCGTCGTGCAGAAGAAATCGGTCATGGCCCTCATCGGCCCCTCCGGCTGCGGCAAGTCGACTTTCCTGCGGCTCCTCAACCGCATGAACGACCTCATCGACGGCACCCGCCACACCGGCGCCATCCTGCTCGACGGTCAAGACATTTATCGCAAGGGCATCGACCTGGTGGAGCTGCGCCGACGCGTCGGCATGGTCTTTCAGAAGTCCAACCCGTTTCCCAAATCGGTCTTCGAGAACGTCATCTTCGGCTGCCGGGTCGCGGGCATTCGCGATCGCGCCTTCTTGCAGGAAACCGTCGAACGCAGCCTGAAACAGGCGGCGCTGTGGGAAGAAGTGAAAGATCGTTTGCACACGTCCGCGCTCTCCCTGTCGGGCGGACAACAGCAGCGGCTGTGCATTGCCCGGGCGCTCGCCACCGATCCCGACGTGCTCCTCATGGACGAACCGGCCTCGGCGCTCGACCCGGCGTCGACCTCGCGCATCGAGGATCTTATCTTCGAACTCAAACGCAACTACACGATCATCATCGTCACGCACAACATGCAGCAGGCTGCACGTGTTTCCGATCAGACCGCCTTTTTCTTTCAGGGGAAGCTCATCGAAGTTGGGCCCACCGATCAGCTGTACACCCGCCCGCAAGCGAAACAGACCGAGGATTACATCACCGGACGGTTCGGTTGATCGGGCGCCAGGCAGGAGCTTCACCATGTCCAAACACCTTCAGCGCGACCTCGACTACCTCCAGCGCGACCTCATCGCCCTGGCGGCGTCCGTCGAAGAGGCGCTGCACAAGGCCATCCGTTCCCTCGAAGAACGACAGCCCACGCTCGCCTATGAAGTGATCGACGGCGACCGCTTCATTGACGCCGAGGAAAACCTCATCGAAGAGGAATGCCTCAAGCTGCTCGCGCTGCATCAGCCCGTGGCCGTCGATTTGCGCCGCATCACCGCGGCACTCAAGATCAACGCCGAACTCGAGCGCATGGCCGACTTGGCTGAGGACATCGCCGAGCGCGCCATCGCGCTGACCAAGTCGCCGCCGCTGCCGATGCCCGACGACCTGCGCCGCATGACCGATCTCACCACTTCGATGGTTCGACAAAGCCTCGACGCCTTTGTGAATCTCGACGCCCGACTCGCCCGCAGCGTCTGCCGACTCGACGATCAGGTCGACGAGTTCAATCGCAAGATCATCGACGACTTGATCCGTACCATGCAATCCTCGCCCGAAATGGTCGAACCCGGATTGTCATTCTTCTCCGCGACCCGGCATCTGGAACGGATCGCCGATCACGCCACCAACATCGCCGAAGACGTCGTCTATCTGGTCGAAGGCGAAATCGTCCGCCACAAGCCGGGTTTGGTTGAGATGGAACGTTAAGCCGTCGCTGATAACGCACGTTCGCGAACTTCCGCAAGGAGACTCCATTGGTTGCCGCCCTTCTTCCGCTTCCGATTCAGGTGAATTCATCTATGGCTCGCCCTCGTGTATTAATCGTCGACGATGAACGTGGCCTCACCGACGTCCTGGCATACAACCTGCAACGCGAAGGGTACGACGTCATCCTCGCCCACGACGGCCAGGAAGGCCTGCGCAAGGCGCAGATGCAGCTGCCCGATCTCATTCTGCTCGATCTGATGCTCCCCAAGATCGATGGCCTCGAAGTTTGCAGGGAGTTGCGCTCCGGCGAACGTACCCGCAGCATCCCCATTCTCATGCTCACCGCCAAGGCCGAGGAGACGGATCAGGTGGTGGGCTTCACAATGGGGGCGGACGATTACGTCACCAAGCCGTTCAGCGTCAAAGTTCTGATGCAGCGAATCCGCGCCTTGCAGCGACGCACCGAGCAGACGGGCGACCCCAGCGATCTCATCGAACATCTGGGCGTCTGCATCGACCGCGTGCGTCACAAGGCGACCGCGAACGGCGCCGAACTCGACCTGACGCCGACGGAGTTCCGCCTGCTCGAATGCATGCTCCGCCAACCGGGCCGGGCGTTCTCGCGCCCCCAGCTGATGGACGTCGCCATCGGCGAAGGCGCCATCGTCCTCGAACGAACCATCGACGTACACATCAAAACCTTGCGGAAAAAGCTCGGCGACGAGATCGACTACATCGAAACCGTCCGCGGCGTCGGCTATCGTTTCCGCGAACTCCCCCCCGCGTAGACAAATCCGACGGTTCCCCGCTTGCTGTTTGCACGGCGCCTCGTACTCTAACAGCCGTAGCTAAACGACCGCATTTTCCCGAACCGTTCTGAGGAGCCGCGTTTATGGAGCTGGATTTCATCGAAGAGTTGAAGCTGCGCCGCTGGGCACGCGAGAATCACGTCCCCGCCAGCGAACGAAACCGTTCCTGGCATCCCGTGGTACACGAAGAGATGAAACTCAAGGATTTCGATCAGGTCCGAACCTCCGCCAACGAACTGCGCCCCTCGTAATCGATCCGAATCCTCAAGCCCAGCGGGTGAGGTACTCCGAACCCCTGGGATTTTGTTCGCTCCCGTTCAACCCAGGGGTTCGGAGTACCTCACCCGCTGGGCTTACACGCTATCTTGCATCCCCTCTCCTCGTCCGCTAAAATACCGCTGCCTATCGCTCCTCCCGCCTCGGCACTCCTCGGAGTCCTCCGCTCATGACCTTGAACCGCCGAACTTTTTTGGGCGCGAGTGCCGCCAGCGTCCTGGGGATGTCGCTGCCCCACTGGCTCGCCGCCCGCGCTCGGGCGAATACCCCGGCCCCCGCCAAGAATGTCCTCGTCATCCTCGAACAGGGCGGACTCTCTCACCTGGATACCTGGGATCCGAAACCCGAAGTCGTTGCGGAACATCGCAGCCCCTTTCGCCCGATCGCAACCTCCGTTCCCGGCCTGCAGTTCACCGAACTGATGCCGCACACGGCGAAGCTCGCGCACAAGATCGCCGTCGTTCGCTCCATGTACCACGCCAAGGCGGGCGCCAACGGCCATCCCGACGGCACCCAGTACGTCCTCTCCGGTTCGCATCCGCGCAACCCGCTCGAGATGCCCGACCTCGGCTCCATCGTCTCGACCATCAAGGGGAGCGATTGCGCGTTCCTGCCGCCGTACGTCATGGTGCCCGGCAACCACGAACAGGCGGCCATGACGCGCAACGGCTTCCTCCCCGCCGCGACGCGCGTCTTCAAGACCGGCGGCCGGGATCTCTCCGACCCCGCCTGGCGCGTCAACAATCTCTTGCCGTGCCCCGAGAATCAAGGTCGGCGCCTCGAAAGTCGTCAGGCGCTGCTCGGCCAGGTCGACGGCGGCTTGGCCCGCGGCAACGTCGGCGGTATGGAACGCTTCTACGAACAGGCCCACGACATCCTCACCAGCACGCGCGTCTCCTCCGTCTTCAACCTCCAGAACGAAGCCCCCGCCGTGCGTGCCCAGTACGGTCGCGGCCATCGCGGCGCCTGTTATCTCGTGGGACGCAAGCTCATCGAAGCCGGCGTCCGTTTCGTCACCGTCGACGTCCGCTGGCCGCTCACGCCCGAAACCCCCGGCGGCTTCAACCTCAACTGGGACCATCACGACTACATGTACAACAACGGCTCCTGCGGTACCGTCCGCGTCGCCGCCGGCGGCGAGGGACGGTACGGCATCGGCACCTACGTTATGATGGGGAGCACCGATCAGGCGTACGCCGCCCTGCTCGAGGATCTCGACCAACGTGGATTGCTCGAGGAGACGCTGGTCTGCTTCGTGACGGAGTTCGGCCGCACGCCTCGGCTCAATCGCTTCCAGGGCCGCGATCACTGGACCAACGCCTACTCGATCGCGTTCGCCGGCGCCGGCGTCCCCGGCGGTCAAGTGATCGGCCGCTCCGACAAGGACGGCGGCTACGTCGCCGACCAACCGCACACGCCGGAGGACTACGCCGCCAGCGTGTATGATAAAGTGGGCATCGATCGTCAGCGGCCGTTGTTCACGTCGAGCAACCGTCCGATCTACTTCGGCCACGGCGGCGAACCGATCAAGGAGTTGTTTTAACGAGAGGAAAGCCCAGGGATGGCACTCCCTGGGGACGCCCGAGGAGGCTTCCATGTCGAGCTTATCGGACGACGACCGCGAGAATCTCACCGCTTACCTGGACGGCGAGCTGGACGTCGATGCGACCCAGGCCCTGGAAGCGAAGCTCAACCAGGATCCCGAGGCGCGGGCGGAACTCGAGGCCCTCAAGCGGACCTGGAGCTTGCTCGACTTTCTCCCCAAGAATGCCCCGTCCGCGGACTTCACCAATCGCACCATCGATCGGCTGGAAATCGAGAAGAAGAAGGACGCGACCACCGCCAAGGTGCCGCGCTACGCGCCGACGCCCGCATGGGTGAAGGGCGCCGTCGCCGTGGGCGTTGTCCTCGCGCTCGGCGCCGGGTTCCTCGCGGGCAAGAGCCTGGCCTCGCCGCATGAAGACGCGATCCTGCGAAACTACGAGATTCTGCCGCGCTGGCGCGAGTACGACGCTGTCGACGACTACGAATTTCTGCAAGCCCTCGATCATCCCGACCTCTTCGGCGACGAGGAGACGCAGCCATGAGACCCGTGTACAAGACGCTCGTGATGTTCGCAGTGCTGGCGTCGTTGGCGCCTGCGCCGGAACCGACGGCGGAGGAATTGGCGTCGTATCGGCACAATCTTCTTCAGCTTCAAAAGAATAACCCGGAGGGGTACGCACGGCTGTGGAACGAAGGGCTGGCGTTCCTCGCGCTGCCGGCCGAGCGTCAGCAGCAGATTCGCGACATCGATCATCGGCTGCATGAAGAATCGTCGGCCAAGCAGGCGCGCCTGGCCAACACGCTGCACGCCTACGCGGTCTGGTTGGAGAAATTGCCGGAAGAGGCGCAGAAGCGGATCCGCGAAGCGCCGTCCAAGGAAGCCCGGCTCGCGCTCATCGAAGAGATGCGGCTCGACGAATGGCTGGCCACGCAGCCCCTGGCATTGCGCGAACGCGCGGGCCAGCTGGAGGGGAAGGCCCGTTTGAAGTTCATCCACGAGAAGCGGGCGGAGGAACGTCAGGATCTCGCGAAATGGCAGTTCGCCGCTCGCTTTTGGCGTCAGCTCGACGAGAAGATCGGCTTGCCGACGAAGCTCGAAGACTTCGATCTACCCGCCGAATCGAAGTCCGACAGCCTCGCCGGCTTCTTCCGCGATTACCTGTCTCCCCGACTTCCGCCCCAGGATCGCAAGCGCATTGAAACCGACCTGAAGAACGTCAGCATACAGGCCTACGTCAGAGACTATCTTTATCCGATGCTGAGCCCGCTGGAGAAGAAACGGCTCGAAGCGGCCGAGGGGAAATGGCCCGATTATCCGAAGACGCTAGTGGAACTCGCCGACCAGCATCCGCCGGCACTACCGGGCAAGTACGGGCACAAATTCCTTGATCTGCCCAAGGACATTTGGAATCCGATGAAAATCGAGAAGAAGGTCGGCAAAGGGGGCATCGACGTGCCCAAGACGTCGCTGGAGAGTTGGCCCGACTTCGGCATCGCGTACAGCCAGTTCGCGTCGCGACAGCAGAAGGTTCTACCCAACGAACTTTGGGTCTACAACGAAAAAGGCCTTAAACGCGAGATGGTCGAGTTTCTGTCGCAGAGATTGCTCCCCAAGTTGACGCCAGAAGAGAAACGGCAGCTCTATCAAACGAGCCAATGGCCGCAATATCCGGAGCTGATCAAGAGCCTGGCGGAGAAGTACGATTTGCACCCGCCGTGGTTTACGATTCCGGGCCCGAAGCAGTACTGGGACCGCTACCGCGCCGACGCGGTGGTGCAGGATCTACCGCGGTTGGCGGACAAGAAGCTCATGGACTTCCTGGCAGGCGGGGATCTCGACGAGAAGACGCGCGAGGATTGGCGCCGAAATTTCGCCGACCCCGAGACGCGTCGGCGCATCACGGAACTCTACTTCGAGCGAAATCCGCAAGACCTGCAGCGACTTTTGCAGAACGACCAACGCAAGAAGGGCATGCTGAAACGACCAGTTCCGGAGTAGCCGTCCTCTTCACGAAATCTTCACATACGGCACATCGTTTCCTCCCAATCGGCTTCTAACCTGATAGGGCTCTCGGCGAGCCGTTTTTTTCTCGACAATTTCATCGATGCGCTCCTGCAACGTTCACGATCCCTCGGCACAATGCCTGAAGACACAATTCCCGCTTCGTATCCCATTTCGGAGAAATGCGTCATGGTCAAAAATCTGCAGCGCTGGTTCGTCGGACTGCTGGGAGTCGCCCTGTGCGCCAGCTCCCTCCCGGCCCAGGATAGCCTCACGGGCGAAATCAAGATCGACGGCTCCAGCACCGTGTACCTCGTCTCCAAGCAAATGGCCGACAACTTCCGCAAGACCCATGGAAAAGTCAGCATCCCGATCGGCGTCTCGGGGACGGGCGGCGGCTTCAAGAAGTTCGCCCAGGGCGAAACCGACATCAGCGGCGCCTCCCGAGCCATCAAGTCGGGCGAAGCCGACAAGTGCAAAGAAGCCAAGATCGAGTTCCTCGAACTGCAAGTCGCCTGGGACGGATTGGCCATCGTGATTCACCCAGAGAACAGCTGGGCCAAGAACATGACGCTCCAGCAACTGAAGAAGATCTGGCATCCCGACTCGGCCGCCAAGAAGTGGAAGGACGTCGACCCCAGCTGGCCGGATGAAGCCATCTCCCTGTTCGGCGCCGGCAGCGACTCGGGCACCTTCGATTACTTCACCGAAGCCGTCGTCGGCAAGGAACGCCTGATCCGCGCCGACTACAGCGGCAGCGAGGACGACAACGTCACCGTCGTCGGCGTTTCCGGCAACAAGTTTGCCATGGGTTTCCTCGGCGTCGCCTACTACGACGCCAACAAGACCAAGCTCGGCGTCGTGCATCTCACCAAGGACGGCAAGGCGTTCCACGCGCCGACCAAAGAAACGGTGCTCGCGAAAACGTATCCGCTCAGCCGACCGCTCTTCATCTATATCAAAAAAACGTCGCTGGCACGGCCCGAAGTCAAGGCGTTCGCCGAATTCTTCCTTCGCCGCGCCGATCTCGTCGAAGATGCCAAGTACTTCCCGCTCGACGCTCGCCAACAACTCATCCAGCGCGATGAACTGGAAGAATATCTGTCGGGCAAGTAGATCAACGTGGGGCAAGCTGCGCGCTTGCCGCGATTCGAGGCAAGCGCGCAGCTTACCCAACAACAGACGCTCAGAAACTAGATCCGTACCCCTCCCTGCCTTCTTCGAGATGCCATGAGCACCCCCCTGACGGACGCGAAACGCGAAGAGCTCCGGGCCCAACTGCGCAAGCCCCTCTCTTCGTCTCAACGCTTCAAGGAATGGTGCATTGAGAAGACGCTGCTCGCCTGCGGTCTGCTTTGCATCGGCGTCACACTTTCGATTCTGCTGGTGCTGCTTGCCGGCTCGGTCGAGTTTTTTGGCAAGAAAGAAGTTCACAGTACGGTCGACGGTCGACAAAAACGGACTCTGGAGTGGATGACTCCGGCCGAGTCGTTCGAACGGATCTCGTACTTTTTCACCGGCACCGAATGGAACGACGTCAACTCCAAGTTCGGCGTAATTCCCCTTTTGATCGGCACGCTGTGGATCGCCGTGATCGCCGGGGCGGTGGCGATTCCGATCGGCCTGGTGACGGCGATTTACCTCAGCGAGTACGCCAGTCCGCGCGTGCGCTCGATTGCCAAGCCGACGCTGGAACTCCTCGCGGGCATCCCCTCCATTGTCTTCGGCTTCTTCGCGATTACCGTCATCACGCCCCTGCTCATGACGTTCATTCCGGGTCTCAACATCTTCAACCAAATCAGCGGCGGGCTCGTCGTCGGCATCATGATCATTCCGACCGTCGCCTCGCTCAGCGAGGATGCCCTACGCTCCGTGCCGCGGTCCTTACGCGACGGCTCCATTGCGTTGGGAGCCAACCATTTCGAGACGTCGACGAAGGTCGTGTTCCCCGCCGCCCTTTCGGGTGTGATCGCATCGTTCATCCTGGCCTTCTCCCGCGCCATCGGCGAAACGATGGCCGTCAGCCTCGCTTGCGGCGAAAAGAATGAGTTCACGCTCGATCCGCGTCAGGGCATCACCACGCTCACCAGCTTCATCGTCCGGCGTTCCAAGGGCGAGATGGAGCACGATTCCATCGAGTACAAATGCCTCTTCGCGGTCGGCCTACTCCTCTTTCTCATCACATTATCCATGAACATGGCGGCGCAGAAGATTCTCAAACGGTATCGGCAGGTGTATCAATGAGTTCCCCGCAAGAAATGCTGCGCTCGCCGACGCCTCCCGCCAGCGCCTCGCTGCCCACTGCGGTCGTCTTCGGTTTGCTGGGCGGTCTGGCAATCTCGGTCTTCCTCGTGATCTGCGACACCGCGATTGCGCTCGGGCAAGGCGCCGATCTCTCCGTCCCGCACCTCGCCTTTGCCGGCGGCGTGCTCTTCCTGGCGTTCGCGCCGCTTCTGTTCCTCGCCTCGTGGTGGTACCACTCGCGCCGAGTGCAAGATACCGGCTTCCGCTGGATCGGCCTGTTCGCTACCTTTTTCGGGCTGGCCGTGCTCTTCTATTTCTTCGTCAACCTCGGCAGCGACGTCACGCTCTGGTTTCAGGCGACCCCCCGTTTGATCGAGGCCAAGAACCAGGCCCTCGTCGAAAAGGTTAAAGTCGAGGAAGCGAAACAACAAAACCTGGAAGGGCTAATTGCCTCGGTGATCGACCTCGGCAACAAAGCCATCGATCGCGAGACCGATCCGCGGGAAATTGCCAAGATCAAGAAGCAGACCGACCGGGCGGTCAAGAGGGCCAAAATTGAATCCGAAGCGGTCAACCCCACCCTGAACGAGAAACGCAACGAACGCGACCGCGGCTTGCGCCCGGACACGACGCCGCTGGCCATCCTCGTCCACTTCCTCACCAAGCCCAACGAAGGCGACGTCCAGGACGTCGGCATCATGCCCGCATTCCTGGGCAGTCTGTGGCTCGGCTTCATCACGCTCGTCTTCGCCGTCCCCGTCGGCGTCGGCGCGGCCATTTATCTGGAAGAGTATCGAACCTCGAGCGGGCTGAGCCGGGTGATTCAAGTCAACATCAACAACCTCGCCGGCGTCCCCGCCATCGTCTACGGCATCCTCGGCAGCTTCGTCTTCGTCGGCCTGATCTTCATGCCCCTCTCGCAGTGGAACGACCAGCTCTTTCGCGCCCGCAACCTCATTGCCGGCGGACTCACGCTCGGTCTCATGACGCTCCCCGTCATCATCGTCTCCGCGCAGGAAGCGCTACGAGCCGTCCCTCAGTCGATTCGCTCCGGCGCCTACGCCCTCGGCGCCACCCACTGGCAGACCATTCGTTCGCTGGTCCTGCCCATGGCCACCCCCGGCATCATGACCGGCACCATCCTGGCCGTGTCGCGCGCGATCGGCGAGGCGGCGCCCCTGGTCGTCATCGGCGCCAGCCAGTCCGTCACCGAAGCGCCCAACCCGCTCTCCAGCGCCTTCACCGCCCTCCCCGTGCAGATCTACCAGTGGGCCAGTCAACCCCCGGTCCCCGTCCCCGGCATGCCTCCCGGCGTACACGTCTGGCACGGCACCACCGGCATGGCGATCGTCTTGCTCCTCATTCTCCTGCTCGGCCTCAACGCCATGGCGATCTACTTACGAAATAGCTCGCAGAAGACCCTGCGAGGGTAGAGCCCTGCAAAGCCGACGGCCGCTATAAGCCTTATATTGTGCCGAGGCCCCACGGAGGGGCGTCTGGCGAGCTGGGTCGCGCCAATCTGCAATCGGAAGCGCAAGCGACGGACGTGCTCAAGCCGTCGCATCCGGCTCGCAAGGTCAACGCCTCTTCACTGCCCGCTCGAAGTAGGATGCGTTTATTTGGGCGCGAGTTGCCATTTGACGTCGGCGAGCCGAGTGCTCCAGGCGTCTCCGAATTCATTGTTACTTTTGGCGGTCAGTTCGCCGGGGTTGTCGAATCGGCACAAGAGATCGATCGGCCGGGGCTCCCGGGGAACTTCGCCCACCAGACGGATGACGCGCGATTTCTTCTTGTCGAGTTCTGCGACGTGCAGTTGCCATTTGCCGGATTCGGCCAAGACTTTGGTCTTGGTTTCGCCTTTCCCGGTGGCGGCGAGGACGATCCGTTTTTCTTCGTCGGAAATCGTCGGGACGGCGAGCGCCTGTTGTTGCCGTTGCTGGGGATCGGGGAGTCCGAAGAAGATGTACGCGAGGGCGCCGAGGAACAGGAGCATGAGGATGCCCGAGGGGCGCAGGAACCAGGGCCGAATCGAGAGGTCGTTCATGGGTACAATCATTTTATGACCGGGGCCCCGAGGAGACAGGCATGATCGAACTGGACGGATCGCAGGGAGAAGGGGGCGGGCAGATCCTGCGCAGCGCGCTATCGATGTCGCTGCTCACGGGAGAGCCGTTTCGTCTGCAGCGGATTCGTGCGAGAAGGCCCAAGCCGGGGCTTGCTGCCCAGCATTTGACGTGCGTCCTCGCGGCTCAGGCGATCGGCGGGGCGAGCGTTGACGGCGCCAAGCTCGGTAGCACGGAGCTTACCTTCACGCCGGGGCAGGTGACGCCGGGGAAGTATCACTTCGCGGTCGGAACAGCGGGGGCGACGGCGCTGGTGCTGCAAACGATCTATCTGCCGCTCGCGCGCTGCGCGGCTCCGAGCGTGGTCACGATCGCGGGGGGCACGCACGTCAAGGCGGCGCCCTGTTTCGAGTTTCTGGAGCGTACTTGGGCGGGTTACTTACGCCATCTCGGATTTGACCTCGGTCTCAAGATGCAGCGCCGCGGCTTCTACCCGCGTGGCGGCGGTTCGATCCAGGCCGACATCGCCCCCTGTTTGCACCCGCGCACGCTACGTGCCGAGCCGACGCCGCCCCAGCGCGCGGTCTGTGCCGGCAGCATCGCCCTAGGATTGCCGAAAGGAATTGCGGAGCGTCAAGCGGACCGGTTGGCGGCTCGGCTCAAGAAACTCAAGCTCGAGGGAGACTGCGACGTGGAAGCCGGGCCCGGCGGACCGGGGACGATCGTCTGGGTGGAATTTCCCACGGCCCCGGCGCCAACGGTATTCTTCAGCCTGGGCGAGCGCGGCAAATCCGCCGAGCGCGTCGCTGACGATATCGCGGACCAGATCGCGCGCTACATTCGCTCAGGCGTTTGGCCCGTCGACGCCCACAGCGGCGATCAGCTCTTGCTGCCTTTGCTGTTGGCGGCAGGCCCGAGCGAGTTCACCGTCGCCGAGGTGACCAACCACCTCCAGACGAACGCGGCGGTGCTGGGGCGTTTCAGCGAGCGCCGCATCGCGATCGAGGGGGACGTGGGAAATACAGGAATAGTGCGAATATTCTAGTGCAGGGGCTGCGTCACGTGCCGGTCCTGGTTTCGCCGACCTGTTCGTTGGTCGCATTTTCCCGTCAGTAGGGAAGCATCGCTGCGGTCCGCGTCCGAAGTCGACGATCTCAGCATTGGGCTCGCTGAGAAATCTCCTTTCAGTTCCTGGCAACTTACCAAGAAATTCGTTGCGACTCGCTTCGATCTCTGCTATCGATGAGCGTACGCACACTCATCCCTCGGAGGTCTCCTCATGCGCTATTGGCTCCTTGCCTTCCTCGCGCTCTTCGCGCCCGCCGCCTCGGCTCAGACCAAGGCCAAGAACGTTCTGCTCATCATCGCCGACGATCTCGGCATGGACCTTGGCTGCTACGGCAACTCGGCCATCAAGACGCCGAACCTCGACGCCCTCGCCAAGAAGGGCGTTCGCTTCACCAATGGCTATTCGACCTGCGCGTCATGCAGTCCGAGCCGAGCCGCGATTTACTCCGGGCTCTTCACGCATCAGAACGGCCAGTACGGCTTGCAGCACAGCGCCCACAAGCAAGAGATGCATCCCTGGGTGCAGCCGATTTCGGTTCTCATGCGCCGCGCCGGATATTTCACCGGCATCGTCGGCAAATGGCACGTCGGGCCGCCGGCGTCGTTCGACTGGCACAAGGAGGTCAAGGTCAGCCGCGACGCCGACAAGATCGCCGACGCCGCCAAGAACTTCATCGCCAGTCGCGAAAAGAAGCCCTTCTTCCTCGTCGTCGGATTTCAAGACCCGCATCGCGCGGGCAAGGGGTTCGGCAACGAACCTTTCGCGAACGATCCGAAGGAAGTGAAGTACGACCCAGGCAAGGTCAAGGTGCCGATCCATCTCCCCGATCAGCCGGAAGTGCGCAAGGAAATCGCCGAGTATTATCAGGCAGTCTCGCGACTGGATCGCTGCGTCGGCCTCATTCTCAAGCATCTCGAAGAGGCGGGCTTGCTAGAAGAGACGCTCATCATCTTCACGAGCGACAACGGCATCCCGTTCCCCGGCGCCAAGACGACCTTGTACGACGCGGGCGTCCATCTGCCCCTGTTGATCTCGGCTCCGGGACATCGCTCCGGGACGACGAACGACGCCATGGTCAGCTTTGTCGACTTGACGCCGACGATTCTCGACTGGGCCGGCGCCAAGGGCCCGACGACTTACAAGCTGCCGGGCAAGTCGATCGTGCCGATCTTGGCAGAGACGAATCCGAAGGGATGGGACGCGGTTTTCGGCTCCCATCAGATGCACGAGATCACCATGTACTATCCGATGCGTTCGATCACGACGCCGAAGTACAAGCTGATCGTAAATCTCGACCACGCCAAGGAGTTCCCGTTCGCATCGGACCTGTGGGGGTCGCAATCGTGGCAAGGCATCCTCAAACGCAAGGACTCCTCCATGGGGCAACGGCTCGTTGCCGAGTATAGGCAACGGCCGAAGGAGGAGCTATTTGACCGCGCCACGGATCCGCACGAGCTGAAGAATCTGGCGGGCGATCCCGCCTACAAGGAAGTGCTCGACGGCTTGCGCGTGCGGTTGCGACAATGGCAGGACGACACCGCGGACCCCTGGCGGATCCTGTACCGCGGCGAAGATGCGAAGTTTAATTCGAAGTAAAAGCCTATTTGGACCAATCTTCGATCCGTAGATTGGGAACTCGCTCGAAGTCCTGAATGTTTCGAGTGAGTACGGTGAGATTATGAGTGAGGCCGATACTCGCGATTTTGAGATCCCTGCTTCCCACCCGAATTCGCGAGCCGCGCAGCGATTGAAAGAGAGATTCGCTGGGAAGATCGAACGGCGCCAAAGGGAGTGCGCACAACATCGACATTGAGGTGAGAAGTCGCTCGTAGGCTTGAACGTGAGCTTCGCCTTGCAACTTACGAGCAAGTACTGCAAGGCGGCCTCGCAACGTTTCCTCAACGCTTACGGGCGAAATGACCACGGAGGTCGGCGGAGCCGCCGCGATCCGCTGAAGCAGCGGCGCATGGCGATGAAGGAAAAGCGTGAGATGCTCAGTGTCCATCAAGAACTGAATCATCTCACGCGTCTCCACCGCTCTGAACATAGTCGACGCGCCGTTGCCGGCGAAGTTCTTCGACGAATTCCCGTTCGAGAGGATCGTTGGGATCGAGAAATTGCGAGAAAGTCAGCGCCCCGAGTCCCAATGGGACGTCGATTGCAATGAGTTCGCCAGCTGCATGACTTTTGCCCAGCAACGCACGAATTCTCTCCAGGGAATCTTCGCGAGTCGCAGCGGTCGCCCGAATCGACGGCAAGCCGACGACTTCGCTCGTGAATTCGCCCGTGGGTTCCTGTCGGCCAACGACCCAATGTTGCGCTTGCGGGAATGGCATTGCGTTCTCCTTGTTTCCGCATTGTATCAGCTAAACGAACCCCGTTCGAAATTCCTCACCCTTCCCTGTTGCAAACGCCGACGTTATCCCTTAAACTACATCGAGTTTGATCCCGCCTGCCTTCCTGCTAACTCCCACCTTGGTTTCCCGATCGCTGGAGCACTCATCATGGAACCACGCTTTGACGGGCCTCCGCCCCGCGCCGAAATTCGTCTCGAAGGACGCAAAGCCATTCGCGGCGACGTCACCAACGACTGGGGCCTGCGCCTGCAGTGGGAAGTCCGCCGCAATGGCGCGGTCATCGCCACCCCCGCCGCCCGCGTCGACAACGACTACGAACATCCCGATGCGACGGCCGGGAACTACGAGATCGTCCTCCAGATGTTCCGCTACGTGAGCTACGCCAAGAACGCGCAGGGCGAGTTCACCGCCAGCCGATTCCTCGACATTTCCAACAAGCTCACCTACACCATCTAACCTCCGCACGAAGAGAACTCCCATGCTCAATATCGGTCAGGAAAAGATTCCTCTGTGCGAAGGGCTCGCGCGCCGCAGCTTCCTCAAGGTCGGCACCGCGGGCCTCGTCGGCATGTCGCTCCCCAACCTGATGAAGGCGGAAGCCGCCGGCACCGGCGCCAATGCCATCAAGAATTGCATCACCATCTTCCTCGTCGGCTCGCCCGGGCAGGTCGACACCTGGGACATGAAGCCTGACGCTCCCGCGGAGGTTCGCGGCAAGTTCAGGCCGATTCGCACCAACGTCAACGGCATCCAGATCTGCGAGCATTTCCCGCTCATGGCCAAGATGATGGACAAGGTCGCCCTTGTCCGCAGCCTGCACCACAAGACCGGTGCCACCCACGAGAACGGCCAGCGCTGGATGATGACCGGACACGACTTCAACGCCGACAGCGTCAAGCCGCACGTCGGCAGTATCGTCAGCCGAATGTTCGGCCAGAAGAGCGAACTCCCCGCGAACGTCGTCCTGCCCGGCCCGATCGGCAACACCGGCGCCGGCAATTTCCACGGCCAAACCGCCGCATATTTGGGCAGCGCCCACGAGCCGTTCTTCCTCGGCTCCGACCCGGCGCTGCCGACGTTCCGCGTCGGCGATCTCGAAGTCCCCGCTGGCACGTCCGCGAGCCGACTCGACGCCCGCAATCGGTTGCTCGGCCAGCTGGACGACCTGCAGCGCCGCGCCGAATCGCGCAGCACGCAGAGCCACGACAGCGCCTACGAACGCGCCTTCCGCCTGCTCACCTCGCAGCGCGCCAAGGATGCGTTCGACCTTAACAAAGAGCCGGCCCGGCTCCGCGACCGCTACGGCCGAAACACGTTCGGCCAAAGCTGCCTCATGGCCCGTCGGCTCATCGAAGGGGGCGTGCGTTACGTCACGATCAACCACTTCGACACGGTTTTCAATCAATCGTGCTGGGACATGCACGCCGACGGCGGCGGCCTCAACAACACCTATCTCGATTACGAGCGGATCCTGTGCCCGCAGTTCGATCTCGCCTACACCGGCTTGCTCGAAGACTTGCAGCAGAAGGGGATGCTCGACTCGACGGTGGTCGCGGTGTGCAGCGAGTTCGGCCGTACGCCTCGGCTCAACGCCAAGGGGGGCCGAGACCATTACCCCGCGGCCTGGACGAACTTCCTCGCCGGCGGCTCAATCCGCGGCGGCCAGGTGATCGGCGCCACGGACCGCATCGGTTCGCGGCCCATCGACAACCCAATCGAACCTCCCCAAATGATCGCGTCGATCTACCACGCGATGGGCATCGACCTCGACACGACGCTGATGCCCGGCCCGGGAGATCGCCCGATCCGCATGGTCGACGCCGAGCCGATTCGCCAACTTTTTGCGTAGGTGTGTTGCAGTTGCAGTCCTCGTTTAGCGCTCAGGGACGACCCTGCGAGCGCTAAACGATTTTCACTGTAGGTGCTCATGGCGCGCGTGCGACCGATCCTCGGGTTGCTGGGTTTGATCTGGGCGATCAACCCCTCCTTGCACGCCGCGGATGACGCGCCACGGTTCAGCCGGCATGTGGCGCCGCTCTTCAGTCGTCTGGGATGCAACTCGGGCTCCTGTCACGGTTCGGTCAAAGGTCAAAACGGCTTTCGCCTCACGCTCTTCGGCGCCGATCCGGCTCTGGATCACGACCGGCTCGTGCGCGAGTTTGGCGGACGCCGCTTAAACTTTCAAGATCCCGATGCCAGCCTGTTACTCCTCAAGGGAACCGGTCGAATCTCGCACGAAGGGGGCAAGCGACTCGACGTTGCCAGCCCCGAATATCAGCTGCTGCGAAAATGGATCTCCGCGGGCGCTCCGCTCGATCGGCCCGAGTTCTCGGCTTCGCCTCGTCTGAGCGTCGTTCCCGGCAGTAAGTCGATCAAGCAGGGCGAGAGTTACCGCCTGCAAGTGACAGCCGTCTTTTCGGACGGTACGACGGAAGACGTGAGCTCGCTGTGCAGTTTCGAATCGCGCGACGGCACGATCGCCCAGGTGGATCGCCTCGGCAACGTGCAAGCGCTCGGCGTCGGCGATACGATCTTGATCGCACGCTACCGCGGCGATCCCGTGATGGCGCAGATTCTGGTCCCGGCCGAGCCGAAAGGGACGTTTCCGACGATCGCGGAACACAATTTCATCGATCGTCACGTCGTCGCCAAACTTCGGCGGCTCAACATCCACCCCGCCAATCTGTGCGACGACCTCACCTTTCTGCGTCGTGTCCGGCTCGATGTTACCGGCGCCTTGCCGACGCCGGCGGAGATCCGCACCTTCCTCGCAGACAATTCGCCTGATAAGCGGGCCAAGAAGATCGACGAACTCTTGAATCAACCCGGGTATGCTGCCCTCTGGGCGACACGGTTCAGCGACATCCTGCGACCGAGCCAGTTCGACACCAAGAACGGCCTCAACGAAAACGCCAGCGCCCGCCGAACGTACGAATGGCTGCGGGCCCGTCTGCTGGAGAACGTGCCGTACGATCAGCTGACCGAGCGAATCTTGCTCGCCACCAGCATGGAAGGCCGGCCCGCAACGGCGTGGCTGCAGGAAGTCCAGGACTATCTCGCGGAAGACGCGGCCAAAGACGCCGACCTGAAAGCGTACGGAAAACGACGGACGCTCGATCTCTACTGGCAACGGCCGAGCGCCGCCGGCGTCAAGGGCGCCTTGCAGATTGCCCACGTGTTTCTCGGCCTGCGGATGGAATGCGCCCAGTGCCATCGCCATCCGTATGACGTTTGGCAGCAGGATGATCTCTTGAGCTTCGCCAACTTCTTCATGCCGATCGCCGGTGCCGGGAGCCAGGCATCTCCGGAGATTGCCAAGCAAGCCGAAGCCCTCGCCGTGCAAGCCAAGCAACTCCGCGAGCAGAGCAAGAAACTCTCGGAAAAGACCAAGGACCAATCGCTCAGTAAGGAAGATGCGGCCAAGCTCAAAGAGGAGATCAAGATCGCCAACGACCAGGCTCAGCGGCTCGACTCGACTGCCAAGCGGCTCAAGGGGACCGAAGTGCGCGTCCTCGGCAAGGCGCCCTTTGCCAGCGTCAGCAACACGCTCGGCAGCCAAAAGTCCGAGACGCTTCGCTTGCTCGGCGAGAAGCAGCCTCGCACCGTTCCGGCGGGGCATGACTCGCGCACGTTCGTGATGGACTGGTTGCGGCGGCCAGACAATCCCTATTTCGCCAAGGCGCTGGTCAATCGCGTTTGGGCGCATTACTTCGGCCGAGGCATCATCGATCCGCCCGACCACCTGTCGCCGTTCAACCCGGCGACGCATCCGGAATTGCTCGCCGAGCTGTCCGCCGAGTTCATCAAACAGGGTTACGATCTGAAATCCCTGCATCGGCTCATTCTCAACAGCCGAACGTACCAGCAGAGTGCCAAAACGAACGCGACGAGCAAACTCGACACCGCGAATTATGCCTCGTTTTACTTACGGCGTTTGTCTGCGGAGGTTCTGGTCGACGCGGTCAACCACGCGACGCTGGGGAAGGAGACGTATCCGCCGGAACTGTACGTGCCGGCCGGCGCGCTCGCGGTGGAAGTTGCGGGGAGCGTCGGCAAAGATCAAAAGAAAGCGACGCTGCACTACGCGTTCCACATCTTCGGTAGGCCCTTGCGGAGTCCCGAGGTGCAATGTGATTGCGAGCGCGACGCCACGGTGACGGTGGTGCAGGCGTTGTTCCTGGCGAATCATCCGACGATCCAGGCCAAGATTGCCGCTGCGGACGGTCGGGTTGCGAAGATCGCGAAGGAGCATCCCGAGGCCGAGAAGGCGATCGAGGAAGTCTATCTGTGGACCGTGAGCCGAACGCCAACGGCGTCCGAGCTGCAAGCGTGTCTGGAGTTCATGAAAGAGAGCCCTTCGCCTCAGCGCGGGCTCGAAGAGGTGATGTGGGGGTTGCTGAACACTCGGGAATTTCAGCTGAATCATTAGCATCGCGGGGGGCGTGAATCATGCAAAAGGGTTGCGAGAACTATCGCCAGACGAATCGTCGCGATTTCCTGCGCGTCGGCGGCGCCGGGCTTTTCGGCATGACGTTCGCGGACTTCTTCCGCGCGCAGGCGTCGGCGGAAGCGCCGCGTGCGAAGAGTATGATCCTCATTTGGCTCGCAGGGGGGCCGCCGCATCAGGATATGTTCGACATGAAGCCGGAGACGCCGCTTCCGTTCGGCAGCGAGTTGAGGCCGACGCGCACGAACGTCCCCGGCATCGAGATCTGCGAGCTGATGCCGCGCCTGGCGCAGATGGCCGACAAGTTTTCCATCCTCCGCTCCGTCGGCATCGGCAACGAACGCTGGGAACATACCGGCGGCCTCTACTGGCTCTCCGGCAATCCACGCAATCGAACCACCCTACAGTTCCCCATGTACGGAAGCGTTCTCGCCAAGGAACGCCCGGTCCAGCGCGGTATCCCCAGCTTCGTCGGCTTCGGCCATTACTATGACGCCGGCGATTCCGCGGGCGATTTGCGGAACAACTACCTGGGCCCCGCCTACGATCCCATGGTCTTCCAGCCCGGCAATCCGCGCGACGAAGTCGGCGCCATGCTCGTGCCCCCGGCGCACCTCGATCTGTCCGGCATGCATCGGCGGGAAAGCTTGCTGCAGACGCTCGACACGCAGATTCGCGGCCTCGATGCGTCGGAGCATCTGATCGCCGGCATGGATCGTTTTCAGCAAAGCGCGTTCGACATGCTGCGCTCGCCCCGCCTGCGCCAGGCCGCGGACCCACGCCAGTTCCCCGCGCGCTTGCACGATCGCTACGGCCGCACCGCGCATGGAACCAACGCCCTGGCGGCGTGCCGGCTCGTCGAGGCGGGCGTGCCGTTCGTGTTCGTCCCCTGGCCGGGATGGGATTATCACGGCAGCGTCACGAATGCCTGTCGCAATAGTTTGCCCGTGCTCGATGCGATGGTGTCGAGCCTCCTGCAAGACTTGCACGATCGGGGATTGCTGGAAACGACGATCGTCACCGTGCTGGGCGAAATGGGGCGCAACCGCATCCATAAGGATTCCGCGTACTCGGGCCCGCCGGGCCGAGATCACTGGGGCACCACGCAATTCGTGCTGGTCGCCGGCGGCGGCTTCCAACAAGGCATGGTCCTGGGAGCGACCGACCGAACCGCGCTGCACGTCATCGATAAGTACTACTCCCCCGTCAGCTACGGGCGGACGCTGTATCACCTGCTCGGCATCGACCCCGACAAGGAACTGTTCACCGCCAACGGCCGACCCGTGCGGATCATCTCCGAGGACGCGCCGCTCATCCGCGAGATCGTGTAGCCACGGGAAAGGAAGGTCGACATGCTCAACATTCAAAATCCCTCGCGCCGCGAATTCTTGCGCGTGGGCGGGCTCGCGCTCGGCGGCCTGACGCTTGCGGATCTATTGCGGCTGAGGGCGCAGGGCGCCGTCGATTCGCGTCGCTCCAGCAAGGCGGTCATCTTCGTCTATCTGTTTGGCGGGCCCAGCCATGTCGATACCTACGACATGAAGCCGGACGCACCCGCGGAGTATCGTGGCGAATTCAGGCCGATCCGGTCCAAGGCGCCGGGTTTTGACCTCTGCGAGTTGATGCCGCTTCAGGCGTCGATCGCGAACAAGCTGACGCTGGTTCGCAACATGACCTTCAACCCGAACTTCCACGACCCCGTCGAATTGCTCTCAGGCGTGCGCAAGCCGACGGAGTCCGGGACCGCCATGCGCCCCGATTTCGGTTCTGTGGTCAGTCGGCTCCATCGGCGTCGGCAAGGCGACCTGCCCCCTTACGTCGCCCTGGATGAAACCGTCGGCGAACGCTTTCGCAATGGGCCGGCGTATCTCGGACTGGCGCACAAGGCCTTCATCCTCCGCGGCAACCTCGACAACTTCTCGCTCAACCGCAATATTCGCCTCGAGCGGTTGCAAGAACGGACTTCACTCCTTCGCCATTTCGACGATATGAGCCGGGAGCTCGAAACCGCGCGCGGCGATCTCGCCAGCGTGGATCACTTCTCCGCGCAGGCGCTCGACATGGTGACCAGTCCCCGGGTCCGCGAGGCGTTCGACGTCAGCCAGGAGCCGTTGCAACTCCGCGAGCGTTACGGCACGGGGGAAGCCCTTCGGCTGCTGCAGGCGCGCCGGCTGGTCGAAGCGGGCGTGCCGGTCGTCACGTTGACCTTCGGCAACCTGGAACGAAATTGCATCGTCGGCATGACCGCGAATTCGTGGGACACGCACACGGGCAACTTCAATTGCCTGCGCACGCTGCTGCCCCGGCTCGATCGAGCGGTCCATACCCTCGTTACGGATCTGCACGAGCGCGGCCTGAATCAAGACGTGCTGGTTTATGTGGGCGGCGAGATGGGCCGCACGCCGCGCGTGGGCCAGGGGACGGGCAACGGCGCCTCGCCGGACGGGCGCGATCATTGGCCGCGCGCCGGTTTCGGGTTGTTCGCCGGCGGCGGGCTCCCCATGGGCCAGGTGATCGGCCGCACGGACCGCACCGGGAGCGTTTCGGTCGGCGTCCCGTACACGCCGCAAAACATGCTCGCGACGCTTTACCGCACGCTCGGCATCGACCTGGCGACAACGCTCCCCGATTACGCAGGCCGACCGACGTTCCTGCTCGACGACGCACGTCCCATCGGCGAACTTATTTAGTCCCGACCCGGCGCATGCGGTGCAAACGCAACCCGCTCTAACACTACAGCGCTATCTTCTCCCCACTCCCACCGGGAGCGGGGCGGGGGTGAGGAGAAATAGCCGTGCTATTGAGTTGAGCCATTTTCCCCTCACCCCCAACCCCTCTCCCGGCGGGAGAGGGGAGTAAATGCTTCCTGTATTTGAAGTTACTGCAACGCCTTGCTAGTTTCTAGCGCTGTAGTGCTAATACCGAAAGATGACGTCGATGGTGAGGCGGAAGCCTTCGAGGTTGCGCGGGTTGGTGAGAAGCCCGAACTCGCCCGCGGCACCGACCTGGAACGCCTCGGAGAACTTGTACCGGGCGCCCGCCGCCAGCGTCAGGTCACCATGTCCGGCCACGCCGTCGGAGCCGAAGTTGAAGAGGTTGCTGCCTTCGAAGCCGAGCGTGCGCTCGGAGCCGTTGAAGACGTAGCGAGTGTAGTTGAGTTCGATGAGCGGGTAGAACTTCTTGCCCCCCAGGAAGTCGTAATCGACGTGCAAGCTGGTGTAGAAGAAATCGGTGCGCTTGCTGTCGATGCCGAGGGAGTAGCCGGTGGTGTTCATGAAATTGAACAGGCCATACCCGGCGGGCATGAAGGCGTCGCCGAAGGGGGTGGCGAAGCTGAAGTAGGGGGAGATGGAGAGGTTGCCGGTGTTTTGCCCGACGTCGCGGTTGCCGACGCCCATTTCGAAGTTGGCGCCGATGGCGGCGACGGAACGCTGGAAGAGATCGAACGAGAACTTGGGTCCGAGATGGACTTCGGAGAAGCCGCTGCCGCCGGGAAGCTCGGCGTTGCCGTTTTTGGGATTGGCCCAGGTGTAGCCGAGCCGGTTGACGACGAGCGAGATATTCTCGGTGAAGGCGACTCGGCCTTGCAGATCGATGAAGTAGTTGCTGCCGCCGGCGAAGACGCCGTTGGAGCTGCGCGTCTTCTGCCAGATGAAGACGGGGCGCAATTCGGTGAGGGCGCGGGGATCTTCGAAGTAGTAGGGATTGGTCACGGGCGAGATCATTTCGCAGTGGCGATGATCGCTCTCGAACGCGTTACGTCCCGAGAAGACGCCCATGAAGCCGTCGCTGACGTCTTCCCAGCAGTGGCGCAGTTTTTGGCCGGAGCGTGCGAAGAAGCCTCCCATGTCGGCGTCGTCGTTGGGGCGGGCGCAGAGGTATTCTTCGCCGACGGCTCGGCTCTGTTTTTGGCGTCCGGCGGGCGCGACCGGAAGGCCGGCGCCGCCGGGGAATGGCAGAGGTTGCGGGCCGCGGAGCGGATCGACGAACGGGGGAGGCGGTTGAATGGCGATCGGCGGCGGCTCCGCCATCTGCCCGCGGAAGATCGGCCGAGCCCAGTCGAGAAAGTATTCCTGCTTGGGCGCCTCGGCGCGAACTTGCGGCCTACCGAGCGCGACGCCCGGCCGGCCCAGCGTGACCGTCGGCTTGACGGCGGAGGGAGTACCGAGTTTGACGGGCCGAAACTCCTGCGGTTGAGCGCTCGCCCACCCCGCGGGAATCGCCCACGTCAAACAGAGCAGCCACATCTTCCATGCGTGCATCGGCCACCCTCCGCCCCATCCTTGCCGCGCCTCCGCCGACGATTCGCCAACGAACTGCGCGACTGCTTCAGGTCTGCTCTCCCTATCGTCTTGGTCGACGCCGCCGCAGCAACGCATCAACGCGCGGACGGCAGGCGAAACGACGCGGGCGCTGAACGACCGTTACAATCGGTACGACCCGGAGCCGCCTGAGAAGATCGGCGCGCTGGGTAACTCTGCCCTCCCGGCTCCGAAATCTTTATGATAACCTGCACGCGACTTCGCACCGACTCCAGCGCCCTCCAGGAACGCGTCCCAACATGAGCACCGAAAACACGCCGGCCCCGGTTCATTTCATCCACCAGATTATCGAAGACGATAATCGCACCGGCAAATTCCAGGGCCGAGTCCAAACCCGCTTCCCCCCCGAACCCAACGGCTATCTCCACATCGGCCATGCCAAGTCGATCTGCCTCAACTTCGGCACCGCCCTCAAGTACGGCGGGCTGTGCAACCTCCGCTTCGACGACACCAACCCCAGTAAAGAAGAACAAGAGTACGTCGACTCTATCCAGGACGACGTCCGCTGGCTCGGCTTCCAGTGGGCCGGGGTTTATTACGCCTCGGATTATTTCGGCCAACTCTACGAGTGGGCGCTCGATCTCATCCGTAAGGGAAAAGCCTACGTCTGCGACCTCACCTCCGAGCAGATCCGCGAACATCGCGGCACCCTCACCACGGTCGGCAAGAACAGCCCGTATCGCGACCGTTCCATCGAAGAGAATCTCGATCTCTTCACGCGCATGAAGGCCGGCGAGTTCCCCGACGGCTCGCGCACGCTTCGCGCCAAGATCGACATGGCCAGCCCCAATCTCAACCTCCGCGACCCCGTCCTTTACCGCATCATGCGCGCCCACCATCACCGCACCGGCGACGCCTGGTGCATCTACTCCATGTACGACTACGCGCACGGCCAAAGCGATTCCATCGAAAAAATCACCCACTCAATCTGCACGCTCGAGTTCGAGAATCATCGCCCCCTCTACGACTGGTTCATCCAGTCGCTCGGAATCTACGCGCCGCAGCAAATCGAGTTTGCCCGGCTCAATTTGACGTTCACCATCATGAGCAAACGCAAGCTGCTCGAACTGGTGAAGAACAATCTCGTGGACGGCTGGGACGATCCGCGCATGCCGACCATTCGCGGCATCCGCCGGCGCGGCTACACCCCCGAAGCGGTCCGCGCGTTCTGCGAACGCATCGGCGTCTCGAAGTTCAACGGCACCATCGACATGGCCTGGCTCGAAGACGCCCTCCGCGAAGATCTCAACAAGAAAGCCCCGCGCCGGCTCGCCGTGCTGAAGCCGCTGAGGCTCGTCATCGAGAACTATCCCGAAGGCCAGGTCGAGGAACTCGACGCGATCAACAACCCCGAGGATCCTTCGGCCGGATCCCGCAAGCTGCCGTTCACGAAGACGCTCTACATCGAGCGCGACGACTTCATGGAGTTGCCGCCCAGCAAGTTCTTCCGCCTGACGCCCGGCAAGGAAGTTCGCCTGCGCTGGGCGTACTTCGTCAAATGCGAATCGGTCGTCAAGGACGCCGACGGCAACATCACGGAGGTCCGCTGCACGTACGACCCGACGACCAAGGGGGGCAACGCCCCGGACGGCCGAAAGGTGAAGGGGACGATCCACTGGGTCTCGGCCGAGCACGCGTTCCCGGCGGAGGTGCGGCTCTACGATCATTTGTTCCAGACGCCGAACCCCGACGACGTCCCCGCGGGGAAGGATTACACGGATAATCTCAACCCCGAATCGCTGAAGGTGATCCCGGCCGCGATGCTGGAAAACAACCTGGCGACGGCGCAGCCGGGCGAGCGATATCAGTTCGAACGGCTCGGGTATTTTTACGTCGACCCGAAGGATTCGCAGCCGGGAAAGCCGGTGTTCCTACGCTCGGTGACGCTGGCCGATTCGTGGGCGAAGATCCAGAAGAAGCAGTAGCCGCGGCGGCCAGACTGGAGCGGCCAGACAAAGTGTCCGGCCTACTGGAGCAAATTAGGCCAGACACTTTGTCTGGCCGCGGGAGCAAATCAGGCCAGACACTTTGTCGGGCCGCGGGAGCAAATCGGTAGGCCAGACACTTTGTCTGGCCGCCGGAGCAAATCGGTAGGCCAGACACTTTGTCTGGCCGCCGGGAGCAAATCGGTAGGCCAGACACTTTGTCTGGCCGCCGGATGACGTCCGCCAAGAGGAGCACCATGCGATACGCGTTGGCACTGGCGTCGGTATGTCTGGGCTTGTCGCCCGTCGTGGCCCAAGACGGCTGGCGTGCGGGGACGGGGCGCGTGATCATCACGCCCGCGGAGCCGATCTGGATGTCGGGCTACTCCAATCGCAACAAGCCGGCCGAGGGCAAAGAGACCGAACTCTGGGCCAAAACGCTTTGGCTCCAGGCGGGCACGCAGAAGCTCGTATTGGTTTCTCTCGACCTCGTCGGCATTGACCGCGAGGTCTCGCAAAAGATTTGCGCCCGGCTCGAGAAAGACTTCGATTTGCCGCGCTCCGCCATCTGCCTGGCGACGTCGCACACGCACAGCGGCCCGGTCGTCGGCACGAACCTGCGCGCGATGTGGAGCTTCGGCGCCGACGAAGCGCGCAAGATCGACGCCTACACCACGCAGCTCGTCGATCTCGTCGCCCAATCAGTCGGCGACGCCAGGGCGAAGCTTCGGCCCGCCAAGGTCGCCTATGGCAACGGCTCCGCGACCTTTGCCGTCAATCGCCGGGAGAACAAAGAAGCCGACGTCCCGAAGATCCGCGCCGACGGCAAGCTCAAGGGGCCCGTCGATCACGACGTCATGGTCCTGGCCGTGCGCGACGCGGACGACCAACTGCTCGGCGTCGCGTTCGGGTACAGCTGCCATGCGACGGTGCTGAATCTGTACCAGTGGTGCGGCGATTATCCCGGGTTCGCCATGATCGAGCTGGAGAAGAAGCATCCGGGCGTCTCCGCGCAGTTCTTCGCCGGCTGTGGCGCGGATCAGAACCCGCTGCCCCGGCGCTCGGTGGAGTTGGCCCGCGAGTATGGCAAACAGCTCGCAGACGCCGTCGATCGGGTGCTGTCCGGCAAGATGACATCGCTACGGCCGAGCCTGGCGTCGAGTTATGCGGAGATTCCGTTGCCGTTGCGCGAGTTGCCGACGCGCGACGCCCTGGTGCAGGAGTCGATGGGCGCCGACAAGTATCTTGCCGCCCGCGCCAAGCTTTTGCTCGAGCAGATCGCCCGGGACGGGAAGTTGGCCTCGAGCTACCCGTATCCGGTCCAGGTGTATCGGCTGGGCCAGGAACTCGACTGGGTCACGCTCGGCGGCGAGGTGGTGGTGGAGTATTCGCTGCGTCTGAAGAAGGAGTTGACGCCGGGCAAGACCTGGGTGGCCGGGTATGCCCACGACGTGATGGCATATATTCCGTCGCTGAAGGTGCTGAAGGAGGGGGGCTACGAAGGCGCGCGCTCGATGATTTACTACGGTCTGCCCTCGGTGTGGGGCGAACGGGTCGAGGAGAACATCGTCGCGGAGGTTCATCGGCAGGCGAAGTCTCTGGCGGGGAAATAGGATGGGGCGGATGGCGTCCCTATAATCTCTGAAACGGAGAGAACGCGATGGATCAGCTCAGGCCGACGGCCTTGCGAAAAGAAGGAGACGATTTCCTCGTCATCGAATGGAGCGACGGCAAGGTCTGCCGTTATCCCTGGACGCTGCTGCGCACCAACTGCCCTTGCGCGACGTGCCGGGAAGAGCGTAACAAGCCCGCCGATCCGTTTCGCATTCTCAAACCGCAAGAACTCGCGCCGCTGCGGCCGATGAAGATTCGGCCCGTCGGCTACTACGCCTACCAAATCGACTGGAGCGACGGGCACAACACCGGCATCTACACGCTGGAAACCCTACGCGACCTGTGCCCCTAGGAGAAACGAATTATGCACGCACCCGCAGGACAAGGTCAGCCCCCCAAAGTGGTGCTGCCCGGCGTCAAATACACCATCGCGGTCGCCAGCGGCAAAGGGGGCGTCGGCAAATCGACCGTCGCGACCAACCTCGCCATCGCCCTCAGCCTACAAGGCAAACTCGTCGGGCTGCTCGACGCCGACATCTACGGCCCCAGCATCCCGATCATGATGGGCGTCGACTACTTCTACGACGCCAACGATCCCGGCGCCGCTCAGCCGGAGTTCCCGATCCTCAAGTTCGGCATTCAGCTCATGTCGATGGGCTTCCTCGTCAAACCCGAGACCGCGATGATCTGGCGCGGCCCGATGGTCGCCCGTTACCTGACGCAGTTTCTCACCGGCATCCCGTGGGGGACGCTCGACTACCTGGTGATC
Organism: Gemmatales bacterium; assembly: GCA_038217425.1. GTDB lineage: Bacteria > Planctomycetota > Planctomycetia > Gemmatales > Gemmataceae > JAIEPT01. The sequence goes on from JBBQPM010000009.1 coordinate 38,260, forward strand.
GATCTGCCGCCGGGGACGGGCGACGCGCAGCTCACGCTGACGCAGACGGCGCCGCTCACCGGTGCGGTAATTGTGACGACGCCGCAAGACGTGAGCCTGGTCGACGCCCGCAAGGGGCTGGAGATGTTCCGCAAGGTCAACGTGCCGGTCCTGGGAATCGTCGAAAATATGAGCTACTTCCTGGGCGACGACGGCAAGCGTTACGAGATCTTCCGCCACGGCGGCGGCAAGAAATTGGCGAAAGAAGCCGACGTGCCGTTCCTGGGCGAGATCCCCATCGACCCGATGGTGGCGGCCTGCGGCGACGCCGGCGAGCCGATCGTACACAAGGATCCGGGCCATTTCGTGTCGAAGGCGTACCTGGACCTCGCGAGCATCGTCACGGGACAGATCCAGAAGGTCGGCACGCCGTCGGCGCTACCGGGGTTGGATCTTTAGGCGTTCATCCGGGGCGAGCGGTGGGCGTTAGCCCGCCGCTTGGCTACTTGCTCACGATCACGCGCACGCGCTGGCCGATCAGCAAATCGTCCGTCGAGAGGGGCGTTCGCGAGCCGTCCGACTTGATCCGCGTCGTGAGTTCCACCGTGCACTCGAGCGTGTTCTGATCGTTGGTCATGAACGGCTCCATGATGATTTGCCGTTTTTGACCCATCCAGGGTGAAATCCGCGTAATGATCCCTTCGTACTTGTCTCCCTGGTACGTGTCGTCCTGCACCTCGACCTTCATGCCTTTTTTGATGCGGCTCGCCCATTCCTGGATGATCTCGGCTTTGACGAAGATCGTCATCTCGTCGGAGTCTTTTGCCTTTTTAGGGAGCGGCAAGAACTGCATCGGCGGGAAACGCTCCTGGCCCGTGATGAGATAGCCTTGGCGCACGCCGACTTGAAGCACCATGCCGCGGTTGGGGGCCTTCACCTCGCATTTGTCGAGCCCGTACTGCGCCTTCTCTTTCTGCAACTTCTTCGATTCGATTTCTTGCTTGGCGCGCAAGATGTCGGCCTCCACGCCGATCTCCATCAAGTCGATCTCTTTGAGCCGCTCTTGCTCGACCTTGAGTTTGGCGTCGAGCCGATCGAGGTCGGCTTCGAGCGAGCCCTTGAGATTGGGATCGATCTTGAAGTTGAGGTCCGCGGCCTTCTTCAGGTTGAACTCGAGTTCGCCCTTGGCCTTGGCCTTTTCCTTGATCGCGGCGGCGATGCCTTCGGTTTGCTGGAGTTTTTTGGACGCGAGCAGTTTTGGGCCCTGTTCCGCCTTGGTGAGCAGCGCCTCGGCCGATTTGAGGTCGAGTTCCGCCTCGGCGAGGCGCAACTTGGCGAGCGTGGGATCGAGTTTGAGGAGCCAATCGCCTTCTTTGACGATCTCGCGCTCTTCGCGGATGGCGATGACTTCGCCAGTTTGGGAAGGGATGACGGGCATGGTGCCATGCTCGCCATCGACCTTGCCGAACATGACGACGGAGATGGGCTGGGGTTCCTTGTTCGGCTTGGAACCGGACGCGGGCGAGGCGTTGAAGGCCCAGCCGGCGCCGATCAGGGTGATGCCGAGCAGGATCAATCCGGTGATCCAGGGGAATCGTTTCATGGGGAGAGCCTCCGCCTTCCGTGAGGATGTTTACAGGCCTGCGAGCGAGGAATACGATTCCACGCCGTGAAGCTGCAGGGGCTTTTCCGATCCTTCCAGGAGGACGCCGTCTTCCAGGTGAAAGACGCGATCGACCAGGGGGATGATGCGCGAATCGTGGGCGACGATGAGAACGGTGCCCTGGTTGTCGTGCGCGGCACTGCGGAGCAGTTCGATGACGTGCTCGCCGTGCTTCCAGTCCAGGGCGGCGGTCGGTTCGTCGGCGAAGAGGAAGCCGGGCTCTTTGATGAGGGCCCTGCCGATGGCGACGCGTTGTTTTTCGCCGCCGGACATTTGAATGGGGCGCAGGTTGGCCTTCTTGTGCAGGCCGAGAGAATCGAGCATGACGTCGGCGCGTTCCCGGGCTTCGCGCGCCGGAGTGCCGGTCCCCCAGCGGAGGATCAATTCCAGCTGCTGCCGCGCGGTGAGCGCGGGGAACAGGTTGTAACCCTGGAAGATGAAGCCGAAGTGTTTGAGTCGAAAGGCTTCGCGTTGGGAATCGGTCATGCTCCAGAGGTCGCGATCGAGCGCAAGGACCTGGCCGGCGTCGGGATGCAGCAGGCCGGAAAGAACGGCCAGGAGGGTCGACTTGCCGCTGCCGGACGGTCCCATGAGGAGCGCGATCTGGCCTGGATAGAGGTCCAGACCGACGTTGCTAAGCGCCGTCGTCCGGGTTTCGCCGGAGCCGAAATCGCGGCACAGGCCACGCGCTTTCAGCGTGGGAGCGGTCAAAGAGCCGTCATTCATGATGCGATTCCCTACCTTTACGGGGCGAGCCGGGAGAGCGGCTATTATAAACGAATCAGGCGTCTTTTTCGCGTCCTTTTTCCGATTTTGCCCGGCCGACGCAATCCGCATGCCAAGGTGTGACGATTGTACCTCGAATCCGGGCCTGGCAAACTGGGCAAGATCCACCGCCTACCGCAGCAATGAAACCGGCTCCACATTTCCGAGCACTCGCAGAGCGAACAGACCCGAGATCATCGCCATGATCAGCGTGATGCTGACCGAGAGCACCATGAGTTGCCAGGGGAGAATCACCTTGGCGCCGGCGTTGTCGGCCAGCGCCGCCAGAAGGTAGATTGTGGGGACGGCGACCACGATGCCCGCCATGCCCACCCAGAATGATTGCGACAGTACCGACAAAGCCATCCGCCAGCGCGGAATCCCCAGCGCCCGCAACACTGCATACTCCTTGATCGACGCCGCGGTCGCAGCGTACAACGTTTGACTCGTCACCACCGCGCCTACCAACAGCCCGAGCATGGCCGCAAAGCCCATGGCGATGCCCGCCTTCGTCTTCGTCAGCCAGTGAATCCGACTCTGCCGCGAGAACCCCTCGGCCGTGTACGCGCACAGCTTGCGCTTGTAAGGCTGAAGCTTATCGACGATCTCCTGGGCCCGGGAAGGGTCTTTGGCCTTCGCCAAGATAAACGTCACCTGCCCCTCGACCGGACGCAAAATCATCTTGGCCGTCTCGAGCGAGCAGAAAACGAACGGCCCCGCAAGACTGCGCAGGCCGCTGACGGTGCCCACGATGCGAACGCGTTTGCCGTTGATCTCGGCCGTATCGCCGATCTTGCTCACGCCGACGCGGTGCCATTCGTCCTCGTCAATGATGACGTTGCCAGGCATTGAGATCAACGCCCGATGTTCCGGCGTTAACTGCTTGACCGGTCCCATCGCATCGGGCGTCAGGCGCGTGCCGATGATCAGGCACAGTTCGATCCCGCCCGTCGGTTTGTCCCAATACGCGAAGTTCTGCAAGAACGGCTCGAAGCGTTCGATGTCGGCCGGATCCAGGTACGATTGAAACGCTTCGGGGAACGGCCGACCCAGATCGACGCTGTTGACCTCCGGATGCCCGATCCAGATATCGGCGCGCGACATGTCGATCGAGATCGACGTGATCGAAAAGAGTCCGAGCAGCAACCCGACCTGCATGGCGATGAGGACGCAGCTGAACGCCACCGCCAGCACGCCGGGAAGGAAGCGCTGTCGTTCGTACCAGAGCGTCTGCAACGAGTAAGACATCGACATAACGACCCTCCTTAGTTTAACTTGTGAGCCAGGCTCGGCAGTTCGGCCAGGCTTCCGTCAATGTAGGTGTGGTGCCAAAGTTGGGTAGCGACGACCCCCACCAGCCCCATCTCGATCATCGTCCGCTGATTGCCGTGCCGCATCGTCTTGAACGCCTCGCGCCATCTGGTCACATTGGCGGCATCGAAATACTCGGACTTCTTCAGCGACTCCGGACTCAGCAGCTGATCGACGAACGTGGGCAATGTCGACGTGTGAAACCCATCTAACGGCGCCCGGAACATCGCCTTGCGACGCCAGGCGATCGACTTCGGCACCCAGCGGTCGGCGACGTAGCGAAGAATAAGTTTGTCGCGCAGCCGACGCATCTTCCAGTCGGGATGGAGCTTGGCCAGAAACGCGAAGACGTCCTCATCGAGAAACGGGTAACGCGTCTCGACTGACGAGTTCATGGCCACGCGGTCCCCCTTGCACGAGAGGAGCAAACCCGGCAGCATCACCCGCGCGCCGATGTACAGCGAGCGGTTGAGCGGATGCCAGCGTTTGGCGCGCTCGACGTTCAGACCGAGGTCGGCGTACGGCGTGTGATCGCCCAGGTCGTCCCACATCTTCCTCGAGAAGAAGCGGACCTTCGACAGCCCGAAGAGGCCGTAAGGGTTGAGCCAGGCGTTGGGCCCGCCGATCAGTTCCTGCACGCGTTTCAACTGCTCCGGCGGCACGCTCGGCGAACCGGTCGCCCGCAGATACAGTCGCCGAGCCCATTGGCTGATCGGCAGCCCGGGGACGATGTCGAGGCCATCGAGCACGCGCTGGATCTTGTACCACGGATAGCCCGCCATCCACTCGTCGGCTCCTTCGCCGGTGAGGGCGACCTTGTAGCCGGTCTGATGGACCTTCCGCGCGAGCATGAGCAGGGCGGCACAGGCGGTATCGACCACCGGACCTTCGGCGGCACGGATCAATTCGGGGTAGGTCTTCAGCACTTCGTCCCGGCCGCAATCGACGACGATCTCCTCGGCTCCGACGTGTTTGGCGACGAGAGCCGCCTCGTTCTTTTCGTTGAGCGCCGGATCGGTCACGGAGATGGTAAACGTCGGGATCGGTCCCTTGCCTTCCTTGCGGCGCTGGGCGCAGGCGAGCGCCACGACGACGCTCGAATCGACGCCGCCCGAAAGGTACGAGACGACCGGGACGTCGGCGCGCAGGCGGCGCTCGACGGCTTTTTGCATCAGCGCCTCGAACTCGTCGACGACCGGCGACGCCGCGTTGGAGCCGAAACTGCGGAAACCGCGCCGCTCCTCCTGGCCGTCGTCGGGAAAGTCAATCTCCCAGTAAATCTTCTCCTGGACCGTCCCCTTCTGAAAATCGATCGTCAGATATCGGCCCGGCAGCAGGCAGTTAATCCCCGCGAAGCAGGTGACCGGCCCCGGCAGGGCGAAGAACGTAAAGACGTGATTGATGCCGCGCGGGTCGGGTTTCGCCTCGACCATGCCGGAGGCGAGCAGCGCCTTGATCTCCGAAGCGAACAGGAGCATATCGCCCTGTTTCGTCCAGTAGAGCGGGCAGATGCCGAAGCGATCGCGAGCCAGGGTCAGCGTCTGTTTGCCCTCGTCCCACAGCGCGAACGCAAACTGTCCCTTGAGCTTGGCGAAGAAGTTTTCGCCCAGGTCTTCCCAGAGGTGAGGCAAGATTTCGGTGTCGCAGTGCGTGCGGAACTGGTGCCCTTTCGCTTCGAGTTCGGCCCGGACTTCAGGGTAATCGAAGAACTCGCCGTTAAAGACGACGGCGACGGAACGATCTTCGTTGAAGATCGGCTGTTTGCCGTCGGCGAGGCCGACGATGGAGAGACGCAGATTGGCGAGGGAGAGGCCGGGGCGTTGAAAGAAGCCGTCCTCGTCGGGCCCGCGGTGAACGATGGCGCGCGCCATGTTGCGGACGACCTGTCCGTCGATGGGCGCCGGCCCGTTCAAGCTGATGATTCCCGCGATGCCGCACATGATCCAAGTCCTTGGGTTAATGCGTGGTGATGGCGAAAGCCCGGGGATGGCTATCCCTGGGGTATTGACTCCCCAGGGACAGCCGTCCCTGGGCTTTGCGTTACTTGGCCTGGTAGAGTTTCTTCACCTTGCGGGCGAGCAGCCAATCGACGAGTCGGGGGAAGAAGCGGTTGGCGCGGAGCATCCACTTGCAATCGCTGCCGATCCAGGTCTCGGTTTTGTTCCTCTGCAGACTGTTGACGATCGAGGCCGCGACGTCGGCGGGGGGCATGCCTTCGGTGAACTCGATCTTCGCCTTGCCGTCGGTCTTGAGGAAATGCTGGGAAAAATCGCTGGCGGTGAGGCCGGGGACGATCAGGAGGACGTCGATATCGAAGCGTGCGAATTCGCCGCGGAGGGCTTCGGTGAGTCCGCACAGGGCGTATTTGCTGGCGGAGTATTCCGGCCAGGCGGGCATGGCGCGTCGGCCGCACATGGAGGCGACGTTAACGATCGCGGGCTCTTTGCCCTCGGTCAGCAAGGGAATGGCCCGGCGAATCAGGTCGGCGGGAGCGAAGAAGTTGACCTCCATGATTTCGCGTAAGATCTTCTCCGAGGAGTCGGCAAAATGCGCCCAGCTGGCGATGCCGGCGTTGTTGATCAGCACATCGAGGCCGCCGAAATGTTGGGCCGCCTGATCGATGACGCGAGCGCGGTCGGCGTCGTCGGCCACGTCCGTGGGGACGACCAGCGTTTCGCCGGGCAAATTCTGAGCGAGGGCGCGGAGCTTATCTTCGGAACGCGCGGCAAGTACGAGCTTGGCGCCGAGCTTCGCCAGCTGCTCCGCCAGGGCTTTACCGATGCCGCTGGAGGCGCCGGTGATGAGGATACGTCGGCCGGTCAGATCACGTCGCATGGAAAGGTCTCCAGAGTCTTCTCAAACTACGCCTGCTACCCATCCTACCTGTCGTAAGTCTTCGACTTGAGCAGATTCCGGTCATTTTCCTGCAATTGGAGGGCCCTCGAGGTGCGATTGTGCCGATTGGGAAACATTTGCCAACTGTGAACATTCTATGGATCGCGGGACGAGCAACCAGCAGTGCGTCTTGGGGAGCAATAAGTGGACAGCGCCATTTTTTTCCGCGGGCGATAACGACGGGAGTGATTCTCTTCGGCCTGTAAGGCCGTCTCCTATAGCCCAGGCCGTGAGGCCTGGGCACGTTGATATCCGTAGTCGGCCCTGAAGGGGCCGCTCGACAGGACGATGCTGCCGAGAGGCCCCTTCAGGGCCGATCTAAATCTTCCCCAGGCCTCATGGCCTGGGCTATAAGAGTCGGCCTTTCAGGCCAAAATACAAGACGCCCCATTCAGAGCTGCTCACGTTTGCACTGCATGGAGCGAGCCGGATCTGGTTCGTTAGCGCCCGGAGTATCGAGAGCTTGCATTCACCGGTACTCCGGGCGCTGACGCGACCCGGCGCGCCCTGACAGATGTGCAATACAAACGCTAACCGCTCTAGAGCCACGAACTTCGACGCAGTCAAAAAGCAGCCTCGCCGATGGTGAAAAGCGGTCCTGTCCGATTGAAGCTCCCTGGCATGTCAGGGCTCCCTTGCGGTCGCGGCTCTGGTAGCGAAATGCCTGGGGACGGCGCAAAGCCGAACGCGTGAGCGACGATCGTTGCAGATCGTCGCTCACGCGTTCGGCTCGGAATATCATTGTCCGACGCTCGAAAATCACGGCATCGGCGTGGTGGCCGGCAGGTTGTCGACCGGGGGCCCAAATTGCACCGCGCCCTCGGTCAACGGCGCCGGCTGCGGGCTGATGCTACGGACGGTCGGGCCGGCGTTCTGGAAGTTCAAGCCGCCGCTCGCCGGACTCGGCGTCGGGGTCTCCGGCAGGAAGGGCGTCAGGCCCGGAGCCTGTTGCGGTTGCTGCTGCGGCAACATCGTCCCGGGCAACTGCTGCGGCGCGGGGGGCGTGAACTCCGGAGTCGTCGGCGCCGGCACGGTCATTTTCGGAACCAACTGCTGCAGACCCGGCGGGATCGGCAGCGGCGGAGCCATGTTCGGCGTGGTCCCGATCATTCGGCCCGGCGTGTTCACCGGGTCCGGCTTCTGACGCAGCACAAAAGCTTCCGTACGGTTCCGTTCGTTCTCCACCGCCGAGGTGAACGAGCAGGCGGGGAGCGGTCCGTCCTGCACCGCGATGTTGTTGTGCCGCAGCGTGTTCCCCTTGGCCCATTGAAAGCGAATGAGGGCGTTGTTGTACTCCGCGATCGCTTCATACTCCTTCACCTGGGCGCTGGCGAGCCGGCGCTGGGCTTCGAGCAAGAAGTCCGAAACCGTGGTTCGGCCCGCGGCGAATTCCTTGAACCGCGCCTCCACGGAGTCGGCGTACGCCTTGCGTTCCGCTCGCCGAGCTTCGATGAGGGCGTACCAACTCGCGATCTGCTGATACTGGAAGGCACACGAACGGGTCACGCGTTCTTCCTGATCCTTGAGCCGTAGGTAGGTCTGGGCGAGCTGCAGCCGACCGGTGCGAACCAGGGCGTTTTCCGGGCGGAAGCCGAGCGGATAGAGGAAGTTGACGCCGATGTTCCAGTTGTTGTAGTGCGAGTTGGCCAGGCCCTCGAAGGCGTTGGTAGGCTGCGGCCCATTGTTGGGGTTGTCGAATGAGCCTCGGCCGTCGAGCCGAGTGCCGGTGCCCACCGGGGCGTAGGTGCTCGACAGGCGCAGATCGGGCTTGAGGTTGTTCTTGAGGGCTTCGAGGTTGTACTGCACCTTGAGGACGTCGTCCCGGAGGATGAGAAGTTCCGGCCGCTGCGACAGCGCTTCGTTGACCGACATTTCCCAGTCGGGGACGAGGGCGGTGAGGTTGGGCGGCGTGACGGGAACGAGGCGTTTGCCGTCTTCGACGGGGAGGCCGAGCAGGCCGCGGAGGATGCGTTCGCGTTCGATGACTTCGGTGAGGGCGGAGAAGCGTTCGCCGCGGAACTCTTCGTATTGGCCGAGCACGGGGTAGTAGTCCTTGGGACCGATGGAGCCGGCCTGGAACTTGGCGTAGTTGATCATCCAGGAGCGATGGGCGATGCGCAGGACTTCCTCGAACGAGTAGAGCCGTCCATAGGCCTGGTAGAGTTTCCAGTAGGCGACTTCGGTGTTCAGGAGCAGGGTTTGGACCTGACGTTCGAACTCGGCCCGGCTCTGATCGTGATTGAGTCGCTGGATGAGGATGCCCGAGCCGCCGGCGACGCTGCCGTTGCGTGCGTTGTAGCCGGCGATGAGTTCGCCCGCCTGGATGCCGGTATTGGAGAGACCGGCTCCGGTGACCGCGGGGGCTCGGGTGAGCACCTGGTTGATGAAGGTGCCGTAATCGCGCCACAGGGGCTGTTCGAAGTGGACGGCGACGCGAGAGATATATTGCGGATTGAGAACCTGGAACTGGTTGTTGACCGGGGGGTTGGAGAGGTAGCGGTAGGTGTTGTCGAAGAAGACGCCGCCGGAACCGCCGCCGGGAAAGGACTTTACAAGGCCCATATTGACGAGGCCGGCGGTGCCGTTGTTGAAGGCGCCGAATCCCTGGACGAGTTCGTCGGTGGTGGTGACGCTGGTGGTCATGCCGAACATGGCGTCGTAACGTCCGAGCTGGGCTTCGAGGTTGTTGTACTGGATGGCGGGCCCCATCTCGAGGACGCGCAATTTCTCGGCGGCGTTGGTGCCGCGGAAGCTGGCGACCGAATCGTTGAAGACGTTCTGATCGTCGAAGCTCTGGTTGGCGGTATTGGGGGCGCCGCCAGTGTTGCCCTTTTCCAGGGCGATGGACAGCGCCCACGGCAGCGTCAGCTCGAGAGGTTCTCGTTCGGGGAACTGCAGGTCGGCCGGCGGCCGAGCCTGATCCGGGCCGATGGGCGCGGGGAGCATGCGCCGGAAGGTGCCGTCCTCGAGGTCCGCGCCAAGCACGACGTGGGCGTTATCGAAGCAATCCTTGGGCAGAAAGAGCTGCTGCTTGCAACCGATGGCCGTGGTGCAAGCCAGGACAACTCCGCAAAACGTCCGGAACCATCGTTTCATCGTCCACCCCATGAAGCCGACCGAAAAAGCAACCGCCGGGAAAGGACGTTTCCTCGGCTCCTTTCACGTATCGGCAGTTCGCGGATGAGGGGTTAGGAAAAATGTTCCGGTTCTGCGGATGGAAGCGGTTGTAGCGGTAGTGCGGGGAGAATGGGAGGAATGAGGCGTGTGCGCGCGAAAGCCCAGGGATGGCGATCCCTGGGAACGCGCCGCGATCGATATTTTGGGCGGTGCGGACGATGTCTTCTGACCCGGGCGCGTTCCCAGGGAGTGCCATCCCTGGGCTTTCGCAGCCGCTCCCGATAAAATATGCCAGGTCGAGGAGGCGCCTTTCATGACCATGTCGTCGGAACAGATCACCCAGGCCTGCCAGGATCTCGAGGGCCAATCGCCCCAGGAGATCCTGCGCTGGGCGGTCGCGCGTTTCTTTCCCAAATTAACCATGGCCACCGCCTTCGGGCCCGAAGGCAACTGCATCATTCACATGCTTGCGGACATCGACAAACGCGTCCGCATCTTCAATCTCGACACCGGTTACCAGTTCCAGGAAACCCTCGATCTGCGCGAACGTCTCAAGGACCGCTACGGCATCGAAGTCGAGTACGTCCGTCCGCAGACGACCGTCGCCGAATACGAGGCGCAGCACGGCGGGCCGCTTTATCGGCATCGTCCGGACCAGTGCTGCTTCGACCGCAAAGTCGTGCCGTTGCGCCAGGCCGTCGTCGGCTACGAAGCCTGGATCAGCGCGATTCGCAAGGATCAGACCAAAGAGCGCGGCCAGGCCGACGTCGTGCAGTGGGATCCGAAGTTTTCGCTCGTCAAGATCAATCCGCTCCTAAACTGGACCAAGAAGGACGTCTGGAGCTTTATTCTCAAGAACGACGTCCCGTACAATCCGCTGCACGACCAGAATTATCCCAGTATCGGCTGCTGGCCCTGCACCAGTCCGGTGAACGCCGGCGACGACGAACGCTCGGGCCGTTGGGCCGGCACGCAGAAGAAAGAGTGCGGGCTGCACGTCATCCAGCACGAATCGGGCAGCGGAATTTAATTTAAGAAAGCCCCGGGGCGAAGTACTCCGAACCCCGGGGATCGAGCGGCAGCAAGCGTTTATCCCTGGGGTTCGGAGTACCTCGCCCCAGGCTTGTGAGGAGTGATAATCGTGATCGACATCCTCGCGCAGAACGCCCATCCCGACGGCGGCTGGGGCTACACCGCAGGCCAGGCCGCCCAGGTCGAACCGACGTGCCTGGGGCTGCTCGCCCTCGCCGGAAGCTCGCATCCCGACGTCCTCGCCAAGGCACGGCAAGCACTGCTCGCGTGCGGCCGGGCCGACGGCAGCTTCCATCTCGCCAAGGGACGCGAAGAAGCGATTTGGCCGACGGCGCAGGTTCTCTTCACGCGGGCTGCGCTCGGCGACGACCCCGAACTCCTCAAGCCGACGGCAGGCTATCTCCTCATGGTGAAGGGGAAGTTGCCCCTCAATTCCAAGCCCGACGAAACCGTCGTCATCGATCCCAAGCACGATATCGACACCCGCATCATCGGTTGGCCCTGGGCGGAACAGAATTTCTCGTGGGTCGAGCCGACCGCGTGGGCCTGTCTCGCGCTGCGCCGCTTCGGCCAGGGCGACCATCCGCGCGTGCAAGAAGGCCTCAAGCTCATCCTCGACCGAGCCATGGACGATGGGGGCATCAACTATGGCAATCGCCGGATTCTGGGGAAATTGCTTGACCCGATTCCCGGCCCGACCGCGATCATGCTGCTCGCTTTGCAAGGCCAAAGCCATGCCCGCATCGACGCCGCGGTCAAGTATCAAATCAGCCAGCTCGAAACCGCGGACCTCGAACATCTCTGCTGGGGCAAGCTCGCCCTGGATCTCTACCGCCATCTCCCCGGCGTGACGAAATCGCTGGAGCAGATCGACCGCCGAATTGCCGAGGCGACCAGAGTGCGGCAAGAAGCCTCCTGGCTCCCCGCAACGACGTTTCGCACCATACTCGCCGCCCTTGCCCTGGCGCCAGCCAATGCCTTCCGCATCCCCGACGCCCTGCCCAAAATCGACGTCGTCGTCCCCCCGGAACCGAGCGGCAAGAAGTCGATCGCGCAGCGGCTGGGCTCCTGGTTTCGCGGACTGGCCCTCAAGACCGCCAGCAACATCAAACAGTTCCCCGCCAACTCCAGCGTCCACATCGCCCGCGCCCCGACGTACGACGCCGACCTGCCCGGCATCCTGCAAACGCAATACGAACACTTTCGCACCCTCGTGCCGATCCGGGACAAGCGCGTCGTGCTCAAGCCGAACCTGGTCGAGTTCCATCGCGATAAGGTCATCAACACCGACCCGCGTTTCGTCGGCGCCGTCATCGAAATGTGCAAACGCGAAGGGGCCAAGGAAATTGTCGTCGCCGAGGGCCCCGGGCACTGGCGCAACGTCGAGTATCTCGCCAACGAGAGCGGCCTGGCCGACGTCCTCAAAAAGCATGGCGTGCGCTTCGTCGACATCAATCACGACGAGCCGATCAAGATCCCCAACCTCGGCCAATTGACCGGGCTGGAAAGCCTTTACATGTCCAGGACCGTCGTGACGGCCGACGTGTTTATCTCGCTCCCCAAGCTCAAGACGCACCACTGGGCCGGCGCCACCCTCTCGCTCAAGAATCTCTTCGGCACGCTCCCGGGCATCTGCTACGGTTGGCCCAAGAACGAACTCCACTGGCGCGGCATCGACTTCAGCATCATCGACATCGCCCTCTCGCGCACCCCCGACCTCGCCATCGTCGACGGCATCGTCGGCATGGAGGGCGACGGGCCTCTCAACGGCACGCCCAAGCCGATGGGCCTCATCGTCATGGGCCACGACCTCGTCGCCGTCGATTCGACCTGCTGCCGGCTTATGCGCATCGATCCGGAGAAGATCAATTACTTGCTGATCGGCGAGGGCAAGAAGCTGGGACGCATGAAGGAAGCGGAAATCGCCCAGCTCGGCGCCAAGATCGCGGACCTGGCGCAGCCGTTCGCCCAGGTCGAGCATCTGCAGAACACGTGCATGAAACAGTCGGCGTGAATCTCGAAAGCCCCGGGGCGAGGTACTTCGAACCCCGGGGATAAACGCCCCGGGCGCTCGAGCCCAAGGGTTCGGAGTACCTCACCCGTTGGGCTTGGCGATGTCCCCCATTCGGCCGCGGGGAGTATCTCCTATCCGCCCTACGGCTCCAGCCGGTAGATCGTCACTTCGCCGACCTGCGCCACCTTCGTCCGCTGTTCCGGCAGGCGCGAGACGTCGCCGTGGTCGTATTCTTCGAGCTGGAATTGACCCTCGTGTACCATCAAGTAGTTGCACTCGCGAAACCCGTCCGCTTTTCGTAACTCGTCCATCGTGTGGCGATGCATCAGCCGCACCGTCCCGCCCATGCGTAAGAAGAAATGATTGCCCCCCTGGCCGTCATCCCAGCCGACCCCGGCCACCCCCTTGACGTCGTCATACTCCTTCATCTTCGCCAGCGCCAGCGCGGCCGAGCGGTACGGCTCGATTTCCCAATGGAAGAACGGCACGTGGATCAGACTGCACACGACGAAGGCGCCGATCATGACGCCCGGTTGCTTCCAGAGCGGCGACGGCGTCAAGCTCGGCCTCGTCAGCACCTCGAAACCCCAAGCCGCCTGCACGATCAAGATCGGCGCCAGCGCCCAGAGGAAACGAATCTCCTTGTGCCCGACGTACGAATGACCGAGCACGAACACCACGATCATCGCCAACAGCTCCGGCCGGACCTTCGCGCCGAAATAGAGTAAGATCGGCATCGCCATCGAGAAGGCCACGAGCTGTCCGCTGCCCAGCGCGAAGTAGTACCACCACGGTTCGACGCCGTAAATCGAGGCCTTGTCTTCGATGAAGTTCTGTTGGAAATACATGAACGACGAGTGCAGAAAGCCCTTGCCCAGGCCGCACGCCGCGAAGAAGTCGGCGGCGAAGCTGCGCGGATCGTGCTCCAAGCCCAGCTCCCTCGTATGGAGCCAGTACGCATCGAGCAGCCCGACCAGGAGCGTGCCGAGCACCAGACCCAGAAGGAGCCGACGGGTGACGGCGAAGGCGGACCAAAAGTATTCGCCCCGGCGGAACTTGCCCAGGTCGCTGAAAAACGTCCACAGCCCCAGGCCGACGATCAGGAACGCCGCCTGAAACCGGACCGCGTACGTGAGCATCCAGAAGACGCCCGAGAGCGTCAGCCAGCCCCGGCGCTCGCACAACAGCGCCAGCAACAGCGGCACGGCCATCGCGTTCTCGCTCAAGAAGCGGACGTTGAAGAAGACCATGTAAATCGAGAGCGTGAGCGCCGCCATGATGAACAGCGCCGCCGCTCGATGCCCGTCCCGTCCCAGCAACCATGCGTACCAGGAAAACAATAAGAATATCGTTTGACTGAGGACGAGCCGAAGCAGTGCGAGCTGCGTGATCGGTTCGGTGACGCCCCAGTGTTCGAGCAGGCGTAAAATGCAGGCCAGGCTTTGCGAGAAGAGCAGATGCCGCATCCCGAACGCCTGTTCCCAGAAGTAGGTGCCGTAACCGTGGACGTGGCGCAGGGCTTGCTCGACGTACTGCTGATGTTCGTCGGGATGGGCGATGGCGAGATTGGAGCCGAAGGCCGCCCAACATCGTTCGAGGACGCCGACGACGAAGAGCAGTAGGAAGAGCGTTCGGTAGCGGACCGGGTTGTCCCAGATCATGGCTGTGCTCGCTTGCGGTAAATGACGGCGCCGGGCACGGCGCGAATCGTTTCGAAGTCGCCCGGCGGCAGCGGTTGCTCCTTGACGTCGTCGAGCACGACGACGTAGTTGTAGGGTTCGTCGCCGCACCAGTCCTTGTGCACTTCATGATGATAAATGAGGCCGTGCCGGGGATGACGGTAGTAAAAGTGATTGCCCCCCGCCCAGTCGAAAAAGCCCCACATCATCACGCCCTGCAGATCGGGTTGTCGGCCGACCCATTCCAGGGCGTACGCCGACGTTGCATGCTGGCTAAAATCCGGCTTCTCCCAGTGAAACGCCAACGGCCCCTCGGCGATTGCCGGGATCGCGCCTCCGACCGACGGCAAACGCATCGCGCTCGGCAGCACGAACGTCAATCCGATCGCCGCGATCTTGCGAATCGCCGGGGCCGACAGCCCGTCTGTCTGCGTCAAATACCCGACGATGCGCTCGAAGCCCAGACTCATGAGCACCAGACCGATGGGGAGCAAGCACCAGAGAAAGCGGAGTTCCTTGTGTGCCACGCACGAATGGCCGACCACGAAGAGCAGCGACGCGACGATCAGCCGTCCCTGCGACTTCACGACGGGCAGGATCAGCAGGGCGTAGATCGGCGACGTGAGCAACGGCCCAGCCCAACCGTTCGTGAAGTAGTAGTACCAGGGCTCGGTGCCGAACCTGCTGGCCATATCCTCGAAGATGTTCGCCTGGAGATACTCGAGCGGCGAATGAAACCAGCCCCCCAGGAGCGTGTTGGGAAAGTCCTGAAACGACCGGTAGTCGTACCAGCCGATGAAGGCGAACCCCAGGAGCAGGCCCTCGAAGAGTCGGCACGTGGGCGCAAGCGCCTGCCAAAAGGGAACGCCGCTCCGCCAGGCGCGGACGTTGCTGCCGAACGTCCAGAGCCCCAGCCCGGCGACCAGGAACGCGGTTTGAAACCGGATCGCGAACATGACGGCCCAGAGAAACCCGGCCACGCGCGGGTAGCGCCGCTCCAAAAGCAGCGACGCCATGAGCGGCAGCGCCGTCACGTTCTCGGTGAGAAGTCTGACGTGAATGTAGATTACGTCCAGGGCGACGACCATGACGAACAACAGAAAGAACGCCGCCGCGTAGCGTTCGGCGCGGAACCAGAACCAGGCCCAGAGCGCCAGCACGCCGAAGACGAGCGAAGCGACGCCGAAGCGGAGCCAGTGAGATTGTTCGAAAGGATCGGTGACGCCGAGGGCTTCGAGTCCACGGATGCCGAGCGCGAGGGTGTCGGAGAACAGGAGATTGCGCATGCCGCGCTCTTGTTCCCAGAAGCGGACGGCTCGGCCATGGACTCGGCCGTAGGCTTGTTCGAGGTATTGTTGATGTTCGTCGGGATGCTCGATGCCGAGCTTGGAGAGGTCGGCGGCGATGTAGCGTTCGCCGATGCCAACGGCGACCAGGAGCCAAAAGAGCCAGGCGCGGAGGGGGCGGGGACTCACTTGAATTCCCGGTACGTTTCCCAGGAGGCATAACCGACGGCGGCGCAGCCCAGGGCGGCGAGAATATCGACGAGGAAGCTGATGCCGCCGAAGGGGATGCCGAGTGCCGCGTCCAGGACGAACAAGAGTAGGAGAAAGCCTGAGACGCCCAGCGTCCCCAGACACATCCATTTTTCCATCGTCCCGCCACCCCCGAGAAGCCGACCCCCGCCAATCATTCGCCCATTGTATACAGCGATCTACGAAACTGCACGCAAATCCCGCGTGGGAAACTCCCAGAGATCGTCGCTTACGCTTCCGGCTCGGAAATCGGCTGAGCGTCCGCCCAGGGTTCCTCGAAACTGCAACTTCCGAACGACCCGAATTGTGCGCGCCCCGCGCGGATCTGCTCCTCGCTCACACGGTAGTTTCGCCAGATGAGCGCATCGTCGTCGAAACCCAGCGGCGTGCGCTGCTCGAGGATCTCGGCGAGTTCCGTCATGTTGAGCGGATGCACGCGTGCCAGGAGCCCGGCCGCGAAGAGATTGACGAAGCCGTGCCCGCCGTCGTGGCGCAAAGCATGATGCAGGCCCGCCGTCGCCTTGAACAGAAGCCCCGTCGCGGCGCAGAGTTTCACCACGCCGGCGAGCAACTCCGTCGTCGGAACCTCGGCCCCGCCGCACCGGATCTTCAGGCCGAACGCTTTCTGCTCCGCCAGCAACACCTCCGCGAGCGCCGTCCAGGCGGCCAAATCGGGCACGGGACATTCGAAATAGATCTGCAGGCCCGTCACGCCGGCCGACTCCAGAATGAACGGCGTCGCGCTCACCAGGGCAGCAATCTGATTCTTGCGCGGCGGCTGAAACACTCGCGTCGGCAGCTTGATCTCGAAGGAGACGACGGCCTCTTTGTGTTGGCTGAGAACCTGCGCGTCTTCGCGCAGGTTCTTGTAGTATGTCGCCACATCGTCCGCGGCCCGGCCCACGACGCCGATCGGACTGAGTCCTGCGAATTCCGTGACTTTTGCCGCCGGGCTCAGCAGTCGGCCCAGAAACCAGGCGTTCGCTCCCCCGCGATAGTGTTCGTAGTTCTCTCGCACGACGTCCGGCGCCAGCTGCGCCGGCGGAAACAGCCCGGCGTAGTCGAGCAGACCTGCGAAAAATGCCCTGCGTGCGCCGCTGGCCATATCAGCTCCGGGTTGCGATTCGCCGATCGTGGTCCATAATGACAGTGTGTCGTCACTCCCCCCATTATGGATGCTGCCCCGCGATGAGCCAAGCCCCCCACTCTCCGATCCGCGTCGCGCTACTGTGGATCGTCATTCTCGGCGCCGCGTCGGCCGTCGTCTTCCGCGACCAGCTGCTGCCGCTCGCCGACATCCCCCTCAAGGCGGCGGCCGAACCCGCCGTCAAGGACGCCAGGCTCGACCGCTTCCGCAGCGATTTCCTCAGCCGTTACCTCACCGGCTTCAAGGCCGAGGCCAAGGCCGCGCAAAAGGAACGGCCCGAACTGCCCAAAGATCTCAATGTCGGTTCCCTCCGGCAACGCTTCTGCTATGTCGCCATCGTCGCCGAGTTTCACGGACGCAAGGCGGCTCATGAAGCCCTTACCCAACTCGACCTGACCGACGCCTCGGACGCGGACCGCGCCTCGTACCAGATCCTCGACCGCTTGCTCACCGATGGCGAACTCAACGACGACGAACGGCGATTCCTCGTCAAAGATCTCGGCTGGTCGGGCGAATTGCTGCTGAACCCCGAAGTCCAAGGACAGCCCGATTCGCCCGCACGCCTGGCGCTGCTGGACTCCGCCAAGATGTTATTCGAGGCGGTCCTCTGGGCGGGCGTCACCGTTCTCGTCGGCGGTCTCACCGGCACGATCTTGCTCCTGATGCTCCTGTTCCGCTGGCTCCGCGGCGCCGCCGAGAGCCGATTCGGACCGATATCGCCCCACTTTCCCATCTACGGCGAGACCTTCTGCCTCTGGCTTGTCGTCTTCTTCGGGCTGGCGCTGTCGCTCCCCGGCACGGTCGGCACGATCTCCGCGTTCGGCGCCAGCCTATTCGTGCTCGCCTGGCCGATCGTTCGCGGCGTCTCCTGGGCGCAAATGAAGGGCGACCTCGGACTCCATACCGGCGTCGGTCTGTTTACCGAAATCTCCAACGGCATCGCCGCCTACTGCATCATGCTCCCCTTCGCGTTCGTCGGACTGGCAATCTTCCTCGGCGTGACCTACCTACGTCAACAAATGCAGGGCCGCGCGGGATTCGAACTCAAGGGGGGCGACGTACCGACGCATCCCGTGTTCGAAAACATGGGGGGCGGCATGTCGATGCTCGAACTCTACCTCCTCATCGCCGTGGTCGCGCCGATCGTCGAGGAGATCTTCTTCCGCGGCGTTCTGTACCGCTTCCTGCGCGATTCGACGCGCGGCTGCTGCCAGCGCTCGAGCTTCCTGGTCGCGGCGCTGGTGAATAGCGTGATCTTCGCGGCCTTGCATCCGCAGGGATTGGCCGCGATTCCGCTGCTCGCGGGCGTGGCGCTCGGATTGACGCTGGCGCGGGAGCGTCGCGGGTCGTTAATCGCGCCCATCGTGGCGCACGGCATCAATAACGCCCTGGTGCTCACGATGCTCGGCGCGCTGATGGGATAACGCGCGCGAAAGCCCAGGGCTGGCGATCCCTGGGAAACCCCGAAGACGCAGGACGCTTCCCCAGGGATCGCCAGCCCTGGGCTTTCGGATTTCAATTTTTCGGCAAAAGCGTCGACGCCGGCGCTTCCCCAGGGATAGCCATCCCTGGGCTTTTCGCACGCACCGGTTTGATTGGCTCGCGGTACGTCACCAGATCCAGCAAATACTTCGCCCCACGGCCGATGCCGCGGAACGGGTTCCAGCGGGCGTAGCCCAACTTGTCGATCGTGAAGAAAAAGACCGGCGTGAGCATCAGGCCGAACACCGTCACGCCGAGCATGCCCGAGAAGACCGCGGTTCCCAGCGTGCGCCGCATCTCGGCGCCGGCGCCCTGCGACGTCATGAGCGGCACCACGCCCAGGATGAACGCCAGCGACGTCATAATGATCGGCCGAAGCCGCAACGCGCAGGCGTCGAGCGTGGCGGTGCGCGCGTCGATGCCGCGGTCGCGCTCCTGCTTGGCGAACTCGACGATGAGGATCGCGTTCTTGCAGGCCAGGCCCACCAAGACGATGAAGCCGATCTGCGTGAAAATGTTGATGTCGTGCCCCGCGAGATTGACGCCGATCACCGCGGACAACAGACACATCGGCACCACCAGAATGACGGCGAGCGGCAGCGACCAGCTCTCGTACTGCGCCGCCAAAACGAGAAACACCATCATAACGGCGAGGGCGAAGAGGATCATCGCGGTGTTGCCGGCGAGCTGTTCGAGGTAGGACATCTCGGTCCATTCGTAGGCCATGCCGGGAGGGAGTTCGCGCTGGGCGAGTTCGGCGAGGCGCTCGGTGATTTCGCCGGAGCTGACCCCGGGGACGCCCATGCCGTTGAGGGCGGCGGCGGGGTACATGTTGTAGCGGTTGAGCACGAGCGGTCCGTTCACCCCTTCCTGCGCCGCCAGCGATCCGACCGGCACCATCTTTCCCTGGTCGTTGCGTGCCCGGAGACTGCTCAGGTTTTCCGCCGTCGCCCGGAACTCCGGCTTGGCCTGCACGATCACCGAGAACGTCCGCCCGAAGCGGTTGAAGTCGTTCACGTAGAGCGATCCCTCGTAGATCGACACGGTGTCGGCGTAGTTCTTCGGACTGACCTTGCGCAGATTGGCGGCGCCGGCGTCGACCTTTAGATGGATCTGCGGCACGTTGGCGCGGAAGATCGAAAACGCCGCCGCCAGTCCCGGCGTCTTGGCGCTCTCGCGCATCAAGTTTTCGATCTGCCGCTGCAATTCCTGCGGCCCCAAATCGCTCCGATCTTCGATCATGAGCGAGAAGCCCCCCGCCTTGCCCACGCCTCGAATCGGCGGCGGCGCGAAGACGTTGATCATCGCATCCGGAATCTGCGCGAACGACTTCCGCAAACTCATCGCAATCGCGTCGCTTGAAACGCTCGGATCGCGCCTGAGCGAGTAATCCTTGAGATTCACAAAGCACGAACCGAAGTTCGAACCCGCTGCCCCCAGCACGAACGATTGCCCCGTCA
The DNA here is from genome assembly GCA_038217425.1 of Gemmatales bacterium. GTDB lineage: Bacteria > Planctomycetota > Planctomycetia > Gemmatales > Gemmataceae > JAIEPT01. The sequence goes on from JBBQPM010000009.1 coordinate 58,339, forward strand.
GCCCCGAAACGTGCCGAACGCCCGGCGTCTTCAAACACACGCTCTCGATGTGCTTCATCACTTCGTCCGTCCGGTCCGTCGATACCGAGTCCGGGAGCTGCACGGCCACGAACAGGATGCCCATGTCCTGGCTCGGAATGAAGCCCTTCGGCGTGCGGCGAAACTCGAAAAACGTGAGCAGCAGCAACCCGCCGTAAATCAGCAGCACGATGACGGCGAGACGCAGCGTCCAGCCGACGAAGACGACGTAGCCGCGGGTGAGGGCGGCGAAGGCGCGGTTGAATCCGCTAAAGATTTTCCCGAGGACGAAGTTGAACGGCCGACTGAGCAAGAAGCCCAGCACTCCGCCGATCAGCGACGCGGTCAGCGGAAAGACCCATTCGGCGTGCGCGGGCTCCAGTTGCGGAAGTTCAAACTGGGCGCCGAACCAGCGTGCGCCGGCTTCGAGGGCGTGCACGCCAAACTCCCAGGCGAGCCAGACGCCGACGAGGACGACGGCGGGGCGCGGCAACGGGGCGGCCTTGTTGTTGGCGTGGTGCGGCTTGAGCAGCACCGCGGTCAGGGCCGGGCTGAGCGTCAGCGAGTTGAAGGCGGAGATGATCGTGCTCACGGAGATCGTCAGCGCGAACTGACGAAAGAAGGCGCCCGTGATGCCTCCCATGAACGCGCACGGCACGAAGACGGCGCTCAGGACCAGCGCCACCGCGATGACCGGGCCCGAGACCTGTTTCATCGCCAGGATCGTTGCGTCTCTCGGCGCCAGCCCGCGCTCGATGTGGTGCTCGACCGCTTCCACGACGACGATGGCGTCGTCCACGACGATGCCGATGGCCAGCACCAATCCAAACAGCGTGAGGTTGTTGAGACTGAAGCCGAACATCGACATGACCGCGAAGGTGCCGACGATGGCGACCGGCACCGCGACCAGCGGGATCAGCGCGGAGCGCCAATTTTGCAGGAACAAGAGGACCACGACGGCGACCAAAACGACGGCGTCGCGCAAGGTGAGGATGACCTCGCGGATCGACTCGCGCGTGTAGGGGGTGGTGTCGAAGCCGATGTCGAAACCGACGCCTTCAGGGAAATTTTGCTGCAGAATCTTCATCTTCTCCAGCACTCGGCTCCGCACGTCGAGCGCGTTGGCGTCGGGCATCTGGAAGATCGCGAGAAACACCGTCGGATTGCCGTCGAGCCGAACGCGGATGTCCTCGTTCTTGGCGCCCAGCTTCACCTCGGCGACGTCCTTGAGACGAATCCTACGCCCGTCCGGCGTACTGCGCAGGATGACGTTTTCGAAATCCTCAACGGTCACGAGTCGGCCCTTGGCGTCGAGCGGGATCTGCAGGAGCTGCTTGTCCGGCATCGGTTCCTGGCCGATCGAACCGACGGCGACGGAAGCGTTCTGCTCGCGAATGGCATTGGCGACGTCGGCGGGCGTGAGATTGCGCATGGCGAGGATGTTGGGGTCGAGCCAGATGCGCATGCTGTAATCGCGCTGGCCGAAGACGAAGACGTCGCCGACCCCTTCGACGCGAGCCAGCTCGTCCTTGACCTGCATGACGGCGTAATTGCTTAGGTAAAGTTGATCATACCGGCCGTCGGTCGCCTGCAGGGCGATGCCCATGAGGATATCGGGCGATTTCTTACGGGTGGTGACGCCGGTCTGTTTGATGACTTCGGGGAGCCGCGGCAAAGCCAGGCTGACGCGGTTCTGTACGAGGACCTGGGCGAGGTTGACGTCGATGCCGGGGAAGAAGGTGACGGTGAGATTGTAGCTGCCGTCGTTGGCGCAGTTGGACGACATGTACATCATCCGTTCGACGCCGTTGACTTCCTGTTCGATGGGGGCGGCGACGGCGGTGGCGACTTCGGTCGCGCTGGCGCCGGGATAGTTGCACGAGACTTGCACGGTGGCGGGCGCGATCGAGGGGAACTGCGCGAGCGGCAGCGTAAAGACCGCGATCCCGCCCGCCAACGTGATGACGATGGAGAGAACCGCGGCAAAGATCGGGCGATCGATAAAAAACCGCGAAATCACGAACTACTCCCGGTGGGCTGAAGCGAACTCAAAATACTTAACCACAGAGGCACAGAGGACACAGAGAAATACAAGAAGAGCAAGAGGGAGAAGAAAAGGAAAAAGTCGAATCGTCCAAACCGCACAGCGCATTCGGTTTGTTTCCTCTTCCTATTTCTCTTTTTCTTCCTCTGTGCTCTCTGCGTCTCGGTGGTTAATCTTTCTTTTCTTTCTCTTCCTTCACGCGCACAACGACTCCCGGGCGTACACGTTGGATGCCGGTGATGATGACCGCTTCGCCCTTCTGGATGCCCCCTTCGACGACGCGCATGCCGTCGTGCATCCGACCCACTTTCACCTGGCGATAAACGACCTTGTTGTCGGCGTCGACCACATAGGCGAAACGCTGATCCTGGTCGGTCTGCAAGGTCTGTTCGGGGACCATGAGCGCCTCGTACTCGGCGCCGATCGGCAGGCGGATGCGGACGAAGGAGCCGGGCGAGAGGACGCGTTTCGGGTTGTCGAACACGCCGCGGAGCCGCCAGGTGCCGGTGTCGGCGTCGATGCGGTTGTCAGCAAAGTCGACATAGCCTTTGCGCGGGAAGTTCTTTTCGTCCGCGAGTTCCATGAACACGGGGAGCGGATGCTTCTGATCCCAGAGCATCTTGCCCTCCGCGTTCAAGCGCTTGACGCGGTTGGCGGTCCGTTCGTCGAGATCGAAGTACGCGAAGAGCGTCTTGTCCGCGACCAGCGTGGTGAGGACCGTGTCGTCGGCCTTGACCAGGTTGCCCGGATCGATAATCTGCCTGCCGACGCGTCCGTCGATGAGCGCCTTGATCTTGGTGAATGTGACGTCGAGTTCGGCCCGCTTGACGTTCCCCTCGACCACGTCGATATTGGCCTTGGCTTCCTTGAGGTCGCCGGAGACCTTGTCGAGCTCCTCCTTGGCGATGGAGCGGTCGTTCCAGAGTTTGAGGGCGCGATCGTAGTCGGCCTGCATGCGGCTCGCCTTGGCCTTGGCCTGCACCATGTTGGCTTTGACGCGCCCCAGGTCGGCGACGTAGGGCCGATCGTCGATTTCGAAGAGTAGATCGTCCTTTTTGACTTCGGCCCCCTCTTTGAACGGCGCCTTGTCGAGGTAGCCGGTGACGCGGGCGCGGATCGCGATCATCTGCGACGCCTCGAGCCTGCCCGGGAAATCTTCGTAATCGGTGACCATCTTGACGATGGGCCGGGTGACGACGACTTCGGGCGCCGGCGGCGGGCCTTGCTGCGATGCGGCTTGCTGGCATCCCGCGATTGTCGCGAAAAGCAACAGCATTGGAGCGGCGGATTTCATGGGAGAGTCTCCGATTCAAAATTAGCCACAGAGGGCACAGAGAACACAGAGAAATAAAGCGGACATTCGCAATGTTGCCGAGGTTCTTTTTTCTTAATTCTCTGTGCCCTCGGTGACCTCTGTGGCTAATTTTCTTTAATCCCTCAGGAGCGTTTCGTTTTCTCCACGTCCGTGAGGATGCCGTGAAAGACCACGTCCATGATGTCGCGCGCCTGTTCCGCGGGGGGGACCTTTTTGCCGGTGAAGAAGTTGACGAAGATCGTGCCGTACATCAGTTGCCCAAAGACGTCGGTGATGCGCTCGACCGGAACGTCGCGAATTCGGCCAGCCGTGATCAGGTCGCGGTACATCTGCTTCCAGCGCTCGAGGTTCGATTCGCGATGGGCGAAGTAGGTGTGCTGCTTGCGGTCCTTGAACTGGGCACGCTCCTGCATCAGTAGTTCGACGTAGCCGGGATGCTCGGCAAAGAAGACGAGGTACGCCTCGACGGCCCGCGCGATTTGCTGGAGCGGGTCGGCGACGCCGACGATGGAGGCGTCGATTTTCTGTCGCAGGTGCACCATGACGCGATCGACGGCAGCGAGGAAGAGATCCTGTTTGCTGGGGAAGTATCGGTAGAGGGTGCCTTTGCCGACGCCGAGCTTGTCGGCAAGCATTTGCGTGTCGGTATTGGCGTAGCCGAGTTCGGCGAAAAGATGGGCGGCGGCGTGCAGGATGTCCTCGCGGCGCTGGGCGGCGAGGAGGGGATCGGGCTTACGGCGCACGGCGCGGATGGCAACGCGTTTGAACATAGAGTCCTCGGTGGAAGCGGACTGACCAGTCCGTCTTCTTCACATGGTACGCGACGCCGCTCGGGCGATCAACGGCAACACGGGTGAATTTGGGAGAATTGGCCAAAGATTGCAGCGGATGTTACGACGGCACGGCGGGGGGTTCGTCCTGGAGGACGATTTCCTCGGGCGGCACGACGACGACCTTGCCGTCGCGCCAGATGACGATGGGATGTCCGAGAAGTTTGTGCTCACGCACCGTAGCTCGCACCGCTTCGCCCATGGCTTTCAACATTCCAGCGGTATCGCGCATCCGCTCGGTTACGGTGAGTTTGCCGTTCTCGTTCATGGCTTCGCTCCTAATTGCATGAGATTCCAAGCCGCCGGATCAGCAATCGATTCCATTATACCACTCTTCTCGGCGATCAATCGAGGCGCCTTTGGATCCGAGTTGTCGAAGACGCGAATGGCGTCGGCGATCGGGGAATATAAGTGGAAAAAATTGACGAGGCCCAACCGATAGCGCCGCCGCACGGTTTCGTCAGGGACGTGATGCCCGCCGCGCGAAACGCGGTCGGCCACCCGGCGGATCGACATTTCCGGCTCGGGGAGCCAAAGGTAGATGAGGTGAAAGTGATAGCCCTCGGTCTTGAGTTCGGCGATCCAGGGGGCGAACGTCTTGCTCGCCAGGGTCGTCTCAAAGGCGAAGTCGACGCGCTTCTCCGCTAATTCCTTGAGATGCTCCAGCATGATTCGGCCCGCCTTGAAGGCCATGCTCTCGGAATTGAATTCCGCCAGGCCGCGTGCCAGCGTATCCGCGTTCACGTAATTTTGGATGCCGAGCTGATCGCAGACGATCTTTTTCGCGGTGGTGCTTTTGCCCGCCCCGTTGGGTCCCGCCAAGATGACGACGTTCGGTGCGTCCATGGTGCGCGCCTCCTTCCCGAATTTGCATGCCATCGCTCAACCGTCGACCGCGACGCGGATGTTATTTTAACTTCTCGTCCCATGCTTGAATACGGACTCTTTGACGCGAAATTGTTGCCGAAAATCCCAATTTCTTGCTTGACATCACAAGTGTACAAATGTTAATATACAGTCTGGCTCCCCTCATTCGCACCCGTGTGGAGAAACGCCATGACTCAGCCCGCCGCCGCCCGTAACCAGACGACGAATTCGCCCCTGCACGCTGCCTTCCAGACCGCGATTCGCGAAGAGGATTTGGCCGCCGTCGCCCGCGTTCTCCTTGCCCAGGCCCTGGAAGGCAACCTACAGGCGGTTCGCCTGTTGCTGAACTACACCCTAGGCAAGCCCGGCGGCAAAACGCCGCCCGTGGAGGAGGAAACTCCCGCGGCGGGCGAGACCGTGCCCCCCGAAGCGGACGATCCGCTCTTGACGCCTGCGGAACCGGTTGACCGTCGGCCGGCGCCGCAGCCGTGGACTGCGCCGCGGCGCGAAACGTCGCCTCCGTTGCACGATCGCATTTGCAACGCGCAGCGCGATTTCGCGACGCTTTTGGAAAGCGATGACGACCCGCGTGTGTGGCATCGGCTGGCCGGCGATGACTGACACGGCGGTTTTACCCCGTCCCGTCTTGCTCAAACGGCTCAGATTGGGTATATCTTTGACGTTTGTTAAGGGCCTGCTTGGCCCAGGGATTGGCACGGGAACCTCAAGGATTGGGGTAGGAATGTCCACAAAAGCGATCACGCGCGGGTTGGCGGTTCGGACCGAAACGTCACCCTTAGAACGCGGCATCGACCGCGCACGGCTCTGTCTCCTGTCGCTGCAAAAGCCTGACGGGCACTGGGTTGGAGAACTTCAGGGCGATACCATTCTCGAATCGGAGTTCGTCCTGCTCTGGGCGTTCCTCGGACGCGAGAAAGATGCCGACGTCGCCAAGGCGGCGCGCTATATTCTCAGCCAACAACGCGCGGCCGGCGCCTGGAGTTGCTACCCTGGCGGACCCGTCGACGTCAGCGTTTCCGTCAAGGCGTATCTCGCATTAAAAATCGCGGGCTACCCTGCCGACCATGCCGAGATGAAGCGCGCCGCACGCCTGATCCTCGAGGCGGGGGGAGCCGAGCGCGTCAATAGCTTTACGAAGTTCTACCTGGCGCTGCTCGGGCAGTATCCGTACGCGAACTGTGCGTCGGTGCCGCCGGAAATGATCTTGTTGCCGAGATCGTCGAGTTTCAACATTTACGCGATGTCGAGCTGGACGCGCACGATCGTCGTGCCGCTCAGCATCTTCTCGGCCCATAAACCGTGTCGGCCTTTGCCGGAGGCGCTGGGCATTCGCGAGCTGTTCGCGGACGCTCCCGACAAGCCGCGCTGGCCGCACCCCCCCAGCAAACGACTCTTGACGTGGAACAACGTCTTCCTGGGCGCCGACTGGCTCATCAAAAAATACGAGACGTACGTCGGCGGCTGGTTGCGCCGGCATTCGCTGAAGCGGGCGGAGCGCTGGATGCTCGAGCATTTCCAGGACAGCGACGGCGTGGGCGCCATCTTTCCGCCCATCATTTACACGATCATCTGCCTGCGCTGCCTGGGATACGCGGACGATTCGCCGGAGATGATTTACGCGCACCAGCAACTGGACGATCTCAAGATTTACGAGGGGAACACGCTTCGGCTGCAGCCTTGTTTTTCGCCGGTGTGGGACACCGCGCTTTCGGTCAACGCCCTGGCCATGGCGGGGACGGCCGGGCGCGATGCCGCGCTCCTCAAGGGCGTGCGCTGGCTCATCGACAAGGAAGTGCGCCGGCCCGGCGACTGGAGCGTCGCCAATCCCGGACTCGAACCGGGCGGCTGGTTCTTCGAGTATCGCAACGGCTTCTACCCCGACACCGACGACACGGCCATGGTGCTCATGGGCCTGGCGCGCAGCGGCGCCGGCTGTCCGCCTCAAGCGTCGCCGGAGGATACTTCGGCCTGGCATCCCGCGGCGCGGCGCGGCGTCGCCTGGCTCCTGGGCATGCAAAATACCGACGGCGGCTGGGCGGCGTTCGACCGCGACATCAACAAGGACATCCTCACCAAGGTCCCCTTCGCCGACCACAACGCCATGCTCGACCCCAGCTGCCCCGATATCACCGCCCGCGCCCTCGAGGCCCTGGGCCAGTACGGCTACCGCACGCAGCACCCCGCGGTGGCGCGCAGCCTGAAGTTCCTCGAGCAAACGCAGGACGAGCGCGGCTGCTGGATCGGCCGATGGGGCGTGAATTACATCTATGGCACCTGGCAGGTGTTGCTGGGCCTGGAGGCCGTCGGCTTCGATGCGCAACATCCCATGGTCCGCAAAGCCGTCGCCTGGCTCAAAAGCGTGCAACAAGAGAACGGCGGCTGGGGCGAAAGCTGCAAAAGTTACGAAGATCCGACCACCGCCGGACAGGGAACGGTGACCGCGTCGCAGACCGCCTGGGCCTTGCTCGGCCTGATCGCCGCCGGGGAACGCGCCTCCGAAGCCGTCCGCCGCGGCGTGCAGTATCTCCTCGACCATCAGGGAGCCGACGGTAACTGGGCCGAGAGCGAGTTCACCGGCACCGGTTTCCCGAAGGTCTTCTATCTGAAGTATCACATGTATCGCCTGTACTTCCCGCTGATGGCGCTGGCACGGGCTCGGCCCACGTCCGGCGCGGTGAATTACATCTTTTGACGAAAGCCCAGGGATGGCGATCCCTGGGGAAGCGCCAAGGTCAGCAACCACAAGATTCGGGCGCTTCCCCAGGGATAGCCATCCCTGGGCTTTCGCAGCCTTTCCCATCTTGCCGAAGCTCTTTCCATTTCATGAAATATCTCCGCTTCGGAACGGTTTTCCTACATCTTTCTCAAGGAGGGACGCACATGTCCACACGGACCAAGACCCCGGCTCCGGCAACCTCGGCGCCCAAGACTCAGGCCCCGGCCCAGACGGTCAGCACGGAGCGGATCGCCGCTCGCGCTTACGAAAAATGGTGCGGTAAGGGCTGCCCCGAAGGGACCAACGAACAAGATTGGTTCGAAGCCGAGGCGGAACTCCGTTCCGAAACCGCCAAGACCTACCAGGCGTCCGCCAACCGGCGCTAACGGATTTTCCGAGCCGGAAGCGTGAGCGGCGTTGCAAAAGGGTCGTCGGTCACGCTTCCGGGTGGGATTTTGGCGCTCGGCTGTAGCACCCACCCATCGCACAATGATA
>JBBQPM010000010.1:0-66328 GCA_038217425.1 Gemmatales bacterium
TACATCAACTGGTATCTCGGAAATTACTTGGGTTGCAACGTCGTCAGTCCCGACGGCACCAGCTTTCGTTTCGGCAAGAAACTCGCGGACGGCACCATCGAACCGGTCACGATGTACCTCCCCTATCTCGACTGGGAACCGGACCCCGACAGCATCATTCCGGGCTGGGTTCCGCCGCCGACGGATAACGTTCAGGAAGCGGGCGAACTCAAACCGTTGCTGATCCAGACGCTGCGCAGCTATCCGATCAGCAAGATCGAGTTAGGCTGGCGCGGCTACCTCATCAATCCGCAACAATTCCACAACGTCGCCTGGCAGGTCGAGCGCGGGGTCATCGGCGTCTACAAGCGAATCAAGAATTCCGGGCACAACGAGTACGAGTCCGAGAGCAACACGTTCCAACTCGATTCGGGCGTCCACGTCTGGAAGCAGGCTTCGATCGTTCACGAAGCGGTCCATGCCATGCTCGACATTCAGAAGGCGCACAACCTCCGCATCCGCGAAAGCGAGGCGCTGGCATACGTCGCGCAGTGCATCTACTGGCAACATTTGCACAATCACTTCGGACACCGGATGCTGGGCGACGACGATACCAAGGACATCTTTCAACCGGCCTGGGATCTGGCGCTGAAGATCCACGAAGGAGGCGACGTCTGGAAGAGCGATTGGGAGCCGCTCTTGAATGCGATCACGATGTCGAAGGGGTACGGCAAGAAGGCCTGGAATCTGACGCTCTTTAACGGCGTCTGGGGGCTGTAATGCGCGAAACTGGGCAAGTTCCCCTTCTCCGAATTGCCGACGTTCAGTAGATTACGTTAGCTTCTCCAGACCTTCGGAGGGGGTTCTCATGCCGCGCCGCGATCGAGATTCGGAACCCGCCGGTTCGCGCCCGCCCTTTCCGGACGATTCGGGGGAGGTTCTGCCCTGCCCGCACTGTTTCGCGGTCAACCACGACGAGAGCGTGCGTTGCCCGCGCTGCGGCGAATATCTTTCGGACGAGATTCAGGAGGAGCGGAAGCCGTGGTGGGTGATCGCCGCCGCGCTGGTGCTGTTGGCGCTATCCATCCTCTGGATCTTTCGGCCCGAGTAGCCAGGCTCACGAGTAATCCCATGCAGACGATTCAACTTCAGTGCGGCAGCTGCAAGAACATGATGGCCATCCAGGTGGAACATCTGGGCAAGGCGGTGCGCTGTCCGCATTGCAAGTCGGTCGTGCAGACGCCCTCGGCGCCGCCGGAACCCCCGCCCCCCGCGCCGCCCCCGCTGCAAGAAACGCTCAGCGATTCGGAGCTCGAAGAAGTCTCCGAAAGCAGCGAACCCGGCCCCAACTGGCTGGACCAAGGCACCCTGAAATCCGAAGTCACCGTCCGCGAACGCGAGAGCATCTTCACCGGACCTGAACCCTCGGAAGACCTGTTCGCCAACGACAGCGATTCCCCCCCCCCGCGCGTCGAAATGCCCGGCGAACCGACCGACATGCCCGCGCCGGCGCCCCGCGCCATCAAACAGTCCAACGCCGTGCTTTACTTCATGATCTTTCTGATCCCCTACTCCCTCTGCGCTACCGGCTACGTCGCATACCTGCTCTCCAACTGGCCCAAAGCCACCGGCGTCGACACTCTCGAATACCTGCAAGACAGCTTCAAGGACAAAACCGGCAAGGAAGACCAGGGCGCCCCCAAACGCAAGGACAACGTCAGCAAGACCAGCTTTCCCGTCCCCAATCCCGATCTGCCGCTCCGCAAGGAAAACCTGGTCAAGCTCAAGGAAACCTGGAGGATCGGCGACATCGAAGTGACGCCCCACAAGGTCGTCAACGTTAATACCGCGCTCGCCCTTTACCTCGAAATCAAAAACGTCTCCAGCGACGTCACCTTCGCACCCATCACGCACCTGTTCCTCCTCAACGCCCGCAACAAAATCGAGAAGAACAATTACACCTACCTGCAGTTCGGCGGCAACGGCAAGAACGGCGGCGCCAAGTACATGATCAGCGAAGTCGCAGGCTTTCGGCCTGTCCGACTTGAAAACGACGTCGAAATCGGCGATCCCATCCCCGGCAGCATCCTCGCTCCGGGCGAAGTCGGCCTCTTCAAACTCGAAACCCAAACCAACGAAAAAGAGGCCGTCGAAAAGGAACTCAAGGCCGCCCCCCCCGACGAACTCCTCACCTGGCGCGTCCAGCTCCGGCGCGGCTTCGTCCCCTTCCGCGGCGAACTACGCTCCGCCACCGCCTTGGTCGGCGTCCAGTTCACGCCGAAAGAGATCCTCAGCAATTAGAGCGGTCGTTCGATTGGTTGAGCGCTCGCGTGGTTCGAGCGAGCGCTAATCGAAGATTTCCATCACCGCGTCGCCTGCAAAAAGTCCTTCACCTCCGCGAAAAATGTCGGCGGCAATGGGTCGTTGTGCCCCAGTCCTTCCAGCCGCATGAATCGTTTCGGCTCCGCTGCCAGCGCGAACAGCGCTTCGCCGTGCGCGAACGGCACCAGCTGATCCGCGTCGCCGTGGGCGATGAAGATCGGCGCCTTGCAAAGGGCGATTCGGCTGCGGTTGTCGAAGCGGTTACGCATGATCCAGCGCACGGGCAACCACGGAAACTGAAGCTGGCCCACGTCCGGCAGCGACGTGAACGTCTTCTCCAGGATCAGCAGCCGAGGCGTGTGTGCGGCCGCCAGTTCCAGGGCGACGCCGCCTCCCAGCGATTCGCCGTGGTAGATGATCTGTGCGTCGGGAATGTTCTTGGTATGGACGAGCCAGTCGCGTGCGGCATGGGCGGATTGATAGCAGGCAGTCTCGCTGGGGCTGCCGGCGCTTTGGCCGTAGCCGGGGTAGTCGATGATGAGGACGTTGGCCTGGAGTCGGTCGCGGAATTGCTGCAGTGCGAAGCCGCGCATGCTGAGGTTGCCGCCGTTGCCGTGGAGGATGAGCACGGTTTGTTCCGCCGGTTCGCCCAGGGGGAGCCACCAGCCATGGATCTCGCCGCCGTCGGGCAGCGCGATTGCGACGTCCTCGCATTGCTTCGCCGGCACGGGGGGCGCCTGCCAATAATCCGCGGCCGACGACGGCCGATAGACGAACCAATTCTCGAAGATCATCATGACCACCACGAGGCCCACGTAGGAAAGGACGCCGATGCGGACAATCTTCCAGGCCGGTGTTTTGAGCGAATCACGCAAGGTCGCGATCCTCGAAGAGGACGAGTCCCACTAATAACGCGATGGCCGTGTACAGAACGCCGTAAATCGCGACGTAGAGGGTATAGAGTGCGAAGTCCAGCGGCGGCAGCGGCGCATCGCGGGTGACGGCGTGGCCCACGTCGAATTGGTCCAGCCCCGGGAGCACCGTGTGAAAGAGCTTGGCCATGAAGCCGACCAGCACGAAACTCTCCTGCGTGACGACGGTGATGATCGCGGTCAGATGCCCCAGCACGAAGATCAGCAGCACGGCGACGAGCGTGAGGACGAACGGCAGGCGCGTGGCGAGTGACACGGTGCAGGCGATGAGAATCATCACCTGGCAGAAGCCCATGATGAGCCCGGGGAGGTCGGCGCCGGCGTCGTTGACCCACATGAACATGCCGCGTAGCATCTGGGCGGCGCCGGTATTGCCCAGCGCCTGATTCGCCCAGTTCGCCGGCCACACCGCGTACGGCACAATCGCGTCGGCGGCGGGGGGATCGAACAACGGCTGCGCCAGCTTCAGCCACACCATCAGCCAGCCCAGCCAGATCGTCATCGTCAGGGCCGCGAAGGCGATTCCCAGGAATTTGCCCAGGAGAAACTGTCGACGCGAGATCGGCTTGCTGAGCAGCGTCACCGCGGTTCGGCCCTCGATTTCGTCGGAGATCGACATGCTCGCCACTAGCACCCCATAAAACGCCGGCGCGATCATGGTGAAGGCGAAGCAGATCTCGCGCATCATCTTCAGGTCTTCGCCGAACGTGAAGTACGGGATGACGGGCGAGATGGCCATGAGGCTCGCGGTGATGAGAAAGAGGAACCAGTACGTGGGTTGCCGCAGGCCTTCGAAATAGGAGGCGAGGGCGATCGCGGAGCCCTTGGGCCAAAAATACAGCCCGAGTGCGAAGACGAGCGCGAGCAGATTGGCAGCGATCTGCAGATGCAGGAGGGACATGAAGAAGCGCCCCGCCTGCGCGAGCGTCGCAGGATCGCTATGGGCGTAAGACCAGAGCCCGAGCAAGGAGCCGAGGAAGACGCCGACGAGGAGTTCGCGCACGAGGCCGAGAGGTTCGCGGAGCGAACGCCGCAATTCCGGCATCAGCGCGTAGCTCCAGGGCCAGGACATCATGAGTTGCACAAGCACCATGACGATGCCGGTCAGCGTGAGTTCCCACCAAGACGTGGCCATGCGAATCCTCCTCGGGGATGAGATCATCATATGCCGACTGCGAGCGGAGAGCACACCTCTATCTTCATATTAACATATGTCCACTAGTGACGTCAAGAGAAAAAGAGCTAATTTCGCAAATCGCAGGTCGCGGCCCAGGAATTGCATGAGGCGAAGTGGCGGCCCGCCGCTTGAATGAACGGTTTACCTTTCCTGGGAGCAAAAGATGAGTCCACTTTTATTGATCGTGATCGTGCTGTTAGTTTTGGGCGTCGCGGGCGGCGGCTACGGCTACCGACGCGGCAATAACGCCCTCGCCGGCGGCGGCGGCCTCGTCGGACTCATTCTGATCGTGCTGCTGATTCTGCTTTTGACGGGGCGACTCTAAAGGCTCCAGCGTAGGTCATTTTTGAGTAAGTCAATTCGCCAGCATCGGGGATCTCCCAGTGAGGAAATCCCCGATGCTGGCGAATTTCGTTTTCGTCCCAGCGTTTGCCTCACCTCCGCCGATTTCTCCGCCCGGCGCTTCCTTCCGACGTCGCGCCTTGATATGCTGGCAAGCAACTTCCCTTCTCTATTCTCCAGAGGTGCGTCATGGCGACGGCAACGACGAGCGAGCCGAAAGCGGTCCGGGCTCCCAAGGTCAAAGATCAAGCGATGCTCATCGGCGGTAAATGGACCCAGAGCGTCAGCGGCAAGACCTTCGCCACGCTCAACCCCTCGACCGGCGAAACGATCTGTCAGATCGCCGAGGGAGACAAGGCCGACGTCGATCTTGCCGTCAAGGCCGCACGTCAAGCGTTCGACGAAGGCCCCTGGTCCAGGATGAGCGCCGCCGAGCGCGGCCGCCATCTGCTGAAACTCGCCGACCTTATGGAGAAGCATGCCGAAGATCTCGCGGGATTGGAGACGCTCGACAACGGCAAACCGTACCGCGACGCCCTCAACATCGACGTGCCGCTCGCGATCAAGTGCTACCGCTATTACGCCGGCTGGGCCGACAAGATTCACGGCAAGACGATCCCGATCGAGGGGCCCTACTTCTGCTACACCCGGCACGAGCCGATCGGCGTCGTCGGGCAGATCATCCCATGGAACTTTCCGATCTTAATGCAGGCGTGGAAATGGGGCCCTGCCCTGGCCACCGGTTGCACCCTCATCCTCAAGCCCGCGGAACAGACGCCGCTCACCGCGCTGCGTGTGGCACAGCTCGCCCAGGAAGCTGGCTTCCCCGACGGCGTCATCAACGTCGTCCCCGGGTTTGGCCCCACTGCGGGAGCGGCGCTCACCGGGCACATGGACGTCGACAAGATCGCGTTCACCGGCGAGACGGGGACGGGCCAAATCATCATGGAGGCGGCCGCCCGCAGCAATCTCAAACGCGTCTCGCTGGAGCTGGGCGGCAAGAGCCCCAACGTCGTCTTCGCCGACGCCGACATCGACGCCGCGGTCGAGGGGGCCTACTTCGGGTTGTTCTTCAACCAGGGCCAGTGCTGCTGCGCGGGGAGCCGACTCTTCGTCGAGGAAAAGGTCCACGAAGAGTTCGTCGCCAAGATGCTCGCCAAGGCCAAGGGACGCAAGGTCGGCGATCCGTTCTTGCACGACACGGATCAAGGGCCGCAGGTTTCGCAGGAGCAGTTTGACCGCATCATGGGCTTCATCGACGCCGGGCAGACCGAGGGTGCCAAGCTGCTGCACGGGGGCAAACGGGTCGGCACGCAGGGCTACTTCATCGAGCCGACGATTTTCGATAATGTGCAAGACCCCATGAGGATCGCACGGGAAGAGATCTTTGGCCCGGTCATGAACATTCTCAAGTTCAAGTCAGTCGACGAGGTGATCCAGCGCGGCAACAAGACGAACTTCGGCCTCGCGGCCGCCGTCTGGACGCGCGACATCGGCAAGGCGCATCGGCTGGCCGCCTCATTGCGGGCGGGAACGGTGTGGATCAACTGCTACGACGTCTTCGACGCCGCGGCCCCGTTCGGCGGGTTCAAAATGTCCGGCGTGGGCCGAGAGCTGGGCGAGTATGCCTTGCAGCTTTATACCGAAGTGAAGACCGTCACCGTCGCGATGTAGTCGTTTAGCCGCCGCGCCCTCGCGGCGCGACCGCCACGCCGCGAGGCCGCGGCTGCTAAACGTGAGGAGTTCCCTTGGAAAAGTTTCGTTCGACGACCATTCTCGCCATCCGCCATCAGGGCCAGGTCGCCATCGGCGGCGACGGGCAAGTCACGCTCGGAGCCGTCGTCATGAAAGGCGACGCTCAAAAGATCCGCCGACTCTATGGCGGCAAAGTCGTCGTCGGATTCGCCGGCGCCTCGGCCGACGCGTTCGCGCTGCTCGAACGTTTCGAGGCCAAGCTCAAAGACTATCAGGGGAGCGTCCCCCGAGCCGCGACCGAGCTGGCCAAGGACTGGCGCATGGACCGCAACCTGCGCCGGCTCGAAGCCATGATGATCGCCCTCGACAAGGACCATCTCCTGCTCGTCAGCGGCACCGGCGACGTCATCCAGCCGACCGACGGCGTGGCGGCGATCGGCTCCGGCGGCAGCTACGCCCTCGCCGCCGCCAAGGCGCTCATCGCCCATTCCACCCTCTCCGCCCCGCAGATCGTCCGCGCCGCCATGGAAATCGCCGGCGACCTGTGCATCTACACCAACCGCAACATCACCGTCGAGGAAATCACATGATCCGTTCCTGGGTCGCCGTGGGTATCCTGCTTCTGGTTTCGAACGTCTCCGCCCAGCAGCGAACGGCCGCCGATCTCAAGAAGGCGCTCGCGGAAATCAACCAGCCGATCAGCGCGAAACTCGATATGGACGCCGCCGAGAAGCAGCGTGCGTTGCAACGGCTGCGTGCCATTCGCTACCTCGCGGAGTTGCCGTACGCCGACGTCGTGCTGGACGACGAGTACAACAAGCTCGCGCAGGCGGCGGCCATGATCTGCCAAAAGCTCGGCACGCTCGATCACGCCCCGCGCAATCCCGGCCTTCCCGAGGCGGAGTATCAGTTCGCCAAGCGCGGCGCCGGCAGCAGCAGTCTCGGTATGGGCGTCCCGCACCTGAGCGCCGCGATGGACGGCTGGATGGACGATTCGGATATGTCGAACATCGACCGGTTGGGCCATCGCCGCTGGTGTCTGAACCCGGCCCTGCTCAAGCTCGGCCTGGGCCGCGTGGAAAGTTTCACCGCCATGTATTGCTTCGACATGAGCCGGACGAAGATCCCCGATTTCGAATTCGTCGCCTGGCCCGCGCGCGTCATGCCAGCTGCCAATTACTTCGGGCCGAAGCAGGCCTGGAACGTGTCGTTCAATCCCGCCAAGTTCCAGATGCTCACGGAAGCCGCCAAAGCCAGAGTCTTCGTGCTCGGCCTAGATGGTGAGGTCGGCGCCGAGCTGAAGCTCGATTATCACGGCTTCAACAACGACGGTTTCGGCGTGCCGTACTGTTTGGTCTTCCGTCCCGAAAAGCTCTCGCTCGCGGCCGGGAAACGTTATTTGGTGAAAGTCTCGGGCGTCAAGACGAAGGCCGGCGCCGAGACGCCCATCCAATATGACGTCCGTTTCGTCAGCGTCCAGTAATCCAAGCATTGGCATAATGGAGAACACGTTGTCATGGCTTTCGCTTTTGAATCGACCGGCTCGAAAACGAAGTTCCTCGTTTTCTCATCCGTCGCCCTGGGGTTGATCGCTCTAACAATTGCGATGTTCGCGTTCGGTAATGCGGCCTCCTCGCAGAAGCCAGAGGTTCTTGTCGTCACGTACGGGGCGCTGGTCCTTGGCGTGTTGTCGGCATTCGGCGCGTTCTTCGAGTTTCGTGGCTATCGAAATCCCAGCCGACTTACCGTCAAAAGCGAGCGGATTTTGCTGCTGGCGAATGACCAAGTCGTTGGCCAAATTCCGTTTGCCAACGTTGCAGGCATCAAGTCGTGGTACATGAAGCAAGGGGGCTGGGGCAGCAATCTTGGAATCGTTGGAGTTGCTGGACGCTTGGCGAATGCTCTCACCGAAAAGGATGTTGTGGGAGGTTTTTTCATCCAACTCAAGGATCCAAGCGACGAGGAAACGTTTTGGAACACGTCCGCATTCGACGCTGGTCAGAGGCATGTTGAGATCGTAGACATGTGGGACTATCCGATTGTCGAGGTACGGGATTACTTTCGCGAACATGAAGTTCGCTATCTGGAACGACACGGTTTTCCGACGCAAGATAACGTCGCTGACGAAGAGAATCCTTTTAAATTCGGGTAACTCATGAATGCACCTCGCCTGACAATCCTTTGCTTGTGCCTGACGACTTCTGCCATTGCGCAAGAAAAGCCAAAGCAGCCGAACGTCATCCTGATCCTCGCGGACGATTTCGGCTACGAATGCGTCGGCGCCAACGGCGGCAAGTCGTACAAGACGCCGAACCTCGACCGCCTCGCCGGCAAGGGGATGCGCTTCACCCACTGCTACGTGCAGCCGCTGTGTACGCCGACGCGCGTGCAGCTCATGACCGGCAAGTACAACATTCGCAACTACACCAATTTCGGCAACATGGACCCGGCCTCGACGACGTTCGCGAATCTCTTCAAGCGCGCCGGGTATGCGACGTGCATGGTCGGCAAATGGCAGCTGGGCCGGGATCTCGCCCTCCCCAAGACGTTCGGGTTCGACGAATATTGTCTCTGGCAACACATGCGCCGTCCGCCGCGTTACGCCAATCCGGGACTCGAGATCAACGGCAAAGAAGTCGACTACGGCAAGGGCGAGTACGGCCCCGATCTCGTGAACGATTACGCCCTCGACTTTTTGAAACGCAAGAAGAGCGAACCGTTCCTGCTCTACTATTCGATGATGCTCACGCACGATCCCTATCAGCCGACGCCCGACAGCGCGAAGTGGGACCCCAAAGCGGTCGGCGAAAAAGTGAACCAGCACAAAGAGCATTTCGGCGACATGGTCGCGTACATGGACAAGCTGATCGGCAAACTGACGGCCCGGCTCGACGAGCTGGGCATCGCGGACAACACTCTGATCATTTTCGTGGGCGACAACGGCACCGGCGCCGGCGTGCGCTCGCTGTTGGGAGACCAAGTATATATCGGCGGCAAGGGATCGATGACGCGCGCCGGCATGCATGTGCCGCTGATCGCGTGCTGGCCCGGAAAGATCCCCGCGGGTAAAGTGTGCGACGACCTCATCGACAGCACCGATTTCCTGCCGACGATGACCGGAGCCGCGGGCCTGGACATCCCGGGCGATCTCAAGATCGACGGCCGCAGCTTTTGGCCGCAACTTCGCGGCGAGAAAGGGGTGCCGCGCGAGTGGTTTTACTCGTGGTACTCGCGCGACGGCAGCAGCGCCGGCGCCCGGGAGTTCGCCGCGACGCACGAGTATAAACTCTATCGTACCGGAGAATTCTTACGTTATTCGCAGGATCCCGAAGAGAAACGGCCGCTCGCGGAAGCCCTTGGCCCGGCCGCTGACGCCCGACGCGTATTGCAGGGCGTTCTCGATCAGTTCAAGGACGCCCGTCCGAAGAGTTTGAAAAAGAAGTAACCCCAAGGAGAATGCCATGAGAAACCAGTTGACGTTCGCGCTGTTCATCGCTGCGTCGCCGTTGTTCGCGCAGACCTCGGAACTCCCGCCCCCCGTTCGCCTCGAGACCGGCGTGAGCGGCCACATCCATCCCGCCCTGGGCATCACCAAAAAAGGGACGCTCATCGGCATCTATTGCAAGAACGAGTATCGCCCTTGCCTGATGGTCCGCTCGACCGACGGCGGCATGACCTGGACCAAACCTGAACTCTTTCCGCACATCGCGAAGACCGACATCTACCCCGGCTCGCTCACGACGCTTTCGGACGGCCGAATCGTGCACGCGTACAACGTCTGGTTCAAACCGGAATCGGGCGACAAAAAGTCGCGCTACGTCGCTTACTCGATCAGCAGCGACGACGGCGTCACCTGGAGCGAGCCGAAGAACCTGGCCAAGAACAAGGACGAGAAGGTGCACAGCGTCATTCGCCATCCGTTCCTGGAGTTGGCGCCGAACCAGTGGCTGATGTCGCTCATCGACCGCACGCTCGTTTACGATCCCGAGACCGGCAAGGAAACGACGCTCGGCGACGGCGCGCCGCACGGTTTGGTGTCGATCGTGCGGACGCCGAAAGGGACGTTGGTGAGCGGCAAGGGCCTGCGTTCGACGGACGGGGGCAAGAGTTGGCAAGCGGTGAAGCCGTTCCCCGACGTCTCTTCGCAGGGTTGGCGGCAAGAACTGTTCGCGCTCAAGAACGGCCAAATCCTCGCGACGCAGACGCCCGGCCCCGGCGTCGGCGGCGACAAGATCCAATTCATCCTCTCGCACGACGACGGCGTCAGTTGGGCGATGGATCGACCTTTCGAGTTCTACAACCCGAACCGTCCGATCGGCGGCCGAGCCTGCCCGAAGACGGTGCAGATTGACGAGCGTACGCTCGGCACGATCTTCTATGACACCGACGCGAAGCAGGACGGCGGCAACGGCGTCTTCTTCCGCCGAGTGCCGATCGCGAGTTTGACGCGGAAATAGCGAGGCAGCCGATGTCCAGCGAAGCAGTCCCCGATTTTTGGGACCGACAGTTTGCGCCAAACGCGACGTGGCCGCAAGTTGAGTTCGATCTGGCGGTAGGGGTCGCGCTTCCCCTCATCTGCCTTGCGGCAGATCCGTTCGTCTTTCAAGGGGGCATCACGGGTTCGCCGTTACTCGGAGCCTACAGGCTGTTTGCCTACACGTTCATCGGCTCGGCCGTGATCGCGCTTATCTGCTGGCTCTCGCTGCGAGCCATGCCGGCGTTTCTGGCGGGGGTGTTTTTCGCCGACGCCCTCTTCGCCCTGGCGATCGGCGCGATCTTGCTTCCCTGGAGTATGATCGGCCTGGCCGCGTGCATCGGCGTCCTGGGCTTCGCCCCGTTCTTCACTTCACTGGCGTACGCGCGGAATGCTTGCCGCGCCTGGGCTGAAGCGGGGCGTCGATCTTCCACGCCGCTCGTACTTGTCACGATCGGTTTCTTGACGGCGTCGGCAGGACCGTATCTGCTTCACTCGCTAGTCAATTGGGAGATCGGAAGCGCCACGGAGCTATCGATGTCCGCTGACGACTCCGAGGCGAACCGGGGGATCACCCGGCTCAGAAGAATTGAGTTCGTCGCGAATTGGGATACGCTGGTAGGGATCTATCACGCTGAGAAGGATGACGGCAGGCGTGAGCGATTGGCAAAATCCTACAAGGAGCTTACTGGTAAGGATATCGAGGACCGATTAGGTCAACTTGATTAGATGAGCGGCGACCGATGGGGGTCAGAAAGTTTCGTCTTCTGGAAAGATCCCGATATCGATCAGAGACTGCCGAAACGCAACACGGATCGCGAGATTGATCTGTAGGACCCGAACCGTAGCACGTCCTGTAAGCGTTTTACCTTCGAGTTGGGCTCCGTTCCACTGGAAGTGTCGCGACCAACTCTGTCGGCGGGGATCGAAGAGCCGGACGACTTTCTCTGTCTGCGGATCGATTCCTGAAAGGTTCGGGCCCTTGTAGAGATTGCATGGGACGCACGCAACCGCAAGGTTCTCGGCGTCGTCCTTCCCGCCGTGCTGCTTCGCGACAATATGTTCGATCTGAAAGGGAAGATCGTCGTATTCTTGAGGCACGCGGCAATATTCGCAGCGATCATGCGCTCGCTGGCGAACGAATTCCGCCGTTGCCTTTTTCATTTTGGGTCAGGGATCACTCGCAGCCGATCCCACTTTCCCACGAATCTTCGCCTTCAGGATCGATAGCAGGTGACCGACGTGAACGTACCGTTCGAGTTCGAGACGCTCGGCGGCTCCGAGTGTGCCATTGCTGGCCTTGGCGGACAAAGAGTTGATGCGCTCAAGATCGGGTTCGGAGAATCGCACGCTCAGTAGGTAGCGAGCTTGCTCTGGCGTAACCTCCCCGGGGTCGGGAACGAAAACGCGCTCCCAGATCGCGAGTTCAGGATCGGCAGCTAGTAGTGCATCCATGCTGCTATTTTCGCAGATCTCGAGATTCTGTCAATTCGAAACCAACGCCAATGGCCAACGGCTCATTCGCATTACTCTCGGCAATTTCATTTCATCCTCCGGAATCGGCTCGCCCAACAACACGCCGGCGTCCAGGCGCTCGGCGCGGATGCGCACCAGCCGCCCCAGCAGCGCCGGCACATATCCCGCGAACGACACCGGGGCGTAACGGCACGACGTCCCCCACGCGCGCCCGGGCCGACGCGGATCTTCCCCCTCCACGAGCACGCCGAGCGTTCGGCCCACTAATCCGGCAAAGTACCTGGGCCCCAGCTCCGCTTCCAGGCCGCGCAAATGCTCGCGGCGGGCGGCGATCACCGCGGGCGGAACCTGGCCGTCCAGCGTCGCGGCCGGCGTTCCCGCGCGCGGGCTGTACGAGAAGACGTGGATCTTCGAAAAGCCGACCGTCCGCACGACTTTACACGTCTCCTCGAAGTCGGCGTCGGTCTCGCCGGGGAAGCCGACGATGACGTCCGTGGTGAACGCGGGCTGATCGAGTTCGCGTTGGATGATCTCGCAACGCTGCAAGAAGTGGCGGGCGCGGTAGCGGCGTTTCATGCGCTGGAGGATGCGGTCGGAACCCGATTGCAGGCACAGATGCAGATGCGGCACGATGCGCGGCTGATCGCGCAGCACGCGCACCAGGTCGTCGCGCGCCTCGGCCGCCTCGAGGCTGCTGAGCCGAAGGCGGAAGTCGCCCGGCAGATTCGCGAGCGTCTCGAGCAGATGCCAGAGCCGGGAACCGTGGCCCCGGGCGATGTCGAGCCCGTAATGTCCCAGGTGGATGCCCGTAAGAACGATCTCCTGCACGCCGCCGGCGACCAAACCCGCGACCTCCGTCACGATCTCCGCCATGGGCCGACTGACGAGTTGGGGACGCACACTTGGGATGATGCAGAACGCGCAGCGCAGCAGACAGCCGTCCTGCACCTTGACGAAGGCGCGTTGATGGCCGTCGAAGCGGCGAATCCCCGTGGGCCAAAGGGCGACGCCAAACTCCGCGAACTCCGTGGCCAGCTGCGTCTTGTCGGTGACGACCTTGACGACGCCGGGGAGCTTGGCGACGGCGGCCGGATCGCGCGTGGCGTAGCAGCCCATGACGACGATCCTGGTCCCGGGATTGTGCTGGGCAAGCTTGCGAATCGCCTGCCGACTCTTGGCGTCCCCCTCGGCGGTGACCGTGCAAGTGTTGACGACGCACAGGTCGGCGGGCTCCGCGTCGGCCGCCTCGCGGTAGCCGTTCGTTTCGAGGGCTTCCTTGACGAATTGGCTCTCGTACTGGTTGACCTTGCAGCCCAGGGTCACGAGTCGGCAGGTGGAGTTTTTTACAGACATGAGATCCTTGTTGTGCGTCGGCGATTGCCGTGGGGCACGTTTTTAACGTGCCGCGTCATCTCGCGTCACGCCTGGAGAAATATCTTGCGTGCCACGCTTCTTTCGCGGCACGTTGGAAACGTGCCCCACGTAAATCACTTCGCTCCCGCCAGGACCGGCTGCGGCCGCGCTTGCGCCTTCTCCACGGCGAGCGGCGCCAACAATCGGAACATCAGTTCCATCGATTCCTTCGCCTCCGCCTCGGTAATGACCAAGGGCGGCGACACGCGCACCACCTTCTTCGCCAGCGGCCCGAGCAGATGAATGCCGTTGGTCCCCTCGCCGCGGTAGCATGCCAGAACGACGGCGTTGGCCCATTCGCTGGAACTCTTGCCAGCGTGGTCGCGGAACTCGACGCCCCAGACCATGCCCCCTTTTTCGCCGCGAACGTTGGCGACGAACGGCAGCTCCTTCAGTCGCAGCAATCCCTCTTCCATGATCGCGGACGAATGCCGACAGTGGCCGATGACGTCGCGGGCGGCGAACTCGTCGAGCGTGGCCAGGACGGCGGCGCAGCAGAGCGGGTTGGCGCTCCAGGTGTCGGAGCCTTCGCCATATTCCAGCGCGCCGAAGATCGAGTTGAGCCCGACCGACGCCGCCACGGGGACGCCGTTGCCCAGGCCTTTGCCAAGGACGACGATGTCGGGTTCCAGGCCGTAGGTTTCGAAGGCGAAGAGATCGCCGGTTCGGCCGAAGTTGGACTGCACTTCGTCGAGGATGAAGACCATTTCGTTCTCCCGGCAAAACGCCTGCAGCATCTGCAGGTAGGCCTTGGGGGGATGGTACGAACCGCCGCCGCCGAGGTAGGGTTCGGTGATGAGCGTCGAGAGCCGAGGGCCGAACTGATGCTTGAGGGCGTCGAGTTCCTTGCGGTAGGGGGCGGGATCGAAGGGCTTGTCGCGGCAGGAGACGTCGATGCATTCCTGCATGGGGAAGCTGATGAAGCGGACGCGCGGGTCGCGGTCGCGGTCGGTCTCGGAACCGGTGACGGCGCCCGAAAGGCCCTTCTTGCCGTGGAAGCCGTAACGGGTCGCCAGGATGACGTCGCGGGTGCGATCCTTGGCGAGGGCGGCCCAGAGCGCCTTCTGGATCGCTTCGGAACCCGACGCGGCCCACATGCACGTTTCGAGACGTTTGCCGCCGGGCCGACTCTTGAGGACGTCGACGAGCCGCTTGCTCGCCTGGGCCTCGATCGAGGTGACGGCGTTGTACGCGGTCATGGGGAGCGCTTTGAAGAACTCGCCGGTCGCGCCGGCTGCGGTTTTCCAGCCCATGAGGTCGGTGAAGCGGTGCATCCAACTCGTGGGGTTGTGTCCCAGATTGGCGACGAGCACGCCGGAGGAGAAGTCGAAGAGCCGCCGGCCTTCCGGGGTCCAGTGGAAGACGCCTGAACTTTGCCCGAGGACGGCCTGGCTGGGCGTGTAGGTGCGGAGCGAGCGGGGCTCGAAGTCGGCGACGAGGTCGCGGGCGGCGTTGGAGGCGGTTTCCTGCGGATGGTGGAGAGCTTGCGTCATGGCGGAACTCCGGAAGAGGGTCTGGTTCTGCAATGATATGGGACGCCCCCCCCGGCAGAAAGCGGAGTCGTCTTTACATTTTTTGTCGGCTCCGTTATACCTCGTCCTCTCGCCCTGGGGACATGACGTCCCCGACTCGCTCGCCACGCCGTTCAAGGAGGAACGAGATGGTGCTCTCCCTACAATTTGCGATCATCGCCCTCAGCGTCGCCGGGTTCCTCTCGGGAACCTGCACCAGCGCGCTGGCCCGCAGTCAACACCCGCGCATCTCGCAGTGGGGCCGATGTCTCAGTTTCGGCATTCTCGTCGGGCTGGGGCTGGTCGGCGTCTGTGCGGCGTGTTATTGCATTCGCAGCCTCGCGGTGGTCGGCATTCTCGCCGGCCTGTTGGTGGTGGCCATGGTGTGGGACGCGCCGGCGCCTCGCTTCGAGGCGAATGGCCGGGTGTAGTCTCCTCCGTATGATGATCGGATGGAACGACCCGAGCGCCGCCGGATTTACTTCTTTGGACAAGGCCAGGCAGATGCTGGCCCGGATCTCAAACACGTCGTCGGCGGCAAGGGCGCCGGCCTTGCCGAGATGACGCGGGCTGGGCTGAACGTCCCCCCCGGCTTCACCCTCTCGGCCGAATGCTGTCAGGAATTCTACCGCAACCAGCGCCGCTGGCCCGATGGCCTCGACGCCGAGCTGCGCGCCAATCTCCAGCGCCTCGAACAGATCGCGAAACGCCCCCTGGGTCGCGGCGCCAATCCGCTCCTGGTCGCCGTCCGCTCCGGCGCCGCCCAGTCCATGCCCGGCATGATGGACACCGTCCTCAACGTCGGCCTCAACCCCGAATGCGTCCAGGCGATGGGCGAACGGACCGGAAACCTCCGCGGCGCCTGGCAGGCGTACCTCCATTTCCAGCTCATGTTCCTGCGGACCGTGAGCAACCTCGAAGACGCCGACGTCAAGGCGTGCCTCGACGCGAATGAGGATGCCCTGAGCGCCGACGAGCTGCGCACCCAGTGCCAGCGGCTCGCCGACCTGCATCAAGCCAAACGCGGTCGGCCGTTTCCGACGGAGCCCTGGGAGCTACTGTGCGCGGCGATCGACGCCGTGTTCGGCTCGTGGATGAACCCGCGCGCGGTCACGTACCGCGAAAGCCATCGAATCGACAGTCTGCTCGGCACCGCGGTTAACGTGCAGAGCATGTGCGCCTCGGAAGTTTCGGGCGTCATGTTCACCGACAACCCCGTGAGCCCCGAGCGGTGCGAGCTGCTCATCGAATCCGCGTACGGCCTCGGCGAAGCGGTGGTGCTCGGCAAGGTGACGCCCGATCGCTTCGTGCTCGACAAGAAATCGTTGACGCTGAAAGAACGGCACATCGCACGCAAGGAGACCGTCATCGCCACGCTGGCCGCGGACGGCCGAGGACAGACCGGCGCGTTCGACGCCGCATCGCTCAGTGACGCCCAGGTGTCGCAACTCGCGCAACTGGGCTTGCGCGTCGAGGGATACTTCGGCCACCCGTGCGATCTGGAATGGGCGCTGTCGCAGGGGGAGTTCTTTCTGCTGCAGGCGCGGGCGATCAAGGTGAAGTCAGCTTCAGACGGCGCCGCGCGGGAGGCCGTTCGCCGCGAGGAGATCGCCGCGGCCCAGGCCTTGGCGGCGCCCGGGGGGACGGTTTGGAGCCGATTCAATCTTTCGGAGATCCTGCCCGAACCGACGCCGATGACGTGGTCGATCGTCAGTCGATTCATGTCGGGCCGGGGAGGCTTCGGCGAAATGTACCGCGACCTCGGCTACGCTCCCGATCCAGCGCTGGACCATCAATCGGGCTGGGACGTCATCGCGGGCCGCGTCTACTGCAACCTGAGCCGCGACCCTCGCATCCAGTACGGCACGCTGCCGTTCGAGTATCCGCTCAGAGAGCTCAAGGCGCATCCGGAGAAGGCGATCTATCCGACGGCAGTCTTCAACCCGCGCCGCGCGGGCTGGAAGTTTTGGGCGCTGTTTCCGATCACGTCGGTGCAAATGTGGTGGGCCGAGTCGAAGCGTCAGGAGTTTCTGCGTTCGTTCGCGGAGCGTTTCCCGAGCGAGATCGTGCCGCCCTTCTTGGCCGAGGTCGAGGCGGGCTGGCGCGAGGACTGGAGCGGGTTCAGTGCCGAAAACATCTTGGTCAAGCTCGAGCACTGGATTCAGCGAACGCTCGTCGACTTCGCGCGCGAGAGCCTCAAAGCGACGGCACTGGCGGCGATCCTGATGACGAAGTTCGAGGCGGCGCTGGCCAAGCGCTACGCGCCGGCGGGCAAGAAACCTGGGACCGAGGCCATCGAGCACGCCCAGGCGACCATGCGCGAACTGACAATGGGCGTGCATCCGCCTGCCGACGCCGACTTGCCGCGCGCGATTCAGCGCGCCGCCGCGGGCAAGATGACGCACGCGGAGTTCCTCACGCAGTTCGGCCATCGCTGCAGCGGCGAAATGGAACTGGCGCAGCCGCGCTGGACCGAGACGCCCCAAGCCCTCGACTCGCTCCTCAAGCCGACGGCGCCGCGCGAATGGGCGGCGACCGACGTTCACGAAGCCTGGCAAAAAGTCGCTGACGATCTCGGCCTGCAACCGTTTCAAGCACTGATCGTCGAACGCGAACTGCGCGTGCTGCATCAGTTTCTCGGGCTGCGCGAGGCGGGCAAGCATCACCTCCTGCGCGGCTACGCCCTCATTCGCCGGGCGCTGCTCGAACTCGATGCCCGCTGGCAGCTCGACGGCGGTATCTTCCACCTGACGCATGCGGAAGCGATCGCGCACGGAAAGACGCCGATCGCGAACATTCGGGAGTTGATCGCCGAGCGTCGCGCTCGGCGCGAGATCGCGCTGAGTCTGCCGATGCCGGCGGTGTTGTTCAGCGACGATCTGGAGGCGATTGGCCGGGAGATCGCGCTGGAGGCGATTGACGAGTATCAGGGGACGCCGTTGTCAGCGGGCGTCGGCGAAGCGCGGGCGTGGGTGGTGGAAGACGTCGCCCGCGCCACGCCGCCGGAGGGGACGTATATCCTCGTCTGCCCGACGACCGACCCGGCATGGGTGCCGTTGTTCGCGCCGGCGCGCGGGTTGGTGATGGAGACGGGGGGCGTGTTGTCGCACGGCGCCATCGTGGCCCGCGAGTTCGGCCTCCCCGCGGTGGCCGGCATTCCCAACGTCCAGCGCCGTCTGAAAACCGGACAGCGGTTGCACATCGACGGCGCCAGGGGCGTGGTCAAAGTTTTGGCCGAGTGATCGACCGATCGGGTCTAACTGCGCAGCTTCTGCTCGCGCAGCTTCTGATCGATCCAGGTCTTTTGTTCGCTGCTGAGCTTCGTCAGCGGATCGCGGGCCAGCGGGATCGTTTTCGAATAATCCCCCTGGTCGAACGCCTTGTGGACCATCGTCTGCAAATCGATCACCAGGTCGCGGTCGTCTCCCGCCAGCGGCAAGCGAAATCGCGGCAGCCGTTTGTCGAGCGTCGCCGTGTAGATCTCCCACTGATCGGGCCGAGACGCGCGCGTCACCAGCACCGCGTAGTCCCACTCCGGCAGCTTCTCGCGCGAGAAATCGTGCAGCGGCGATCCTTGTAAAACCAGGTCGATCTCGACGATGTTGGCCCGCAGGTGCTGCGCCTCTTGCCGCTTCTGCAAATACGCGGCCCGGCCCGACGTCGTCGTCTTGTTGACCGGGCTCACGACTTCCACCAGCGTCACCAGTTTGCCGTCGGCGCGCTGACGGATTTCCAGGAACGGCTCCCGGCGTTCCTCGCGCGTGACCGAGGTGAAGAGCACCTGTTCCAGCACGTAGCCGCGCTCGGCGACGCGGGTGCGATAGCGTTCGTTGTGGTTGGGGACCATGAGCTGATTGAGGCCGTGAATGAGGTATTGCTGGAAAGAGGCCCAGTGGGTCTCCTCTTCGAGATAGGGATCCATTCCGGGAAAGGGGCTGGCCATGGCGCAGACTCCAGGTGAAGCTTCGAGCGAAGCGGACAGTCAGTTATACCCTGCCCGAGGGGGCGCCTTCAAGAGGGCTGGCCTTGGCTCACTGCCTCGCCGCCGACTAAAATGAATCGTAAGGAGACGAAAGTCATGTCGTGGAACTACAAGGCCATCCTGGGCATCGCGCTCATTCCCGTCGTCATCGGCGGCGTGACCTACCTCGCCCAGTTCGCAACCCGCGGTAAAACCAACGCGCAGGCGCAGGCCGTCAGTCCGCTGCTGTTCCTGCGCACGCAAGCCATCTGGGACGTCAACGATCAGAAGTTTCGCCGAGAAGAAGAGCCGTTCCACGAAGGGCACTACGACTTCCCGTTCTACAACAAGAGCGAATCGCCCTTCGAGATCGGCCTGGAAGCGAACGGCTGCGACTGCGCGCGCGTGTTGATTGTCGAGTTGGCGCCGGAGGCCTGGGACAAACTGAAGTTGCCGGCGCTCGACGCCTGGGATGCACTGGCCGGCCAAAACATTCCGCCCGAAATCGCCGAGGCGAACGCGCCCTGGAAACAGTTGACGGTCAAACAGGAACGCGGCTTCGTGATCCCCGCGAACCGAGGCGGCATCGTGCGCGTGACATGGAACAGTTCCAAAGCCCCCGGCGAAGATCTCAACCTGCATTCGACCCTCTGGCTCCAGCCCGAAAAGAATGCCGCGGACCGCACCCGGACGAAGCTGACCGTGCCCATCGTCCTTTCCAGCCCCATCAACTTCCAGGCTAAACGCGGCCTGCACGCCGATCAGGGTTACTACGATCTCGGCCCGCTCAAGCAGGGCAAGTCGGTGCGGACGGAATTCGCCCTCTGGTCCGGAACGCGTCCCGCGGGGCCTTTCCAGATCAAGACCGATCATCTCCCCAAGAACGTCGAAGCCAAGATCGTTCCCATGAACGCTCAGGAATGCGCCGTTCTCGAAACCGAAATGAAAGCGATTTTCAACACGCGCGTCCTGTCCGCGGCTCGACTGGAAGTCGTCGTCCACGAGGAGAAGGACGGCGCACAACTCGACCTCGGGCCCGTCGGGTTCGAGTTCCCGCTTGAACTGCCCGACTATCCCCGACCGATGGCCAATCCGAAAGTCCTCGTGCATGTCCAGGGTGAAATCGAAATCGGCACCGGAGCCGACCGCGGCAAGGTCAACCTCGGCTCCTTCCCGCGCACTCTCGACAAGGAAAAAACAATCTCCATCCTGGCGCCCGAGAACGCGGAACTCACGTTCGTCGAAGTCCAGGGAGTCGAAAGCGACCGCAAGATCGAGGTGACGCTCAAACCGATCGAAGTCGTCGGTAAGGAGCGGCGCTGGGAGTTACGCGTTCTCGTGCCGGCGCCGGGACCGTTCGGTCCGTTCTCCAGCGAGGCGGCGATCCTCTTACAAATCAAGTCCAATCAGACGCGGAAGGTACGCGTGCCGCTTCTGGGCTCGGGCGTCACGTGAAGCATGAGTTGACACGAAAAGCGAAAAAGGCGATGGTAGGGCGAGTTCACTCCCCCCTCGGATGAAAGGGATCACGATATGGATGCGGACAGCCCCTTGCGAAACCAGAGATGGAAGACGCTTTCCGCCATCGCCGCCGGCTTGGCCTTGGGCGCAGGCGCCTTCCTCCTCGCCCACTACTGTCTCGGCCCCACCAAAGCCGACTCCAAAAAGCCAGGCGATTACGTCGCTCCCAAATACTTCGCCGGCTGGGACGAACCCGACTTCGTCTTCGTCATCTCCGGCCAAACCTACAACTACATCCAGCCCTGCGGCTGTTCGTATCCCCAGTACGGCGGCCTCGTGCGCCGCTCGAATCTCATCCAGACGCTCCGCGACAAGGGCTGGAAGGTCTTCCCCATCGAGATGGGCGACATCGGTCCCAAAACCGATCACAACAGCTTCTTCCCCAAGCAACTCATCGCTAAGGACCAGGTCTACCTCAAGTATCGCACCATCCTGCAGTCGCTCCACGCCATGGGCTACCACGTCTTCGGCCTGGGCGAAACCGACCTCAAGCTCGATTTGCCGCAGATCTTCGCCCAACTCAAGAACGACCAGGCCGACAAGCTCACGCCGATCTGTCTGACGCTCGGTAAGAACGAAACGCTTGTCACCCTGGGGACCAAGCCGAGCGCGATCGTCAACGTGGCAGGCAAGAAGGGCGCCCTCAAGATCGGCATCGCCTCGGCCCTGGGCGTCAACCTGCAAGCGGGGCTCAACGGGCAGTACAAGTTCGAAAACAACGGCCTGGAAGTTCCCAATCAGCTCGCCCATTTCAAGAAAGAAAACACCGACTTCAACTTCCTCATCTATCACGGCTCCGAGGAAGACGCCAAGACCGCGGCCGACTGGTGCTTCAAGGTGAAGACCGCGGGCAACATCCAGGGCAACAAGATCGACATCGCCGCCGTCGACGTGGTCCTGGCCGCCGACAAGAAGACCGACGAACC
The DNA here is from genome assembly GCA_038217425.1 of Gemmatales bacterium. GTDB lineage: Bacteria > Planctomycetota > Planctomycetia > Gemmatales > Gemmataceae > JAIEPT01. The sequence continues at coordinate 21,730 of JBBQPM010000010.1, forward strand.
CCCTGCCATCCCGACGTTCGCCGAGGGCGTGCCGACGCACATCTACGTCCCCGGCCACAAGGGGAAGTACGTCGGCGTCCTCGCCGTCTACAAAAAAGCCGGCGGCGGCTTCGATCTTAAGTACGAACTTGTTCGCATGGGCCCCGAATTCGACACTCCCAAGGACAAGGAAGCGGGCCATCCCGTCATGAAGATCATGCAGGCCTACGCCGACGAAATCGCCGAGAAAAACCTCGCCCAAGACTTCGGCCGACGCGAACACGAATCGGCCATCAAACTCGCTCAACTCAAGTTGGGCGGCAAGGCCTACTTCGCCGGCACCGACCGCTGCAAAGATTGCCACAGCAACGGCAAGGACGGCGCCTACGACGTCTGGAAGAAGACGGGTCACGCGCACGCCTGGGAGACGCTCGTCGAGAGGCCCGAGCATCCCAAGAAACGGCAAGCGGACGGCGAATGCATCGTCTGCCATACCGTCGGCTTCGAGCATCCGACCGGATATTTGGATCCGCCGATGGGCGCCAAGCCCGAGAAAGTCGCGGCCCACAACTCCAAGCTGCACAACGTCGGCTGCGAGAGTTGCCACGGCCCCTCGGGCATGCATGCCGACGACCCGGACGAGACGAAGTTCTACCCGATCATCAACGCCTACAGTCCCAAGCACGCCGGCGTGAAGCCCGACATGCCGGAAGCGGTACAGCAGGCGATCCTCAAAAACCTCAGCCAGCGCATCGACGCCAATCTGTGTCAAAAGTGCCACGACATCGAGAACGACGTCCACTGGAACACGGTACCGTTCGCCGCGAAATGGGCCCAGGTCGCCCATCCGTCGCCGAAGAAGAACCCGGCCGCGCCGGGCGTTCAGCCGAAGGCTGCCGCCCCGCAGGCGCCCGCGATCGTGCCGCTGCCGCCGGCCATCGTCGATTTGCCTAAGAAGAATTGATTTATCCGAGCCGGAAGCGTGAGCGACGATCCGAACAGATCGTCGCTCACGCTTCCGGCTCGGATAAAACTTTGCTCAAAAATCATCCAGCCCCAACTGCAACTTCGCCGCCTCGGACATCCGCTCCTTCGACCACGGCGGATCCCACACCAAATCGACCTTCGCCTCCGTCACCGGGTCGACCGACAGCACTTTCCGCTGCACCTCGCCCGGCAGCGAGCCGGCCACCGGACACATCGGCGACGTCAGCGTCATCTTTACCAGCACCTGCCCCGCCGGCTCGATCTGCAAATCGTAGATCAGGCCCAGTTCGTAGATATTCACCGGAATCTCCGGATCGAATACCGTGAACAGCGCCTGCACGATCCGCTCGCGCAGCGCCTCGATCTGCGCCGCCGTCAGCGGTTCCGCCAGCGGCGGCTTCACGGGCAACGGCCCCAGCGTCGGCGTCTCAGCCGCGGTCGGACCATCCAGCGGCAATGCGAATCGTTGACCCGTCATTTCTCATTCTCCATCACTTGCCGGGCGAAATGCTGAACGCGGTCGGCCATCTCCGCCAGCCCGTTCCGCCGACCCATGCTCAAATTCGAATCCAGGCCCAGCCGGCGAAAATATCCCTGCACGTCGAAATCCGCGATGGCGGACGCCTTCTGCCCGGAAAACAATCTCTCCAACATCGCCGCCAACCCGCGCACGATGTCCGCGTCGCTATCGACCAGGAACTCCACGACCGATCGGCTCCCCGGCTGCGTCCGAAGATTCAGGTACACCGTGCTCTGGCAGCCCTTGACGCGATTGACTTCCGTCTTCATCACTTCCGGCATGGCCGGCAGCTTCTCGCCCAGCTCGATGATGTGCTGATACTTCTCCGTCCAGTCCTCGACGAAATCGAAGAACTCCGCAAACTCCTCCGCCACCGCGTCCGGCGACGCCCCGGCGGGACTCGGATAACGCACGTCCGTCAGCGGCTGATGATTTTGTTGGCGAGGCGTCGCCGACTGGGCGATCGTCGCCAGCACGTCGGCAAACTGATCGACCTCTTCGAGCGTGTTGTACAGAGCGAAAGAGGCCCGCACCGTTCCCGTCAGCCCGAATTGCTCCATGAGCGGCTGACAGCAATGATGTCCCGTTCGCACCGCGATCCCTTCGAGATCGAGCTTGGCGCCGACGTCGACCGGCGCCATGTCTTGGACGACGAAGGCGACGACGCCGACCTTCTCCTGGGCGGTCCCGACGATGCGGACGCCCGGGATTTGTTCCAGACGCTGCGTCGCCCGCTGCAGGAGTTGGCGTTCGTGCCGCTGCAGTTGATCGCGATCGAGAGCTTCGAGATAATCGAGTGCCACGCCCAGGCCGACAGCGTCCGCGATGTTGGGCGTCCCCGCTTCGAATTTGTAGGGGAGTTCGTTCCAGCTCGTTTTCTCGAAGCTGACGTACTGAATCATGTCGCCGCCATATTGGTACGGCGGCATGAGTTCGAGATGGCGGGCTTTGCCGTAGAGGACGCCGATGCCGGTCGGGCCGAAGACCTTGTGCCCGGAAAACGCATAGAAGTCGACATCGAGCGCACGGACGTCGATGCGGAAATGCCCCGCCGCCTGGGCGCCGTCCAGGAACACCGGCACGCCCTTGCGATGGGCCAACTCGATAATTCTCTCGATCGGGTTGACCGTCCCCAGGGCATTGGAGACATGCGAGACGGCGACCATCTTCGTCTGCGGCCCCAGCATTTTCTCGAAGGCGCCGAGGTCCAGTTCGCCCGCATCGCTCACGGGGATCACGCGGAGATTGGCCCGCTTCTCGTGACACGCCATCTGCCAGGGGACGATGTTCGAATGATGTTCCAGGGCGGAAATAATGATTTCGTCGCCGGGATGGACGTGCGCTTTACTGAACGAGTGGGCGAGTAAATTGACGGCTTCCGTCGTACCGCGCGTGAAGATCACCTCGCGCAGGCACCCGGCGCCGAGGAATTTCTGCACCTTGAGGCGGGCTTCCTCGAACGCCTTGGTCGCCCGCTCGCTCAGTTCGTGGACCCCGCGATGAACGTTGGCGTGATCCTTTTCGTAGTAGTCCTTGATGGCGCCGATGACTTGCCGGGGCTTCTGCGTCGACGCGGCATTGTCAAGATAAACCAGCGGTTTGCCGTGAATGGACTGCTGCAAAATGGGGAAGTCTTTGCGCAGTCGCGAAACGTCGAACCCGACGGGCTTCGCGGGCACAACTTTCGGCATCAATTCGAGCGTCGGTTGCAGGCTCATGCGTTCGTCACTCTACTGTCCGCGCCGCCGGGGGCGCGGGCGAGAATAAGGTTGGCAGAAATCGAGCCACAGAGAGCACAGAAATTGAAAATTGTCAGCGAATGCCGCGAAAGTCCGCCTCTTTTTCTCTGTGTCTTCTGTGCTCTCTGTGGCTCGTTTTGACGTCTTTAGGGTTGCCTCCGCTCCAGGGAAACGGCGGCTCAACATTACCGCATCAAACACGATTCCATCTGATCGCGGATTGCCTGAAGTTTGATGCGCAGCACCAAATCGTTCGCGAAGGCGTACGTCAGGATTCGCTCGGCTTCGTCCTTCGGGATGCCGCGCGTCTGCAAGTAGTACATCTGCGCGTCGTCGAGTTGCCCGACCGTGGCGCCGTGCGTGCACTTGACGTCGTCGGCAAAGATCTCGAGTTGCGGCTTCGTGTTAATGGTCGCCTGATCGGAGAGGAGCAACACTTTATTGGTCTGCTTGGCATCGGTCTTCTGGGCATCCTGGCGGACGAAGATCTTGCCGTTGTAAACGCCGTGCGCCTGGTCGTCGAGGATTCCCTTGTAAACTTGATGGCTCTGACAGTTGGGCTGCGCGTGATCGATGACCGTGTGATTATCGAGATGCTGCGTACCTCGGCCCGCGTAAAGCCCATTGACGACGGCATGGGCGTGCTGTCCGTCGAAACGCAGCCTCACCTCGTTGCGCACCAGGCCGCCGCCGAAGCCGATGTAGTTGGTCGTGAAATGCGTCTTGGCCGCGAGCGCGATCTGCGTGTTGGCAATGTGATACGCCGACGGGCTTTCTTGCTGCAGCTTGACGTGATCGAGCAGGGCGCTTTCCGCCAATGCGATCTCGGTGACCGCGTTCGTGAAGTACGATTCGTCCGCGGCGCCGAGCGAAAGATAGCGTTCGACAACGGTCGCCTGGGCGTTCGCGCCCAGAACGATCAAGAGCCGCGGCGACGTCACCGGCTTCTTGGCGCCCGGCTTCGTAACGAACAATATTTCGAGCGGGGCCTCGAGCACTTTGTTCGCGTCGACAATCAAGTACGCACCGTCGGCGAGCAGGCTGGTGTTGAGTGCCGTGAACGCGTGCTCCTGCGCATCGGCGATCCGGTTGAGATGTGTACTCAATGCGTCCGCCGAATGATGCGCGAGCGAGCCGAGCGCCACGCCGGTCGGCAAGGCGCCCAGGCGCGAGAGGCCGGGAGCGAACCAGCCGTTGACGAACGTCAGCCGAAACGCCTCGGGGGCAGCGAGGGGGGGCAATTGCTCTGCCTGGACCGCGTCCTTTTCTGCGAGCGAAAACGATTCCTTCTGCAAGGAAGCGAGATTGGTGAAGCGCCAATCTTCGGTCCGCGCGGTCGGCAGCTCGAGCTCGCGGAATCGACTGCGCGCCTGTTTGCGCAGGGAGGCGAAGTCGCCCGATTGGCGGTCGAGCAGGTCGAACCACTTCGCAGTGTTCGCTTTCAGATCGGGTGCAGCCGTCGTGTACATGCTTTTCATACCGCCGCCGATTCCGTGAAGCCCATTTTGATCGGATCGTAGCCATGGGTTTCGAGGTCGAGCGCCAATTCCTTGGGGCCCGACATGACGATGCGCCCCTTGTAGAGCACGTGCACCACGTCGGGGATAATGTGTTCGAGCAGCCGTTGATAATGCGTGATGACAAGCACGCCGCGATCTTTCGTCCGCAATAAATTCACGCCCTCGGCAACCGCCTTGAGCGCATCGATATCGAGGCCCGAATCGGTCTCGTCGAGCACGCAGAGCTTCGGGTCGAGGATCGCCATCTGAAAGATTTCGTTGCGCTTTTTCTCGCCGCCGGAGAAACCTTCGTTGACGGAGCGTTTGAGCAGATCCTCCGGCATATGCAAGACTTTCATCTTCTCCTTGACGAGACGCAGAAACGCCGCGGCATCGAGTTCGGGTTGGCCGAGATACTTGCGTTTGGCGTTGACCGCGGCGCGTAGGAAGTAATTGTTGGTGACGCCGGGGATTTCGACGGGGTACTGAAAAGCGAGGAAGACGCCTTCGCCGGCCCGTGCTTCCGGGGACAATTCGAGCAGGTTCTTCCCCTCGAAGAGGACCTCGCCCTGCGTGACGTCGAACGTCTTTCGGCCCGCAAGAACGCCGGCAAGCGTGCTTTTGCCTGAGCCGTTGGGGCCCATGATGGCGTGGACTTCCCCGGCATTGACCTGGAGATTGATGCCTCGCAGGATCTGCTTGTTTTCGACTTTCGCGTGTAAATTCGTGATGGTGAGCATGATTTAGTAACTTCGCAATGTTCCAAGGAAAGCCCAGGGATGGCTATCCCTGGGGGAGGGTCCCAGGGATAGCCATCCCTGGGCTTTCGGAAGATTAACCCACGCTGCCTTCGAGGCTGACGCCAAGCAGCTTCTGCGCCTCCACCGCAAATTCCATCGGCAGCTCGCGAAAAACTTCCTTGCAGAAGCCGTTCACGATCATGTTGACGGCATCCTCATTCGAGAGCCCGCGCTGGTTGCAGTAGAAAATCTGATCTTCGCCGATCTTCGACGTCGAAGCCTCGTGCTCCACGGTCGAACTCGTATTTTTCACTTCGATGTACGGGAACGTATGAGCTCCGCAACGATCGCCCAGGAGCATGGAATCGCACTGCGAATAGTTGCGCGAGTTCTCGGCGCCCTTGAGGATTTTGACCTGGCCTCGGTAAGTATTCTGGCCCTTGCCGGCCGAGATCCCTTTGGAGACGATCGTGCTACGCGTGTTCTTGCCGATGTGGATCATCTTGGTGCCGGTGTCAGCTTGCTGACGATGATTGGTGAGAGCGACGGAATAGAACTCGCCGATCGACCCCTCGCCGATGAGCAGGCAGCTCGGATACTTCCAGGTGATGGCCGAGCCGGTCTCGACCTGCGTCCACGAGATCTTGGAGTTCTTGCCGCGGCAGGCGCCTCGCTTGGTGACGAAATTGTAGATGCCGCCCCGGCCCTCTTTGTCGCCCGGATACCAGTTCTGCACCGTCGAATACTTGATATTGGCGTTTTCGCCGACGCATACTAACTCGACCACCGCGGCATGCAGCTGATTCTCATCGCGGATCGGGGCCGTGCAGCCTTCGAGATAGCTCACCTGGCCCGCCTCTTCGCAGACGATCAACGTCCGCTCGAATTGGCCCGTCTCCTTGGCGTTGATGCGGAAGTACGTCGACAACTCCATCGGGCAGCGGACGCCTTTGGGAATGTAGACGAACGACCCGTCGCTAAACACCGCCGAGTTCAGAGCGGCGTAATAGTTGTCGTTGTACGGGACGACCGAGCCCAGATACTTCTTCACCAGTTCGGGATGATGCGTCACTGCTTCGGAAAACGAGCAAAAGATGATGCCGAGTTCTGAGAGCTTCTCCTTAAACGTGGTAACCACCGAAACGCTGTCGAAGACCGCGTCGACGGCGACGTTGGAAAGGCGCTTCTGTTCGTCGAGCGAGATGCCAAGCTTTTCGAACGTGCGGCGCAGCTCGGGATCGACTTCGTCAAGACTGGCGAGCTTCTTCACCTGCTTGGGAGCGGAATAATAATAGAGGTTCTGATAATCGATCGCGGCGTACGACAGGTTCGGCCACCAGCGCGGCTCCTCCATCGTGAGCCAATGGCGAAACGCCTTGAGCCGCCAGTTGAGCATGAACTCCGGTTCGTTCTTCTTCGCGGAGATCAGGCGAACGATGTCTTCGTTCAGGCCCTTGGGAATCGTCTCGACGTCAATGTCGGTGATGAAGCCCCATTCGTACTCTTTATTGGCGAACTCTTCGATGGTGCTGGTTGCAGTGCTCATAACTCCCTCGTTCTTCCTTACCGCAAAACATTGAGCGAGATAACGCCGGTCGGCTCCGCGAACACGGCGCTGGCGAGTCGCCCGCGCAGTAGTTCGATGAGGTTGCCTTGATTCTGGACGAGGTCGGCAAGGCTGATCTGGTCCAGGGTACGGCGCATCCACGTTTCCAGGGTTTGCCAAAGCGATTTTAGCGAACAGGCGGCCCGGTTATGGACGCAACCGTCCAGCGAGACGCCGGCATGGCGGTCGCAGTAATTGGCGTCGTCGTACAGGGGTTCGCCGAGAATCAACAGCACGGCGCCGAGTCCGACTTCGTCGGCGGACTTTGCCAGCCGATAGCCGCCAAACCTGCCGCGAACGCTCTCGATGAGTCCCGCTTCGCGCAAAACACCCATGAGTTTGGCCACATACGAGACCGAAAGCCCTTCCGCGGCCGCGATTTCCGGCAAGGTCGCGGTTTCAGCCTGGGCCAGGCGAATCAGGCAACGCAGCCCGTATTCTTCCTGGGCGGAGATTTTCATGAACATTCCCTCAAGTGCTCAAGGTATTTTAGGGAATGTTTACCTTTTTGTCTAGTATCGCGAAGGGAAGAAACGGAAATGCAAAAACGCGTCGGCGGCACAAGTCCGCTGACGCGCGAAAAGTAGCTCTGAAGTGGGATTACTCGGACTTGGGGGGCATCGTCGTGGAAAGCCCCGGCATCATGGTCGGCTCCGCCGTCTTGCGGTAACCCATGGCCCGGAGCACCTCGAGCACTTCGCTCCACGTCGGGAAGGGGCGGCGGTTCTCGCGCTTGTACTGGTCCATCGCCTTCATGAACTCGATTTCGTCGTTGTTGTAGTCGCGTTCGCACGTCGTCGGATCGATCTGCCGTCGGCGTTCGCCCTGATCGCGGCGATCGGAACCGCTGCGGCGATCGACGGCAACCGGAATGGTTTTCTTGCGACGATCGTTGGCGCTGCGTTCGCCGCCGCGGCGATCGGTGACGCAGAGTTCTTGTTTCTTGAGCAGATCTTCGGTGGAAAGCTGGCTCACGAGGGGACTCCACTGAAAGGAGATGGGAGTAAGCCACCCTGTTCATGGAGCGGCGCTACCTCACGAGTATAACTCAGAATCGGCGAATGACAAACCGCGGCGCGAAACTTTTCCGGTTTTTCCGACTTTCCGCCCGCACAATCGTTAAGGATTGACGTCTCGCTCCAGCGCACTGGACGAAAAAACCCACGGCGGGAGGGCCGTGGGTCGGGAAGGTCCATTGGTTCTGAAAGCTACTTGGCTTCTTCCTTGGGCGCCTCGGAAACGGGCGTCTCGGTCGGTGCTTCCGCCTGAGGCTTTTCCTCGGGCTTCTCCTCCGGAGCGGGAGCCGGAGCCGGGACCGGAGCGGCGGCGCGCTTACGGATCCGGACTTCGCCTTCCTTGAGGAGTTCGAGGTAGGCAGTGGCGCCGGCGTCGCCGAGTCGGCGTTCGACGCGCTTGATGATACGGGTGTAGCCGCCGGGCCGAGTCTTGAACCGTGGGCCCAGATCGCTGAAGAGCTTCTGGACAATGGTCCGGGAGTCGGCGTCCTTTTGGTCGTCGCGTTCCTTCGGCTTCACCTCGGCGTTGGCCGCGGGGCCAAGCTGCATGATGGCCAGACGACGACTATGCAACCCTCCCTTGCGCGCCAGCGTGATGAGCTGTTCGACGAAAGGCCTGACCGCCTTGGCCTTGGGGAGCGTCGTGATGATCCGCTCATGGCGGAAGAGGGCCAGGGCCAAATTGCGGAAGAGCGCGAGCCGCTTCTCGTAATTACGGCTCAGCTGCCGGCCTTTTTTTAGATGTCGCATGGCAAATTCTCCGATGGACCGCCCGGGCTTAGCGCCTCGGCGTGGCCGACTTCATTCCCAGGATCAGGCCTCGTTCTTGCAATTTCGCTTTCACTTCCCGCAACGTCGTCTCGCCGAAGTTGCGGACCTCCAGCAATTCGTCGTCCGAACGCATCACCAGGTCGCGGACCGTCGTGATGCCTTCGGATTCCAGGCAGTTGGTCGCCCGTACGGAAAGCTCAAGCTCGGCCAAGCTCATGTTCAGCTTGCGCTCAAGATCTTGATCGACCGCGTCGGTTTGGGTAACCGCTTCGGCTCGGTCGTCGAGCATCAGCTCGGGGCCGGGCTCCGCGTACTGGATAAACGGGTTGAGATGCTTCCGCAGGATCTTGGCCGCCTCGACGAGCGCCAGTTGTGGCGTGATGGTCCCGTTGGACCAGATCTCGAGGACGAGACGATCGTAATTGGTGCGTTGGCCAACGCGGGTCTCTTCAATTTCCATCTTCACGCGGACAATCGGCGAGAAGCTCGAATCGACCGGGATGACGCCGATCTCGCGCTCCTTCTGCGTATTTTCTTCCGCAGTTCGGTAGCCGCGACCGTTCTCAACCGTCATTTCGACAACGAAGGGAACGTCGTCCGTCATGGTGGCGAGAATGTGTTCCGGGTTGATGATCTGGATCGAATCGTCGTGCATGACGTTCGCGCCGGTGACCACGCCCTTGTCGTGACGTTCGATGCGAATGACCTTGGGCTGATCGCTGAGGTTCTTGACGATCAAACTCTTGACGTTGAGGATGATGTCGGTGACGTCTTCGACGACGCCGGCGATGCTGCTGATCTCGTGTTGGACGCCCTGGATCTTGACGCGTGTGATGGCGCTGCCTTCCAGGGAGGAGAGCAGAACGCGTCGTAAGCTGTTACCGACGGTGACGCCGAACCCGCGTTCGAAGGGTTCCGCGTAGAATTTTCCATAAGTATCGGTTCGGGTATCCCGATCGCTGGACAGACGGTTCGGCAGTTCCAGCCCACGCCATTTGACGCGCATAGATCGAGGCCTCCAAAAAGACGGGTGAGCAAAAAAAGCCCGGCGAGCGTTCCCGCCGGGCAGCACGCCTTGCGCCGTTTTAGCGGGCGCAGAATTCGATGATGAGTTGTTCTTGCAGCTCGACGTCCTTGTTGAGCCGGGGATCGACGTCGCCGCGGGTCGGGAGTCGGCGAACCATCCCTTCCGGGGGCTCCGAGCCGGTGATCTCCAAAAAGTCGGGGATCGGCTGACCCTGGGTCTGGTTGAGCTTCACCAGCTCCATGCTGCCTTTACGCGGCTTGATGGCGATCTTGTCGTTGGCCTCGACGAGAAGGCTGGGGATGTTGCAGTGGTGGCCGTTAATGGTCACGTGCCCGTGGCCAACCAGCTGGCGGGCGGCGGCGCGGGAAGGAGCAAAGCCCAGGCGATGGATGATATTGTCGAGGCGCCGTTCCAGAATGCTGAGCAGGGCTTCGCCGGTGCTCTCCTTGGAGCGGGAAGCGAGCACGAAGTAGCGCTGGAACTGCCGTTCGAGCAGGCCGTAGAAGCGCTTGAGTTTCTGCTTCTCGCGGAGGCGCACGCCGTACTGGCTAAGTTTGCCGCGGCGGGTGTGCATGCCGGGGGGCGTGTTTCGACGTTCGATCGCGCACTTGGGCGAGTCGCAGCGTGTCCCCTTGAGGTACAGCTTGACGCCTTCGCGACGGCACATCTTGCAGACGGAATCGAGATTTCGAGCCATAGCAGCGCAGATCCGGAGAAAGATTGGGAAAGGAATGAATTACACGCGGCGTTTCTTGGGAGGCCGGCAACCATTGTGCGGCAGCGGCGTAACGTCTTCGATCGCCTTGACGTTCAGCCCGGCGGCCTGCAGCGCGGTGACCGCCGACTCGCGGCCGGAGCCAGGGCCCTTGACCTTGACTTCGATCTCTTTCAGCCCAAACTTCTGCGCCCGTTCGGCCGCGACTTCGGCAGCACGCTGAGCGGCGAAGGGGGTGCTCTTACGGCTCCCCTTGAAGCCGACGGTACCGGCGGAGGCAAAGCAGAGGGTATCGCCATTCGTGTCCGTGATGGTCACAATGGTGTTGTTGAAGGTCGACTTAATGTGCGCGACGCCTCGGCTGACGTTGCGTCTCGTCTTCTTCTTTTTGGTTTTGGCCACGTCGGAAACCCCTAAATACAAACAGCGCCCGCTCGACTTTGCGAAGCCGGGCTGAATTTTTTATGAATCTTGGAGGAAAAAGCCAGCGGACTAGCGCATTTCCTTGACGCCCTTCTTGCCGGCGACGGTCTTGCGAGGCCCTTTGCGAGTCCGGGCGTTGGTTCGGGTGCGTTGCCCGCGAACCGGCAAACCTCGGCGATGCCGCATGCCGCGGTAGCAGCCGATGTCGCGTAGGCGGGCAATGTTCTGCTGAATCTGGCGACGCAAGGGGCCTTCGACCACGTACTCGCGGTCGAGAATGGTGGCGATCCGCGCGACGTCTTCGTCGGTCAGATCCTTTGCCTTGCGGAGAGGATCGATCTTCGCCTTTTCGCACAACTCGATCGAGGTGGTGGGACCGATCCCGTAAATGTAACGCAGCGAAATGTGTGTCGCCTTATCGTTGGGCAAGTCGACGCCAAGAATACGAGGCATGGATGCGAATCTCCTAAAGCTTAACCTTGGCGTTGTTTGTGACGCGGATTGGTGCAAATCACGCGCAGCTTACCAGCCCGCTTGATCAACTTGCAATTCTCGCAAATGCGTTTCACGCTCGAACGGACTTTCATAACTCACCTTCACTTCGAAGCTACGGCCGAGCCGAGGTTTTTACCCGAAACCACAATTATACAACAGCTGCGTTAGGCGACAAGATGCAAAAAAATCGGCACGCGATTTGGGACTTCAGATGACCGTCGCCAGCAACTCCTCCGCGGCGATCCGGGCGAACTCCGGGTCGTTGACGTGCAGGTCGAGTTCCCGCACATTCACGTTCGGGCTGATCCAGTTCCGCAAACTCTGAAACAACGCCTGATCCGCCTCCGGCCACCAGAACGGCTGTCCTTCGCGGTCAATCGCCGAGACGCCTCGAAGCGGCACGAGCACCGTCGTCGGTCCCTTGGCGGCACTGGCTTTGTGGGCGATCTCCTGGCCCAGCTTGTCGTTCTCCGCCGGCGTCGTTCGCATCAGGGTGACGTTGGCGTTGTGCTGATAAAATCGGCGGTCCTTGAACTTCTCGGGGACCGAGCCCCTGGGGCCGAAGTTGACCATGTCGAGGGCGCCGAGCGAAATCACCTGCGGCACCCCGGTGAGGGCAGCTGCGGTGAGTCGATCCCGACCGGCGCTGAGGATGCCCCCCACGAGTTCGTCGGCCAGTTCGGTCGTCGTGATGTCGAGGACGCCTCGCACCAGACCGTCGCGCACGAACGATTCCATGGTCATGCCGCCTGTGCCGGTGGCGTGGAAGACGAGCACTTCGTAGCCGCGTCCTTCGAGGATGTCGCGCGCCGACTGCACGCACGGCGTGGTGACGCCGAACATGCTGGCGGCCAAGAGCGGCCGATCGTTGACATCGACGCAACGGGGTTGCCCGACCATGCCGACGAGCGCGAAGGCGGCGTTACGCAGCACGATCTTGCTGATGCGGTTGAGACCGCAGATGTCGACGACCGAATGCATCATGAGAATGTCGCGCACGCCGACAAATGGCTTGACCTGCCCCGAAGCGAGCGTGCTGACCATGAGCTTGGGAACGCCAAAGGGCAACGCGCGCATCGCGGCGGTGGCGATGGTCGTGCCGGCGGAGCCCCCCAGGCCGAGGATCGCGTCGACCTTACCCTCGAGATGCAGCGCCGTCACGATCTTGCTGGCGCCAAGCGCCGCGGCCTCGACGGCTCGGCCTCGATCCGTGGAAATCGAGGCCAGCGACGTCCCCGCGGCCTGGAAGACTTTGTTCCGGGCGAAATCCGGCGCGAACGTCGGAGCCCCCTGCGAACCGGCGTCGATCGTCAGCGTTTCCAGCCCCTGGGCACGCAATAAGTCGCGGACAAAGGCGAACTCCGTCCCCTTCGTATCGAACGTCCCCAGCAACACGACGGGCATCAAAAGACCTCGGGGAATTGCGGTTAGTCGAGCATCTTGGCGACGGCGGTGCCGACGCCGGTGGCGCCGTAGCCGTTGCCGCAGTAAAACATCCGCAGCTGCCCGGCTTCCTCGATGACGTTGGGATACTCGACCATTCGGCTCTCCCAGCCTTTGCCGCTGGGGGCCATCGACAGGTTCTCGCCGACGGCGCCGCGCTGCCAGACGAGACCGTCTTCACTCACCGCTTCACACAACGAATACGCGCCGAATCGCGTGCCGATGCCGGCGTAGATCGCTCGCCAACGGGTCCGCGTACGCCAGACGTTGAGCGCGATCGTCGCGGCGTTCTCGTACGTCGCCTCCCGGCGCGGCTGCAGCACGATCCGCTTGTTCGTCCACTTGAGCCCGTCGTACGACTCCGCAATCACCGATTGCTTCGCCTGATCGACGAGCAAGTCCTTGCTGGGGGTGCCGGTGGCGAGCGTGTAGTGCATGCGGTACAGAATCCGGCCATCTTTCTCGGGGATTTCGAGGATACGGCCGCCGCCGGCGATGCCGGTGTTTTTCGGAAACGCGGGGAAGCCGTCGCCCAGGAGGATGGGATCGTCGGAATGGCGTTTCCAGGTGATGAGATCGTCACTTGTGGCCAGGCCGATGCCGCGGAAGCCTTGCAACCCCCGACCGACGTCGGCGCTTCGGCCGGTGTAATACATGTGCCAGGTTCGGCCGATGCGGTGCACGCAGGGGAGGACGCACCAGGTTTGATCGAACGAGCCCTTGCCGCCCAGATCGAAGAGCGGGCCCTGCCGTTTCCATTGCCGCAGATTGTTGACGGGGGCGATGGCGAGACAGATGCGCCGGCGGCCGGCTTTATCGGCGCCGGCGTAGTAGAGCCAGTACTCGTCGCCGCGGCGCAGGACGAACGGATTCATGCAGCAGCCGACGTCGAATGTGTCGCCGCCGGGCGGGAGCACCGGGTTGTTTGCGTCCTTCTGCCAGACGTGACACTCGAACCGCTTTTCCTGAGCGGCGGCGCTCGCGAAGGTCAGACTGCCGGCGAGCGAGGCGCCGAGGAATGTGCGTCGAGTCAGCGGCGAGGTCATGGCGGAGGCTCCTGTTCGCTGGAATCCTATCACACCCAGACGGCCGAGCCCAGGCTTTCTTGCAAGAGTCCCACGCTTTTCGCGTCGAGATCGTTGTAGCGAAGGCTGATTTTCGCGAGCCGACTCCGCAGCGGCGAGTTCAGAAACGCCGACAGCCCCGCCTGGCTAATGCGATTGTCGCACAGGTAAAGTTCACGTAATCGGCCGAGGTGCGGCGACTCCGCGAGCGCCCGCAGCCCGTCGTCCCCCAGGCCCGTGCTGCTCAGGTTGAGCCGGCGTAAATTCCCCAGGTACGGCGACCTCGCCAAGACCTGCACCCCCTGATCGCGCAGCAGATTCTCCGAGAGATCGAGCGAATGATACCGCAGCATCTCCTCCGCCCGCGCCAGGTAGGGCGTGCGATTACGCAGGCCGCGCAGATGCAACTCGCGGATCGGATGCTCGGCCAGGATCGCGTCGGCATGTTGAAAGTACGAGTCGAACGAGAGCGCGATCTCTTCGACGAAGCCGCGTTGGAAGACCCAGTAGTCGACGTGTTGTTCGAGATCGCCGACCCAGTCGAGTTCGTGCTGAGCGAGGAGTTCGCGTTCGCGATTGTCGAGGTCGCCGACGAGTTCGGGATGGGCGGAGGTCCAGTGAAGCTGGCATTGCAGGCGAATGAACTCGGCACGATCGGGATCGTCAAAGTCGAGCCAGTCGGCCAGGCGCAAACGAGGTTGGTCGTCGTCCGGACGTCGGAGGACGGCACGCCAATACGCTTCCGGGAACCTCATGCGGGTGATCCTCAAAAACTGGAGAGTGCAGCTGCGATGCTCCTAAAATTGATATTAATCTGTGAAATGTCAAGCAAGAAATAAGATTTTGCGGATTGGGTCGGTTGCGCAGATTTCGCCGCGGTTGACACGCTTACCCGAAGTCCCGTAGGATTGAGACTGCCAGTCGCCGATCACTTCCTGGGAGCTTCCCATGCGTATTCTTTGTTTGAGTCTGATGGGTTGGGCGTTGTCCAACATCGCCTTCGCACAGGAAACGAAGCCAGCGAAGTCGATGTTCACCGCGTTTCAGGAAAGTCAGTTCCGCGCTGTACCGATGGCGTTCGTCCCTGGATTTAATTTGAAGGACGCGCTCCAACTGATTCAAGAACAGACGAAGGCCCGTGGCACGCAAGTGAACCTACTGGTAAACGTCACCGCATTTAAAGCCGAGGCGCTCCTGGGCGACGACGCTTCGGTTCTGGAAACCGGGATTCACTTTCCGAAGGTTTCTGAAATCACGAGCCTCCGGACCGCTCTTCGCAAGTACGTTGTGCCCCAACTGCCCGTACACTTGTCGAATGCCACCTTCCTCCTGCGTAAGGATCACATCGAAATCCTGCCGCAAAAACAGGCACACGCGCGGCTCCAAACGCTCGATGCGAGCGACTATTTCAAAAAGCCGCTCCAGCACGTCCTCGACGACATGGCCACGCAAACCGGCATCTCGATCGTGCTCGACCCGCACAGCGGCAAAGCGAATTTGCCGATCACGATGAAGTTCCCCGCGCTCGCGAAGTTCGTAACCGCAGTGGGCGCCGTCGCCGAACTGGCAGGTCTCAAAGCCCACGTCGATGAGGCGGTGATCTACGTAGGCAAAGACCCCGCGGCCGCGTTCCGGGCCGTGGCCGGCAAACCATCGGGGCTAAAGCTCTCGGAGCTGGTCGCGGCTCAAGCGATGCGGACGAAGGACAAGTTGCCTTTGATGCTGAACGAGTCGATTTCGACATCGATCTTCAGCGACGTTACTGAGCTAACGCTCAAGGACGGGCTCGATCTGGTGTACAATATGTTTCTTAGTAAGGGCAAGTCGGCCCCGTTTCTCGTCGATGTCGCGGCTTTCAAGGCGGAGGCTCCGACAGACGCCCCTCCCATTTTCGAAACAAAAATTCAGTTTCCCCGCGAGCCGCGAACCATGACTGTCCGGAAAACGCTCGAAGTCATCGTATCGCAGTTGCCGGAGAAGAACGGAGCATTCATCGTTCGCCCCGAATACATCGAAATCACCACACGTTATTTAGCTCGTCCCAAGTATCAGAAGATTGAGGCGTTAGAATATCGCCGCAAGTCGCTGGATTACGTCCTCGACGACTTAGCGGCACACACGGGCGTTCCGATCCTGCTCGATCCGCGTTGCGACCGGGCGAAGACGCTGATCGACATCCGTTTTCTGGCGAACGTCGACATCGTGACTGCCGTGCGCGTCGTCGCGGACACGGCGGGCCTGAAGGTCCATTTTGATGGAAAACACATAACTGTGTTCAATGGCGACGCGCCGAAGAACGAGAAGTAGACGTTCGCCGTAGGCCGAGTAAGCAAGGTACTCCGAACTACTGGGACAAAGATGCCGCGAGCGTCGGCCGTCAAGGATTCGTGGATGTTGAACGAGCAGATGATCTCCGTGGCGGGCCAGGCGCTCAACGTCGCGGTCGGCCTACGCCAGGGCGTCCCGGCGGTGCTGCTGCATGGCGTGGTCCGGCGCTGGCAAGATTTCAGCAACGTATTGCCGACCCTGGCAGCGCGAACGCAGCCGTTCGCGGTCGATCAGCGCGGGCACGGCAAGTCGGCGCGGGGGGATCGCTATCTGGTGGCGGACTACGTCGCCGATGCGACGGCTTTCGTGCGAACCCTGGAATCGCCCGCGGTCCTCGTCGGTCATTCGCTGGGCGCGGTGGTTGCGCTGGGCGTCGCCGCCGCGCTGCCGGACCGGGTGCGGGCGATCGTGCTCGAAGATCCCCCTTCCGCGAAATTCCTGGCGACCTTGAAGGGGACCGCGTATGACGTCCAGTGGCAGGCGATGCATGCGCTGGCGGGATCGACTCGGCCCCTCAAGGAAATGGCTGCCGCCCTGGCCGACGTGCGACTCCCCGGCGGCATCCGCGTCGGGGATGTTCGGGATGCGGCCGCCTTGCGCTTCCTGGCTCGGTGTCTCCGCGATCTAGATCCGGCCGTGCTGACTCCGGTCCTCGAAGGCCGCTGGCTCGCCGGCTTCGATCCGCTGGCGGCCGCTGCCCTGGTGAAATGTCCCGCGCTACTGCTCGCGGCGGATGTCAGCGTCGGCGGCATGTTGCCCGGCGCGGATGCGGACGCCCTGGCCGCTGCGCTTGCAGATCCGGTGCGCGTCGATCTCCCCAGGGTCGGCCATTTGATTCATGGAACCCTCCCGGATGGGTATCTGCGTCTGACTTCGAATTTCCTGGATTCACTCGAATGAAAACCGCCACCGGCGTCACGCTGATCTCGAATGGAACCGTCATCGACGGCGCCGGCACGCCGCCGATCGCGGACGGCGCCGTCATCCTGCGCGCAGGCCGCATCGCCTACGTCGGGCCCGCCAGTGATGCGCCGCCGATCGAGCCCGACGCGGTCCGCATCGACGCCCTCGGCGGCAGCATTTTGCCGGGGTTGGTGGAAGCTCATTTTCATCCGACGTACTTCAACGTCGCTGCACTCGAAGATCTCGACATCAAGTATCCAGTCGAGTACGTCACGCTGCTCGCCGCCGCCAACGCCAAGCTCGCCCTGGAGTGCGGCTACACGGCGGCGCGCAGCGGGGGCAGCCTCTTCAATATTGATGTTTGGCTCAAGAAAGCGATCGAAGCCGATCTTTGTCCGGGCCCCCGTTTGGCTTCGAGCGGGCGCGAAATCTGCGGCGTCGGCGGGCTCATGGACTGGAACCCCGACTTCCGCAAGATCGGCATGGACGGCCTGGTCCTGCTGGTGAACGGCCCCGATGAGGCTCGCAGCGCCGTCCGCAAGCTGGTGAAGGACGGCGTCGAATGGGTGAAGACGTATCCGACCGGCGACGCCGCCGCCCCGGACGCCAACGATCATCACACGCTCTGCATGACTTTCGAGGAGATGAACGCCGTGGTGGCGACGGCGCACAATCATCGTCTGAAAGTCACCGGCCATTGCCGGGCGACGGCGGGAATCAAGAACGCCCTCCGCGCTGGCTACGACGCCATCGAACACGGCACATTCATGGACGCCGAGGCGCTCGACCTGCTGCTGGCCCGCGACGTGCCGTGCGTGCCGGCGCTGTACTTCGAAAAGGCGAGCATCGATCACGGCCCGGCCCTGGGGATGTCGCAGCGCGTGGTCGACGGCCATCGGGAAACGCTGGAAGCGGGAGCCGAAAGCGCGCGCATGATTCTCAAGGCGGGGGGCCGACTTGGCATGGGGGGCGACTACGGCTTCGCCTGGAACCCGCACGGCGACTACGCGAAGGAGCTGAGCTTCTTCGTCCGTTATGTGGGTCTGGATCCGCTGACGGTCCTGAGCTGCGCGACCAAGACGGGGGCCGAGATCATGGGCCTGGGCGAGGTCATCGGCACCCTGGAAGTCGGGAAGCTCGGCGATGTGTTGATCGTGGACGGGGACGTGTTGGCCGACATCGCCGTGCTGGAAGATCGCTCGAAAATCTTGGCGGTGATGCAAGGCGGCCTCCTCAAAGCCGGTCGGCTGACGACTCGCTCCGCGCCGCAATAACCCGCCGTTCCCGCCTTATACTTCACGCGGGTCGACTTGATGCATTGGCTTTTCTTACCGAGCCGGAAGCGTTAGCGACGATCTTCGCGAAATCGTCGCTAACGCTTCCGGCTCGGAAATGCAACGCCTCGTTTCCGACCGCGGACAGTATAACTGAATTCGAGTATAACGGCAGAGCCGATTCGTGCTGCGTCCACCGATCGTCGAGCCGGACGCAGCCGCAGATTCCATCCCAACGGAGGTCTGGCCATGGTTCGCTTTCTGGTGCTATGCTTCGCGCTTATTCCCGCGGCCCTGCAGGCTCAGGTCGAGTACCTGCCGCCCGATGCCCATTTCTTTTTCCAGTGGGAAGGGACCAAGGCGTTCCCGGAGAAGCGCGCCAAGACCGGCTGGGGCAAGACGCTGAATAGCGAGACTGGAACCTTCTTCAAGGCGGTCTGGGATTACGGCAAGGACACGGTGGAAGCGCTCCAGGGCAACGGCACGCTTCCCCCGGAGGCGGCGGGAGCGATTCGCGACGGCATGGAATCCCTGGGCGTCGTTTACGAACATGGGTTCTGCGTCGCCGGGCGGATGGACAATTTCAATCCGCCTCAAGGGGTGATCGTGGCCGTGTTCCCCAAGGGGGCCGCGGGGAGCGCGCCGATCCTGACCCTCGCCAAGAAACTGTGCGCCCTGGACGGACAAAACCCGGCCGAGACCAAGACCGGCGGCCGAACCATCTACTCCATCGAAGACAATGAAGGGCACCTCGGCTGGTGGCGCGACGGCGATACCGTCATCTTCGTCCTGGGAAATGAGCGCCCCGATATTTACGCCAGGAAGATGGATCAGAAACTCTTCGGACTCGCGAAGCATCCGCTCTACCAGCAGGTCATGAAGAAGGACGATTTCCCCAGCGACCTGCGCGGCTTCATCGACGTTGCGGGGTTCGTGAAGATGGTGGGTGAGAAAGTCCCTGAAGCGCAAGGGCCTCTCAAAGACACGGGGTTGGAAGGGCTCAAGAGCCTGACGCTGCGTTCGGGCCCGGCCGGCGAGGCGCACCGGACGATTATCGAATGGGACATGCCCAAGCCGCGGCGCGGTCTGCTGGCAATGTTCTCGGAGAAGAAGCTCGACCTCAAGGATCTGCCGCCGTTACCGCAACGCGTCAGCGCCTTCTCCGCGACGACTTTCAATCTGGGCGTCGCCTACGAGTCCTTTCTCGACGGCTTCGACGGCGTCGCCAAGGCGGTGACGGGCGGCGAACTCAGCATGCGCCAGCTCGTCAAGATGGGCGAAGCGTTCATCGGCGTCGATCTCAGCAAGGACGTCTTCGCCTGCTTTGGCGATATGTACGTCGGCTACCGCAGTCTCGACGACGACGGCGGGCTTCCCCTGTTTTCCGGAGTCCAACTTTTCAAGGTGAAGGACGAAGCGAAGCTGAAGAAGTCGCTCGACACAATGCTCAAGGCGATTCCGCAGAACGAGGCGATCGAGGTCAAACGGCGCACCTTTGAAGGCGTCGAAATCATCGAGATGCGCATGCAGGGGCCAAAGAACGTGGGCCCCGCCGAACTTCTCTTGCTCGGCGGAGGGCAGTTGACGTCGGGGCTGCCGAGCTTCGCGATCGACCGAGGTTGGCTCATTATCGGCACGCATGTGCAGCACGTGCAAGGACAGATCCTGCGGTCGCAAGGGAAATTGCCGGTCTGGCAGCCGGACGCGCGGTTCAAGACGGCGCTCAAGACGTTGCCAAAAGATTTCACGTCGGTCGACATGATCGACTTGGCCAGCGGTCTCGAGCGCGTGCTCCGTTTGTTGCCCACCGGGGTAAACTTGGGCAACAATTTCACGGGCCTCGTGGGCATGAAGGAGTTCGACAGCGGCCTGATCCCGCACCCGCGCTGGGCGACCCGGCATCTATTTCCCGTGGTGGGGGTGACGAGCCAGCATGGCGACGTGATTCGAACGGAGTATCGCACGCCTTGAGTTCGTACAATACCGGTTTGACAAATAACGAGCCGCCTCCGGTCGCCTAGTTGCCGGGCAAATACAAAGTCAAGAAGGCGAGCCACCGAGGGCACAGAGAACACAGAGGAAATAGCGGACCTTCGTGAAGTTCGCCGCAGGTTTTGCATTCCTCCGTGTCCTCTGTGCTCTCTGTGGCCCGACTTTTATTGACGAACCTCTTTTTGCCCGAGCCCTTCGTGACCGGGACGGCTCGTTTGCTTCTTCCCGTTCAGGATGAATGCCGTGACCGCTCTCAGCCTCGATGCCTCGCCTCGGATCTTGCAACTCCCCCTCTCGGTCATCAACAAGATCGCCGCGGGCGAAGTCATCGAACGCCCGGCGAGCGTCGTCAAGGAACTGCTCGAGAACAGCCTGGATGCCGGCGCCACGCGGATCGACGTCGACGTGGAGGCGGGCGGGACCGAGCTGATCCGCGTAGTCGACAACGGCAAGGGGATCCAGGCCGCGGACTTCGAACTCGCCTTCGCCAACCATGCCACCAGCAAACTTGCGACAGCCGACGATCTCTTCTCGATCCAGTCGATGGGCTTTCGCGGCGAAGCGCTCTCCTCGATCGGCGGCATCGCGCACGTCACGTTGCAATCCCGACCCCCCGAGGAAATGAGCGGCGCCGAGATCCACTGCCGCGGCGGCGACTTGTCTCCGGTGCGCGACTGGAACGGCTCCCCTGGAACGCGCATTGAAGTCAGGCATCTCTTCTTCAACACGCCGGTGCGCCGCAAGTTCATGAAGTCCGCGAGCACCGAAATGGGGCACATCGCCGAGGTCGCCACCCGCATCGCACTCGCGCACCCGGGTCTGCATCTGACGCTTCGGCACAACGGCAAGCTGGTCTACGAGATCCCCGGTTCCGCGGGACTTCTGGAACGCATCGGCCTATTTTTCGGCGACGAAGTGCGGGGCCAACTTTACAACATCGATCAGCATCAGGGCCCAAACCATCTCTTCGGCTTCATCGCCGATCCCGCCTGCGATCGCGGCACTTCCAAGCTGCAGTACCTGTTTCTGAACGGCCGATGGATCCGCGACCGCAGCCTGGGGCACGCGATCCAGGAGGGCTTTCGCGGCTTGCTCATGACCGGACGCTATGCGGTGGCCTTCTTGTTCCTGGAGATCCCCCCCGGCACGGTCGACGTCAACGTCCACCCGACCAAGTGCGAAGTCCGTTTTGCCGAGAGTCAGAAGCTGTATCACCTGGTGCTGTCGACGCTGCGCAATCGACTGGCCGCGCAGAATCTGACCGCCCGGCTCAAGGCCCCGGCCCCGGCGCCCAACGGCTACTTTCAGCCCCGCGCCGAGGCGGACCATCCATCGCTCTTCTCGCAGCCGGGCTTTCCCTCGTTCATCAAACGCCCCATGCCCGAACCGCCGGCCCGCCCTGCGGAACCGGCCCTTCCGCCTCCGCCCCAGAACTCGCCGCTCGCGCCCCCCATTCCCGAGATCGAGCCCAAGGCGATCCAACTCCACAACGCCTATCTCGTGCTGGAGACCGCCGAGGGGATGCTGGTCATCGATCAACACGCGCTTCATGAGCGGATCCTGTTCGAGCACGTCAAAGAACGCTTTCGTCAGGGGACTCTGGAAGCGCAGAAGCTGCTCATCCCGGAACCCGTGGAACTGTCGGCCGAGCAGGCGGCGCGGACGCTGGAACATCAGGGGGCGCTCGCGGCGCTGGGGTTGGGCGTCGAGGGGTTCGGCGGCAGCACGATTCTGATCACAAGCTACCCGGCGCTGCTGAGTCGCACGCCCCCTGCGGATATTCTTAAGGCAATCCTCGACCATATCAATTCGTACGAACGAACGCCTGCCCGCGAGGCGCTGCTGGAGGAATGCATGAGCCTGATGGCCTGCCATGCCGCGGTCCGTTCCGGCGACCCGCTGGGCCCGGAGGAGATCGCGGATTTGGTGCGCATGCGGCATCTGGCGAGCGACGCGCACCACTGCCCGCACGGCCGGCCGACGGCGCTCCTGTTCACCCGGCACGAACTCGACAAGCAATTCAAGCGAATCTGAAATGTGTTGCGTTCCTTGGCCGCATCCCGTAGTCTCCTAGCACCTGCCTCGCCCGGCAAAGGATTCGCGGATGGCCTCTCAAGCTCGGATTCTGATCGTCGAAGACGAAGCGATCGTCGCGCTCGATCTGGAACTCCAACTCAAACGCCTGGGCTATCGCGTCCTGGGGAGCGCCGCCAGTGCCGAGGAAGCGATCCGCATGACCGCGGAGCATCTCCCCGATCTCGTCCTCATGGATATCCGGCTGCAAGGCGAACTCGACGGCATCGCGGCTGCGGAGATTGTGCGGCGCGAGCATGCCAGGCCCGTCATCTTTCTCACCGCGCACGCCGACGACGCGACGCTGCAGCGCGCCCGGCTCTCCGAACCGTTCGGCTATCTGCTCAAGCCCTTCGAGGAACGCGAACTCCTCACCGCCATCGAGATGGGACTTTACAAGCACTCGGCCGAGACCAGGCTGCGGCGCGACGAACGCCGATTCGCGACGACGCTCAGCAGCATCGGCGACGCCGTCATCGCCACCGACGCGCTGGGCAAGATCACGTTCATGAATCCGATCGCCGAACAAGCGACCGGTTGGCAAGAGGACGATGCCAAGGGACTGGCGCTGGACAAGGTGTTCGCAATCGTGGAGGAGACCGGCAGGAAGCCGCTGGAGACGCCGGTGCAGCGGGTGCTCCGGCACATGCAACCGGTCGAACTCGCGAACAACGCGTTGCTGCGCGGCAAAGAAGGGCGCGAGATCGCCATCGAAGACAGCGCGGCCCCGATCCTCGACGATCACGGAAATTGTCAGGGAGTCGTGCTGGTCTTTCGCGACGTCACGCAGCGCCGTCGGCTGCAGCAGGAAATGCAGGAAAGCGAGGCGCGCAAGGCTGCCATCTTCCAGTCGGCTCCCGACGGCATCCTCATTCTCGACGCGCAGGGGATTCTTCGCGAATGCAATCCCGCGGCCGAGCGACTCTTCGGCGTCAAGTGCGAAAATCTGCTCGGCCGATCGCTCGACGGTTTGCTCACGCCGATCGACGGGGCAGCGTTTCCCTGGCACGACGCGAAACCGCCGACGACGGGGGTGCGTCAGGAGTTTCGCGGTCGGCAGCCCGGCGGCGCGAGTTTCCAGGTCGAGATCGCCCTCGGCCAATATTCCTGGGGCGGCGAACCGATGACCGTCGCCTTCCTTCGCGACGTCACCAGCGCCCGCGTCGTTGAGGATCAGCTGCGCCAGGCGCAGAAGATGGAGGGCATCGGTCAACTTGCCGGCGGCATCGCCCACGACTTCAACAACCTCCTCACCATCATCAATGGCTACAGCATGGTCTTGCAGACCTCGATTCCCGAGAGTCATCCCTGGCACGCCCAGGTCACCCAGATCGTCGAAGCCGGCAACCGGGCGGCCAATCTCACCCGGCAGCTTTTGTCTTTTAGCCGAAAGTCGATGGTGCAGCCCAGTGCGCTCCATCTCAACGTCATCATCGCCGGCATGCAGAATATCCTGGGCCGACTCCTGGGCGAGAAGGTACGAATCATTACCGATCTCGATCCAGACCTCGGCACGATCCGCGCCGACGCGGGACAGATCGAGCAGATCTTGCTCAACCTCGCGGTCAACGCGCGGGACGCGATGCCGCACGGAGGCGATCTCATCCTCGCGACCGAATCGCGTTTCTGCAGCAATGTACTCGGCCTGGCGCCGGGACGCTACCAGGTCCTGTGCGTGCGCGACACGGGCGTGGGCATGGACGAAGCCGTCAAGGCTCATCTTTTCGAGCCCTTCTTTACGACCAAGGAGATCGGGAAGGGGACCGGCATGGGCTTGGCGACGGTGTACGGGATCGTGCAGCAGAGCCGAGGGCACATTGCGGTGGAGTCGACGCCCGGCGCGGGGACGACGTTTCGGCTCTATTTTCCGACGGCGGAAGGCGCGATGGCCGAGGCGATCCCGCCTCCGTTGGCGCTCGACTGGACCTCAAAAGGCGAGACGGTTCTACTGGTCGAGGACGATCCCGACGTGCGTCATTTTATTTTCCGGGTGCTCGGCATGGCGGGCTATCGCGTGCTCGAGGCGGAGAGCGGACAGGAAGCGCTTCAGCAGGTGGAGCAGGCGGGAGGAGCCGTCGACCTGCTCGTCTCCGACATGATCATGCCGGGGATGAACGGCCAGGAATTGTCGGCTCAGCTGCGGCAGCGCTGGCCAAGTCTCAAGGTCTTGTTTCTCACGGGCTACGCCGACGTCAACTTGATTTCCGAGGCGGACGACGCGCACCGCGCCTTGTTGCTCAAGCCGTTCGAACCCGAAGCGCTGCTGCGGAAATTGCGCGAGATGCTCGCGGCGAAGTGATAGGGAAGCAATACGGCACCCGGTCAAGAATGACGCACAAAATCAAGGCGAGTGGCGCGGCGGAAGCGTGCCGTGCATGCCCCGAAGCATTTGCAGACTTCCACGTCAGGCTAACGCCGCGCCGCTCGCCTTTTGTCACTCCGCATTCGCCATCACCTCGAGTTGCACGAGACTGCGGTTCTGCTCCTTCTCGAGGAACTCGCGCCCCTTCTTCACGTTGACGTGATCCCATGGCAACTTCTCCGTCGTGGGCCGGGCGCGCTGCGAATACCAGAGCGGATCGATGCCGAGGTCGGCGAACGTCTGCCACCAGATCTCGGGCCGGAAACATTCGCGCCAGCCATCGAGCCGGGCGCCGCGCTTCCAGGCTTCTTCGAGCGCGACCGATACGCGCCGGTCGCCGCGGGTGAGCACGCCTTCGAGCAGACTGACGTCGACGTCGTGCTGCTTGATCTTCACCGACTTGAGCCGACAGTTGCTGCGCAGGTACTTGCCCGCCCACATGAAGTAGTCGCGCGTCTGCATGCCGTTCCACTGGTAGGGCGTGTGCGGCTTCGGGACGAAGTTCGAGACGGCGGCCGTCACGTCGACATAACGCCCCTTCACTTCCTTGCCGATCCGCGAGATCCGCTCCGCCATGTCGAGGATGCCGTCGAGATCGACCTGGCGCTCGCCCGGCAATCCGATCAGAAAATAGAGCTTCACCTTCTGCCAGCCGTTCTGGAACGCCGCCCGGCAACCCTCGTAGAGATCCTCGTTCTTCACCGGCTTGCGGATCTGCACGCGCATGTCGTCGCGCGCGACCTCGGGCGCGAGCGTCAGCCCCGCCTTGCGCACGCCCTCCATCAGCTTCGGCAGCGATTGCAGTTGATGCGTGACGCGCAAGGAGGGGAGCGAGATGCTCACGCCCAGCGGCGTGAAGACCTCGTGCATCTTCGTCACGAGCTCTTCGAAGTACGGATAATCGCTGGTCGAGAGCGACAGGAGGCTAATCTCGTTATGCCCGGTGTTCTTGTAGCTCTCCATGGCCGACTCGACGATGCACTCGACGGAGCGAACGCGCAGGGGCCGTTTGATGACGGTCGACTGGCAAAAGCGGCACTGCCAGGGACAGCCGCGCATGATCTCGATGGCGATGCGGTCGTGCGGCGTTTTGACGAACGGCACCACGGGCTTGGTCGGCAGCGGAATGGCGTCGAACTCCTTGCCGATGGTGCAGGCCATGATCTCGCGCGGCACGTCGCTACGGGTGCGATTCATCGAGGCGAGGGTGCCGTCCGCGTGGTAATCGGGTTCGTAGAACTGAGGCGCGTACGCCCAGGGCGCCGGGCTGACGAGTTCGGCGACCATGTCCGCGCGCGACTTGCCGCCGCGCTCCTTGATGCTCATCCAGCGGTCCATCATGTAGGGCAAGCTTTCCTCGCCGTCGCCGATGATGAAGACGTCGACGAACGGGGCGAGCAGCTCCGGATTCTGCGCGCCGGGGCCGCCGGCCATCACCAGCGGGTGCTCGAGCGTACGGTCGGCCACATGCAGGGGCACGCCGCCGAGGTCGAGCATCGTCAGAACATTCGTGTAGCAGACTTCGTACTGCAGCGAGAAGCCGAGCATGTCGAACTGCACCAGCGGCGTGAACGTCTCGAGGCTATAGAGCGGCAGCTTGCGCTGGCGGAGTTCCTGCTCGAAATCGAGCCAGGGGGTAAAGGCCCGTTCGCACGCCCATTGCGGGTCGTTGTTCATGATCGTGTAGAGAACTTGCAGCCCGTGATGGCTCATGCCGAGCGTGTAGGTATCGGGGAAGCAGAGGGCGAGCTTGCCGCGGACCTTGGCGTGATCCTTGACGACGGCGTTGAGTTCGCCGCCCAGGTATTGCGCAGGAGTCGCCACCTTGGGAAGGAAACGGCTGATCTTGTCTTTGAGATTCGTGTTGAGCATGGGATTCCTAGGGGTTGCCAACGAGCGATTTCAGCTTGAGCGCGGCCGTATTTTGTTGAGGCGTGCGCGACGCCTCCGCGGGGAGGCTGCCCAGCGCCTCCTTGGCGAGCTGGGCGATTTCCGCAGCGGCCTCGCCGGCGCGGTGTTTCTGCAGAAACTCGATTCTATCGACATTGTATCGCCACTGGTCCGAAAGTTTGCACGTCCGACACGCCTTCGTCGATTTCAAAGATGCTTGATCCGCCTTGTCGATCTCGTTCGCCCGCAAGAACAATGCCGTGGCCGAGTACCAGCCGTTGGCGCGGAAGACGCCGTTCTCGTGCTCCTGCGCCGGTTCCGGATCGACCGGCAGTCGGCTCGCGATCTGATCGATGCGCTCGGCCAGGAGCTTGGCATCGTCGATCGATTTCATTTCATCGGGCTTGAGGTTGAGAAACGTCGCCCAGACGGTAAGGAGCTGAAGCTGCCCGCGGACGGCATTTTTCTCGTTGATCGTGCCGGGCAGATCTTTAAGTGCCTCCTGGTAGACCTTGCGGGCCTCCTGGAACTGTTTATCGCGAATGAGCCAGGAAACTTTTTGCGTCGCCAGTTGGTTGGACCAATGGCTCGCCTTGGCCGGCTCGAGCGATTTGAAGTCGGCGAGACGCACGCTGAGTTCGCTCATTTTTTCGAGAGCCGTGGGACGATCCTTGATCTGGGCGATGCATTCGAGCGCCGTCTGGGCGGCTAACCATACCCAGTCGAGCGTTTCGAGTTTGACGGGGGGATCGAGCGCCTTGAGGGCGAAACCGAGCGCCTTATCGGGATTGTTCTGATAGAGCGCGATGCGCGCGAGCCAATGGTTCGCCTCAGCTCGGTCGTTCGACGCCGATTTTCCGGCGACCAGGGCCAACTCCTTCTCCGCGTCGAGAAACTTCGGCGAACGCGAATCCTTCGTCTCCCTGCCGGCGAAGTAATGGACCCGCCCCAGGCCGACGATCGCCCGGTCGAGCTTGGCGAGTTTGCCGGCCTCGAACGCGGAGGCCGCGGCCGCTTGATGCGTGGCTTGATCCTTGCCCAGCGTGAACGCGAGCGCCTCGTGCGCCGAGCCGAGCGCAAGTTCGACCAGTTCGGGCCGGGGATGCGTCAGCGCTTTCGCTTCCTGCGCCGACTGCAGAGCTGTGACGAACAGCGTCTCGTACTCCTTGAGGAACTTCCCCTGCGTCCGTTGATGCAGGTAGGCGAGCTGGAGCGCGAGTTCGCTGCGCACGCGCAAGAGTTCGGCCCAGTACGGCTCGTTCTTGGCCTTGAGTGCTGCCGCCTCCTGGCTGAGTTCGAAGCCTTTTTCCAGATGCGACACGCGCACCGCGAGATCGGTCGAAAGCTTGGCCTGCGCCAGCGACGCCTGCCCCGCGGCGACGGCGTTGCCGATGACATACTCGCGTTCCGTGGGGAGCGCCTTGAGCGCTTCCGCGTACGCTGCCGACGCCTTGTCGAGCGCCCCCGCTTCGAGATGATGGACGGCGAGCAGGCCGTGGAGCCGAGCTTGGCGGCGCACCATCTCGAGCGAACCCTTGGCGGCCGGGAGCGCCGCCAACGTCTGTTCGAGGACCGCGGGCGCGATCTCCTTCGCTTGCAAGCGGGCCGAGATCTCCGGTGCGAACTTGTGCGCTTGCACGAGCAAGAGTTGCGGCGCGATCTTTTGCTTCGCGTCGATCAACTCCTGCGTCAGCTTGGAGGCGAGCGCAAAATCGGGGACCGACTTGCACGCGGCGGCGAGGGCGACCATTTCCTTGGGCGGCGCCGTCTTGGGGAACGCGGCCTGTGCCTTCTGCAGCCAACCGAAGGCGAGGTCCGCATCGCTCGCCTTGGGAAGCGACGTCGCCAGCAACACCGATCGGCTCGCGTTTTCGTAAACGTCGGCGACGCGCTGCGGACGCCCGCCGACCAGCCAGGATTCTTTGCCGGTGAGCGGATCGAGTCGCTTCACGGCGCCGGGGGCCTTGGCGGGTTGCGCCGCTTCAATCCTCGCCAGAACGTATTCCGCGAACGGTTTCAGCTCATTCTGATAGAAGCCCGGAAACGTGAACGCAGTCGCCGGCATCTGCTGTTCCAGCAGCGCCTCGGCACGGTACGCCAGGACGATCGGATTGTTCTCGTCGGCCTTGTTCGCATCGAGAACGCGCTGCGCCCAGGTTCCCGCTTCGGGCCAGGTTGCCGCGTCCGTCTCGACGAAGCGCGTCATGATCCGCTTGAGCCGGGCTTTGTCCGGCACCTTCGACTCGAGGCTGACGACGAGCCCGCGCTCCAGCGCCTCGTATTCGCCGACCTGGGCGAGGAGGTTCCAGTACCGCGCCTCGTCGGCCGCCTTCAAATCCTTGACGTTCAGACTTTGCAAGAGACCGAGCGCCTGCGGCCAGCGCGACCCCTTGGCGTACTGCTCGACCTGATCGAGCAGGAAAGGCGCCGACTTGATGTTCGGATAGATCTCGAACAGATCCGCCTTGAGCTTGACGTCGCTGATCGAACTCGCCAGCGCCGAGATCGGCGTTTCGATCTGGGCGCGAAACGCTTTGTTCGCCTTCGCGGTCTGCACGAACGATTTGAGAAACGGCGTGACATCGGCAGGGGCGTCGGCCTGGTTCTTGGCGAGGTCGGCAAGCGCGGCGGCCGTCTGCGTCGCCGTCTCTGTGCCGCCGGGGTCGCGCAGCACCGACGCCAGCGCCTTCGTGAGCCGAAGGTTCAGCTTCTCCTTGGGCGTGAGACCGAGGTCATTCTCGTAGGAGACGAGTTCTAGAGATTTTTCCGGATCAAGGGTCATTTCCTGAAAGACGCGGTCCTTGAACTTGACCATCGTCTGCTGCCGAAGGGACGCGATGCGTTTTTGCTCGTCGGCCTTGAGCTTGGGGAGATCGATCTTGGCGATCAGTTTCAGGGCCGAGCCGTAGCGTTCCGCCTTTGCCTCGCTCTCGGCCTGCGCGAGGAGCCGATCCTGGAACTTGTCTTGCCACTTGCTGCCGGCGAAAACGGGGTTCTGCGGAAACGCGGCTTCGAGCGCCAGCATGCGAGAGACGTTTTCGTTGCGCGACTTTTCGTCATTTGCAGCATCGAGACGTTTCTCGAGTTCTTGCGCCCACGCCGACTGCGTCGACGCGTCGACGAGCGGCGTCAACTCGGGGAACGCCTGGACGTTGTCCGCGAAGACCTGGTAAGCAGGCTCGATTTGCTTGCTCGCCAGCAGACCGGTGAAGTGCGATTTGAGTTGCGTAGCGACATCGCTGTTCAAGGTCTTGATGAGCGCGGGGGAAAGGCCTGCGGGGATCGCCTGGCGCGCGGGCAGGTATTGTTTCTTGGACAGAAGGGCATGCACGTTGTCGATGCCGGCGATCTGCGCGAGACTCGCTTTGGCCTCGGCATGCTGAGGTTGGAACGTCCTCAATTCTGTGAAAGTCGCGCGGGCCTGGGCGATTTTGCCCCCTTCGAGTTGCTGCTTGCCGGCCGCGTGCCATTGACGAACGAGCGAGGCCAGCACGGTCGAGCGCGACGGAAGATGGATCGGCGTCTTCTGCCAGCGCTCGAGCGCCTCGGCGAACCGCTGGTTCTTGACGAGCGCCTCGACAGTTGAGCTCAGACTTTGATCGAGCAGTTCGAGCGCCGACGGGTCGTCCGGGAAGCGTGCAAGGACTAGACCGACGGTCTTGTCGAGTTCGGTCCATTGCGCGTCCTTCAAATACTTCTGGGCATCGACGAGGGTGCGTTTGCGCACCTCCTGCTGCAGGTCGTCCTGGAACGGCGTCGTGAGGGGGGACGCGTCGTCGAGGGCGGCAAACGCGCCGGCGTGGTCGCGGTCGTCGAGATGTTTTTGCAGGTCGGCCTGGAGGTTCTCTTTCGCGACAAAGACGCTGGCGCCCACTCCGCCCAGGAGAAGGAGAAACACGAAAATCCCGACGAGTAGGCCGTAGCCGCCTTTTTTCGGTTTGGCTTTAGTGCTCGTCCCCTTCCAGGCGCTGGGGCGCGCGGACGAGTTCCCGGAGCGCTTTCCCGGCACGACGGTGCCATGCGGGTCGGCGGACCGGCCGAAATCGGTGTCGTCATCTTCGTCCGCCGCGCGTGGGGCGAGGGTGCTGGCGGCGATGCGCACGTCGGCGCGGGCGTCCTGCAATAAGGCACGCATGAAATCGCCGCAGGTGGGGAAGCGCGCCCGCGGCTCCTTGGCCAGCGCACGAAACAGAATCTCTTGCTCTTCGCGCGGCAAGACCTCCAGGGCCGGCCTTTCCGTGAGGTGCGCGGTCATGAATTCGAAGATCGTCCGGGCGTTGTAGACCAACCTCCCCATACGAAGTTCACCGTAGGTCGCGGCCAGGCTGTACTGGTCCGAGAACGTCGTTACTTTGCCCTTCCAGGTTTCGGGGGGCGAGTAGGCGCCGGTCCCCGCGAAGTTGGTCATCGTCGATCGGCGATTGGACATGAGCCGGGCCAGGCCGAAGTCGGCGACCTTGGCCGTCTTGCCGACCAGAAGGATATTCTCGGGCTTGATGTCGCGGTGCACGATCCCCTGCGTGTGCAGATAATCGAGGGCGTCGGCGGAATGGCGGAGGTAGGCGAGCAGATCGCCCAACGGCACGCCGACCTCGCCCCGGTCCTTGCACGCCTTGAGAAGCTCGCGCAGGCTGCAGTCGGCGAGTTCCATGATGACGACCAGGCGATCCTGTTCGACGAAGTAGCTCTCGGTCTGCAGCAGGTTGGGATGCGTGAGCTTGGTGATGATTTCGAGGGCGCCGAGTTCGCTCTTGGCCTCGTCGGAATCGAGCGGGCGGGAAAGGATCTTGACGGCCTTTTCGACGGTGCTCTTGGAATCGGTGGCGTTCCAAACTTCGCCGAAGCCTCCCACGCCGATGCGCTTGTTAAGCGTGAACTGTCCGCCGACGACGGTGCCGGGAGCGAAGACGATGCCGCGGTTGGCCTCGCCCTCGTGAACGACCGTTTTCTGCGTGTGTACGGTGTCGGCCTGGACGAGTTTTTCGAATTCGCCGAACTGTTGGGGAAAGCGTTTCTTGTAGTCGTCGAAGGGGAGCGTCTTGTTGTGCAAGCGGCGCAGGCGATACTCTTCGAGGATCATACGCGCGGAGAGCTTTTCGACCGGGCCGATCTCGGGGAACTTTCGAACGTACTCTTCCAGCGTGGGCGTGAGACCGCGTTGCCAACGGCAGGCGAGGTCGGTTTTGACGAGTTCGTAGAGAATGGGCAGGCGGAGCTTATCGTCCGTGGGGGGCAGAAGTTGTGTGAGGTCGATGCCTTGCTGAGGGTTGGTCTGACCTTGCCAGGCGAGTTCGAGACGGTCGGCAAGCTCCTGGACGACGGAGTAATCGCCCGTGACCATGCTGCCGAGATCGTCTGGCGCCGCCATATTTACAGGTCCGATGCGAAAGCCCAGGGATGGCTATCTCTGGGGGACGTCCCAGGGATAGCCATCCCTGGGCTTTGAAGGGTGCCCCGCTATTCTACGGAGAAAGCACGCTTCAGTTTACCACAGCTCGCGTCCCGCTTTCCGGTTTCGGCGGACTTTTTCCGCGGTCGCGCGTTCGATGCCGGTCCACCACTTCTTCCAGGCGAAGGCGTGCTCGCCTTGCAAATAGCTGCGCAGCACGCGCAGGCGATCCGTGCGCGTGATCTCTCGGCGGCGCAGGAAGCTGGCGCTGAGCCGGGCCAAGTTCAGCATGCGCCGCTTCTTGGTCGGGTAGTCCAGCCGCACGCCGACGAGATCGATCAGCGCGAGGCGATCGTCTGCGAACAAAATGTTGTTCGCCTTGAGATCGCGATGCGAGTAGCCGCAGGCGTGCAGGCGGGCCACGAGTCGGCCAAGCATGCGCAAGGTTTGACGAAGTTTCGTCGGCTGCGTCTGCAGCACGTCGAGCGCCGCGTGCAAGTTGACGGCGTTCTCGACTTTCTCCGCGAGGAGATACCCTTGCCCCGGCATGCCCAGAATGTGCCGCTGGAGCATGAGCCAGGGACGAGGAGTCGGGATGCCGCGTTCGAACAGCCCGTGTCCATGAATCCACGACAGGAGTGCCGCGGAGGGGCGAACGGCATTGGCCAGGGCTTGACCAACGTGCCGCAGCGGGAAACGCTTGAACACGAATGCTTTCGCGGTCCCGTTCACGGTGAGCGTCAGTTCCACGACCAGGGCGGACGTGGTCTGTTTCAAAATCTTGGCGTCGGGCCGGCGCAAGACGGATTCCGGATCGGTGAGAAATTCGCGTTCGCTGGCGGGGTCCAGAGCCGCGAGTGCAAAACCTGAAACGGACCCGCGCCCGATGCGGCGGTAGTAGCGGTTCGACTTGCAGCAACGTTCGTCGCGATCTTGCCAGAACGACAGGGCATAGTCGTGCGCGTCGTCGCTTACCGCGTGTACGAACGCTCGACCGGGATGCGTCGCCCGGTAGCGCTCGGGCCAATCAATCTCCCCGCGCGTCCGGGCGTACGCTTTCAGGAAGCGCAAACGATCGCTGCGCGTCCCCTTGTCGTTGAACCAGAGATGGAACATGCCGAGATTCTGCCGGCTCTGCGCGGACGGCAGCGGTTGGCCAAGCGAGGCGGCATCGAGATCGAGCAGGAAGAGTTCAAGCGAATCGGGTTGGCCGCGCAAGAGGAGGTTGCCCGCATGGAAATCGCCGTGACGAATGCCGGCGTGATGGATGTCCGCAACGAAGCGACCGAGGGCACACGCCAAGATCTGCCGCCAGCGCGTCTGTTCGCACGGGCGGAGCGTCGGCAAGACGCCGGTCAGCCAATGATGCAGCGGCGTGACGTCGGCGAGCGCCTCGGTCACCAGGACGCTCTCGCTTCCCGAGGCTTTTCCCCAGGCGACGGGCCGAACGGTAGCGATGCCTCGGCGCGCGACTTCCAGAATCTTCGCGAACTCCGTGCGCGCCTTGGTCGGACGGATTTGTTGGCGAAACCATGTGAGGCCATCGGGGATGCGGTGCCGTTTGAGGTAATATTCCCGATCCGCGAGACGAATGCGGTAAACGATGCGGTGCGGCCCCTGCTTCACGATGTGTGCCGATGCCAAATCGAGAGTCTGCAAGAACGGCAACAGCGCGTCCGCTCCCGCTGCAACATGCCAATGGTGTACCTGCAGCGGTTCGGGCATGGGTCACTGGTGCGTCATGAGTTCGTAGAAGCGCACGCCG
Source organism: Gemmatales bacterium (assembly GCA_038217425.1). GTDB lineage: Bacteria > Planctomycetota > Planctomycetia > Gemmatales > Gemmataceae > JAIEPT01. The sequence continues at coordinate 55,730 of JBBQPM010000010.1, forward strand.
AAAATCAGGCACCCCACGCACAGGGCGATCACGCTCATGAGCAGGACGGCGCCGGCGGAGATGTCCAGCGCCTTCCACGCACGTTCGCGCTGATCGGGATCGAGCCCGCGGAAGAGCGTTTCGAGCGCGCTGTTAAACAACTCCGCGGTAAACACGCCGCCGATGCTGAGCAGAATGAGGCACCACTGCTCCAGCGAACACCCGAGCACCCCCGCGGCCATGAGGGCCATGGCGGCGAAGAAAAAATGAACCGAGAAACTGCTCTGGCCGCGAATGCCATACTTCCAGCCGCGCAGGGCGTACGCGAACTTCTTGCTCCAGTACCGTTGCTGGGCAGGCGTGGGGAGATCGGTTTCGTCGCTGTGCATCGTCGAGTTCATGGCCAAACCGTAGGAATGATCGCAAATGTACCAAACCAGGCCAACGAGGTCGAGATCAGCCTGGCGATTGGCAAAGCCGAACGTCGGAGATTGCCTGCGCTGACGAAGACGTTTGCCCGATCGGTGGTTATAACAATTTGCAACTTCCCCGCAACGTACCCAGGAGACTCTCCATGATCCGCACGTTAACACTCGTGTCGTTTTTCGGCTTCGCCCTTTCCCTCCAGGCCGAGCCCGTGACGAAGGAGATCAAGCTTTTCAACGGCAAGGATCTCACCAACTTTTACACCTACCTCAAGGGTATGGGCAAGAACAACGACCCCAAGAAGGTCTTCACCGTGCAGGACGGCATGATTCGCGTCTCGGGCGAGATCTGGGGCTGCTTTACGACCGAGAAGGAGTACGAAAACTATCACCTCGTCACCGAGTTCAAGTGGGGCGAAAAGACGTTCGCCCCGCGCGATAAGGCGACGCGCGATTCGGGCATCCTGCTGCACTGCGTGGGCGAAGACGGCGCCGCCGGCGGGTCGTGGATGGAATCGGTCGAGTGCCAAATCATCGAAGGGGGCACCGGCGACTTCATCCTCGTCAAGGGCAAAGGACCCGGCGTCAAGCTCACGGCACGGGCTGAGATGATCGGCAAGCAATGGTACTACAACCCGAAGGCCGAGCCCAAGGAGTTCACCGGCGGACGCATCAACTGGTATGGCCGCGACCCGATGTGGAAGGACGTGCTCGGTTTCCGCGGCGCCCAGGACGTCGAGAAGGCGGTGGGCGAATGGAACACGCTCGAATGCATCTGCGCCGGCGGCAAAGTGACCAACATCCTCAACGGCAAAGTCGTCAACGAGGGGACGAACTCGAGCCACACGAAGGGGAAGATTCTGTTTCAATCGGAGGGGGCGGAGTTGTTCTTCCGGCGCATCGATTTGAAGCCGTTGACGAAGTAGAGTCGCGACGATGCATGTCGAGACGCTCGAACTTGTGGGCGAGTCAGTCCGTTATCGATGCGGCGATGTGACTCTTTGGGAGTTGCCGTTATCAGCGATTCGCGTGATCGGCGAGATGACCAACCAAAACGGACCGTACTTTGACGATTACTTCTACTGTTTCGCCACCGATCCAAATCGTTGGTACGAAGCGTCGTTCTATGCGGAGGGCCGGGTTCGATTCTTGGAATCGCTGGAGGATCGTTGGGGTTGTAAGTTTGTGATGAGGTTGTTTGGTTCGACCGACTTCGAGAGCAACGTGCTTTGGCCTCCGCAGCTTTCGAGTAAGCCGATGTTTGAATTCGCGCCGGTCGAGCCGACAACGTGGATTGGCCGACTGTTTGGCTCCTGGCGAAACACCCAAACGTTTTCGGAGGAAGTTCTCGCGATGCTACGAGATAAGAGTTAGGAATCACCAAATCGGCCAGTAGTCGGCTCATGTGATTGCAGGAGACGGGTTTCATTCCGTCCCTGCCGCTTGAATTTGTACGGCATGATCGTGCGCCGAACTGAGCCAGCCTTCCGCCGCTTCGCGTAGGTTGGCGCGTACCTCTTAGAGCGTCTCGCCCTGGGTGTAGCAACCGGGCAACGCCGGGATTTCTGCCGAGAATCCGCCCGTTTCGGGTTCGGGATGAAGCACTGCGGTGAGATTCACCGCGAGTTGCAGAACGATCGGCCGAACTGCCGTCGAAGTCTCAGCCATTGAAAACCTCACGTTTCCGTTGTTACGCTACGAAGAACACCTATGCATCTTCCAGCTCCGCTGGAAACTGATTCACCAGATCCACGAATTTCACGCTCACCTTCGGCACCTGGAACAGGTTCTCCGCCAGGCTCATCAGCGCCGTCTTCGACGCGCGGACGCGGTCCAGCTCCTCCTCGAGCCGCAGAATCCAGCACGGCACGTCCAAACCGACGCCGCTCGGCGTGTCCGCGAACGGCTCGAGCTCCTTCTCCAGCGCACACGTCTCTTCGCGTTCCATCCACTCGGGCGCCTCTTCGATCGCCGGTTCGACCAACGCGCACAGTCGATCGAGCACCATCGGCTGCACGAAGCGCTCTTCGAGCCGATCGCGGATCGTCGCTAACTTCATGCTGAACTTCTTCTGCAATTCGTCCAGTTCCTCGAGATACTCCTTGGCCGGGCCCTGCGTCACCGTCTCCGCCTGGATGCGCCACAACGCCGCGGCTTCGCCGAACAATCGGGCGAGCACCTCGTGTACCATGTTGAGCGGCTTCAAATCCCAGCCGAAGCGGTCGTAATTCGCCTTCAGCTTGAGAAACTCCAGGAGCTGGTACAAATTCTCGCCGTAGTCGGCCTGGGTCGTCACCAGGCGATAATCCTGATAGTGGTTATAATTATCGACAATCACCTGCAAGACAAACTGTAAGTAATTCTCTGCGTCGCCGGCGTCGATCTTGCTGCCCAACTCCTCGACGAGCTTGATCGGCTTCATCGGGTCGGCTTCCTGCTTGAGGTACTCGAGGTAGGCGCCGACGCCCTGGTGGACGATGCCGCGGAGGTTCTCCAGGTGCATGAAACGCGGTGTGAAGAGGTCGTTGCCGTAGCGCTTGATGAACTTGACGAGCAGATTCCAGTCCTTCTCGCTGGGGACGTTCTCGAATAGCGACACATGCAGGGTCTTGCTGTGCTCGAACCAGACTTCGATGAACGGCTTGGTCAGCGATTCGAGCCGAACCACGAGTTCCTTGGCCGGGATGTTGTCGCGCTTCGCTGCCTCGGTCAGCGACTCGACCACGGCGTACGACGCGAGATGGAAGAGATGATCGAACTCGGTGATTCGGTGGCCGACGAGATTTTGGCTCGCCTCCATGTGCCGGGCGAGTTGCAGCAGGTCGAGCGTCTCTTTGAGCAACCCTTGGCGCGGCAGATTGCTGACAAGTCCGCGCAGGATCGTCTGGGCGAGGCTCGCGCGCAGAATCAAGCGCGGCTGCCCGCCTCGTTCGAGCGGGGTGTACAGCAACGGCTCTTTGCGGAAGAGTTCGATGAAATCGGTCAAGGCTTGACGCGCTTCGTCGGGGGCCTGCTTCATGAGGCAGCGCTCGAGTCGGCGGATCGCGGGATCCCACGCGGGCCAATCGTCGCCGCTCTCGGGGAAGTAGCCGTCGAAAGCCCCTCGTAACGCGCCAACCGCGAGCATCTGGTCGAGCGTCGTCATGATGATCGAATTGAGGAGCCGTTCTTTGATGAGTCGGCGTTCGTCGTACTCGACCATCGATTCGTACGAGCCGGAAGCCTTGGGGACTTCGTGGGCGTAGACGTCGTCGAGCAGCTTGAGCAGATCGCGGGTGTTATTCACCGCCTGGTCGAGCCAGCGCAGGAGCGCCTGTTGCCCGCGTTCGCGTTCGTCCCCCTTGGCGGCGCGGAGCACGCGGGTGGCAATGTTCCAGAGCCGGGCGAGCGTCGAGTGAAAGCGGAGCCGAAGCTCGAGCCGTTCCGCTTCGGGTCGCAAGTCCGAATCGGCCTGCGGCATGAAGTCCATGACTTCGCCTTCGACGTCGTCGTCGGTCGAATCTTCGTAGGTAACGTCGTCGTACGCGGCGCCGAACAAGCCCTTATCGTCCTCTTCATCATCGTCATCGTCGTCGTCGCCGTCCTCATCGTCTTCGCCCGTGTCGCCGAGCCCGGCGACGTCGAGCACGGGGACGGCCCACTGGTCCTCGGCATTGACTTCGAGGAAGTCGAAAAATTTGCCGAGGAGATCGCAGTTGCCGGGGACGATCTCTTCGGAATCGCGAGGCGGGCACAGGCCGAGGATCCAGCGCATGGCCATGGTGTGGAAGGAATGATCGCCGTCCTCGAGCGGAACTTCGTCGGCCTGGCCGACCCAGGTGATGAGGAGCGAGAGGGCGGAGCGGAAATCGCTTTTTTGCAGGAGGGCGTCGACGACGAGAGCAAAAGCCTTGGGAGTGGTGAAGCGATCGAGGTGTCCGCGCCAGAAGCCGAGGTCGGCCATGGCGGCGCCGCCTTGATGCCATTGCGAGAGCGCTTGCGCGACGTGTTCCGCGGACTTCGCCGCCTCGCTGCCGTTGACGGCCGGGATATCGCTGACGGTGGTGGTAGCGAAGAGATCCCACCAGCCGGCGAGATTGCGGAGATTTTTGGAGAGATCCTTGTCGGGCCGATTGTCGCCGCGGGCGGCGCCCTCGCTCATGAGCTTGGCGTAGAAGTTGAAGATGCAATCCATCGCGTAGGTGAGATCCTCGACTCGCGTGTCGGCGATGCTGTCCTCCATGGCCTGGAAGCGCGGGAATTGCCCCTGGAAGCCGAGGATGTTCCAGGGATCGACGAAGGCGCCGCAATGGATGCCGCGTTTGAGCAGATCCTCGACGATGGCGAGATGTTGGCCCGACTTCTCGAGTTCGCCTTTCTTGGCAAGCATGCCGCCGGTCGTTAGGTGGATGTGCAGTTCGGTGAGCATGCGGACGGAGGCGACGGGGATGTCGGAGGTATAGCGCCGGCTGGCCGCGGGATAGCCGAGTTCCGCGAACAGGAGCGCAAGATGGCGGCGCTGCATGTAGAGGGCGCGGCGCTGGCCGAGGAACAAATTCAGATATTGGCGGACGGCGCCGAACGCCTGGCGGGTCGTCTTCTTCTCCTTGCGGAGTCGATTGCCGTGCGGCGAGTCCATGGCCTGCAGCAGCGATTCGTAGAATTGTTCGCGGTAGCGGGCGATGCGCTGGATGAGATTGCTGAGCGTGACGCTCGAATCGTGCGTATGCGGACTGGAACCGCTCACGCCCGACGCCATGAGCATCGTCCCCGCGAGGACGGCGGCGGCTTCATCGAGAAGCTCCTCGCGCGGCAAATCCTGGACGACTTCAAGTCGCTTGAGCAAGCCGTCGAGGATGACCGAGCGCACCACGAATCGGCGAAACCGCGCCTGGTTGTCGAGGGCGTGCGGATCCCATTCGCCGAAGGTGTAGTTGGAGCGTTTGTCGGCAGGGTGTGCGAAGTCGTAGCCGCGCGGGTCGAGGGCGAGTTCGTCCATAAGCTGTGGATCGAACGAGGCCTCGCGGAGGATTGCGGGATCGGTCTTTTCGAGCAATGCGAGGGCGCGAGTGACGATTTCTTCGTATCGGCCGAAGGCGACGCCGGCGCCGCGGATGTAGAGCGGCACAGGCCGGCAACGTTCGTGGTCGTAGAGTTCGCCCTTCTGCCGACCTTCGAGCACCGCGACGGGGCGATGGCCGACGAAATCGTTCAGCGACCGCAGGGCGCCGGCGACGATGCGTTCGCTCTCGTCCCAGGGATTTCGTTGGGAGAGCGTCGCTTCGAGCACGCGTACCAGGAAGAAAGACTGATGCAGGTCTGCGTCCGTGAGATGGCACAGCAGATCCTGATGATGCTTGCGATACGCGGGGAGCACGTGATCGAACACGAGAGCCAGGACGCTCTTGGCCTGGGTGATTTCTTTGAAGGCGGCTTTGCCGGAACTCGAGAGGGTGAAAAGGGCCTGTTCCAGTGCCTGGCGCACGTCGATCCAGGGCGCAGCGGCGCCTTGCCGCGCGTAGTGGGCGTAGAGGTCGTTGAAATTTTTCTGGAAGCGCGGATCGGAGCGTCCTTCGGAGAAATTGAGATAGCCGGCCAGGCTTTCGAGAATGGCGGAATCGAACATCGACATACCCCAACCGCGTACGAGAGGTCTAACGGAGTATTTTAGGGGGTCGGGGAGCGGAATGAAAGGCGAAGGCGCTGGAGTCGCGGTAATGATTGAGGGCGGACGCTTGCATTGGTTTAGCCGCCGCGTCCTCGCGGCGCGGACAAAATCTCACGGGAGGCGGTCCGTGAGGACGCGGCGGCTAAACCTGACACAGCAGCGACAGCACGCTCATGCGCACCGCGAGGCCGTTGGTCACTTGCTCCAAGATCACCGAGTGCGGCCCGTCCGCGACCTCCGGCGTGATCTCGACGCCACGGTTGATCGGGCCGGGCGCAAGCAAGAGCAGATCCGACTTCGCCTTGCGCAGGCGTTCGCCGGTCATGCCGAAGAGCCTCGCATATTCGGGAATCGACGGGAACAGGCCGCTGCGCTGGCGTTCGAACTGGATGCGCAGCATGTTGATGACGTCGCAGCGCGGCAAGATGTCGTCCAGTCGATGCGACACTTCGACGCCGAGGTCGCCGATTCGGCTCGGCACCAGCGTCGGCGGGCCGCACACGATGACTTTGGCGCCGAGCTTCGTCAGACAATGAATGTTGCTTCGGGCCACGCGCGAATGGGCGATGTCGCCGACCAGGCCGACCGTCAGCCCCTCGATGCTGGCTCGATGTTGGCGAATCGTGAACGCGTCGAGCAGGCCCTGCGTCGGATGTTCGTGCGCTCCGTCGCCGGCGTTGATGATGCTTGCCGAGACCCGCTGCGAAAGCAAGTGCGGCGCCCCGCTCGAGGCGTGCCTCACCACGATGACGTCGATGCCCATCGCCTCAATGTTCTTGGCGGTGTCGATGAACGTCTCGCCCTTGCTCGTGCTTGAGCCGGCGGAAGAAAAGTCGAGCACGTCGGCGGACAATCGGCGCGCGGCAAGGCCGAAACTGGTGCGCGTGCGCGTCGAGGGTTCGAAGAAAAGGTTGACGACGACCTTGCCCGCGAGGTCGCTGCGCTTGGTCCGAGGCGGTTGGCTCAACGGCAGGAAGAACGCGGCCCGGTCGAGGATGGTCGTGATTTCTTGACGGGAAAGATCTTCGAGGCCGAGCAGATGTCGGCGCTTCCAGTCGACGGCAGGGAGGGGGACGTCCATGAAGGAAGTGTATCGAAGCGCGTAAAAAAAGCCCGGCGTCTGCGCCGGGCGGGATTTGTATTTCCGAGCCGGAAGCGTGAGCGACGATCCATGCAGAATCGTCGCTCACGCTTCCGGCTCAGAAAATCACTTAGTACATATCGTGGCCGCCGCCGCCCTTTTCCTTCTTGTCGTCCTTGGGCATGTCGGCGATGAGCGCGTCGCTGGTGAGCAGCAAGGTCGAAACGCTGGCCGCGTTCTCAAGAGCGCTGCGGACCACCTTGGTCGGGTCGATGATCCCTTCCTTGACGAGGTCGCAGTACTTACCCGCACGGGCGTCGTAGCCGAAGTTCGGGCTGTCGTTCTCGAGCACCTTGTTGGCGACGACGTCGCCGTTCTCGCCGGCGTTGGCGACGATGTTGATGATCGGCGAACGGCAGGCGCGAAGGATGATGCCGTAGCCAGCCGCTTCGTCGTCGGTCAGCGTCTTGGGGGTCTTGAGGCCGGTCGCCGCGCGGAGCAATGCCACGCCGCCGCCGGGGAGGATGCCTTCCTGGTTCGCCGCACGGGTGGCGTGCATGGCGTCCTCGACGCGCATCTTCTTTTCCTTCATTTCGCTTTCGGTCGCAGCCCCGACGTTGATCTTGGCCACGCCGCCGGAGAGCTTCGCGATCCGTTCGCTCAGCTTTTCCTTGTCGTAGTCGCTGGTCGATTTGACGAGTTCGGCCTGGATCAGACCCACGCGTCCCTGGATGTCGGCCTTCTTGCCGGCGCCTTCGATGATGACGGTGTTGTCCTTGTCGATCTTGACCTTCTTGGCCCGGCCCAGATCCTTGAGCTGAACGTTCTCGAGCTGGATGCCGAGATCCTCGAAGATCGCCCGGCCGCCGGTCAGCGTGGCGATGTCTTCGAGCATCGCCTTACGACGATCGCCGTAGCCAGGGGCCTTGACCGCGGCGCACTTGAACGAGCCGCGCAGCTTGTTGATGACCAGCGTGGCGAGGGCTTCGCCTTCGACTTCTTCGCAGATGATGAGGATCGGCTTGCCGGTCTGCAGCACCTTCTCGAGGACCGGGACGAGGTCCTTATTGTTCGAGACTTTCTTCTCGTAGATGAGGATGTACGGATCTTCAAGATCGCATTCCATCTTCGTCGGGTCGGTCACGAAATAAGGCGACAGGTAGCCGCGATCGAAGGACATGCCTTCGACGAACTCATGGCCCGTGTGGATGGTCTTGCCTTCTTCGACCGTGATGACGCCGTCTTTGCCAACTTTGTCCATGGCCTCGGCGATGATCTTGCCGATTTCTTCGTCGTTATTGGCGGCAATGACGGCGACGTTCTCGAGGTCGCGCTTGTTCTTGACGGGAATCGACATCGCCTTGAGCTTCTCGACGATGTCGGTGACGGCGCGTTCGATGCCGCGCTTCATGAGCATCGGGTTGACGCCCGCGACGACGGAGCGGAGGCCTTCGGTGTAGATCGATTCGGCGAGAACGGTGGCGGTGGTGGTGCCGTCGCCGGCGACGTCGTTGGTCTTGGAAGCGACTTCCTTGACCATCTGGGCGCCCATGTTCTCGTAACGATCTTCGAGTTCGATTTCCTTGGCGACGGTGACGCCGTCCTTGGTGACGGTCGGGGAGCCGAAGGATTTCTGCAGAATGACGTTTCGGCCCTTGGGTCCGAGCGTCACTTTGACGGCGCGGGCGAGTTTCGCCACGCCTTTGCGCATCGCTTCGCGAGCTTCTTGTTCGAATGCCAACTGTTTCGCGGCCATGTTGTCTCCAATATGGGGTAAGACTAAATGTTTACGTATTCGTGTGCGGGCCAGTATTTGTATCGCGTGCCCTTGCGAGCGGATTGACTAACCGATGACGGCGAGGACGTCTTCTTCGCGCATGATGAGGTAGCTGGAGCCGTCGCGTTCTTTGATTTCGTCGCCGGCCCAGGCGGTGAAGAGAATGGCGTCGCCTTCTTTCACTTGGAGGGGGAGTCGTTTGCCTTCGTTGGACAGTTTGCCGCTGCCGACGGCAAGGATCTTGCCCTGTTGGGGCTTGTTCTTGGCGTTATCGGGGAGCAGAATGCCGCCGGCCGTCTTTTCCTCGGCCGCGTCGCGCTGAACGACGATGCGATCACCGAGCGGTTTAACCTTCATGTATCACTCCTTGAGAGGCAATCAGAAACAGGGGTTGCAATGCGTGTGGCCAAAGTGGAGAGCAATTCCCGTGCCCGTGACGAGTGGAAATTGTAAACCGCATTGGTAAATCAGGTTGCGTTAAGTCCTTTAGAATCGGAGTCTGCCAATTCGGGTCGGAGTCGCAATCGGATAGAAACGTGGACTGCCGCTTTGGCAGATCGCAATTTCGGGGAAAGCCCAGGGATGGCGATCCCTGGGGAAGCGCCAGGGAACAGCGATTTTTCCGCAATCGCCTACGAGTCACGACGTCCCGCGATTCCCCCACGGATCGCCATCCCTGGGCTTTCGGCCGTGCGCTCCCTAAGATGACTGCATCAACTCTCCCAAGGATATCATCATGACGCCGCGCCGCTATCTGTTCCCCAACGTCATCGAAATGAACTACCAGGCCGGCAAACGTCTCGGCGTTAACGTGTACCTCATCGACGGCGGCAGCGAATACCTGCTCATCGACATCGGCTATTCCGAGACCGTGGCCGACATCGTGAAGATGCTCAAAGACATGGATTTCGCGCTGTCCAAATGCAAGATGATCATCGCCACCCACGCCGACGCCGATCACATTCAGGGCATCGCCGAGGCCAAAGAGCTGTTCAAAACCAAAGTGGCGGCCCATCCCAACACCGTGGCGCCGATGGAAGAAGGGGACGAAATCCTCACCTACGCCACCATCAAGGCCCAGGATTTCGAGATCCCGATGCCCTGCTGCAAGGTCGACATCGTTCTCAATGAGGGCGACGTCGTCGAAGTCGGCGATCTCAAACTGCACGTCTGGCACACGCCGGGACACACCGCCGGGCAGCTCAGCTTCAAGCTCGGCAACCTGCTTTTTTGCGGCGACAATATCTACAAGGACAGCTGCGTCGGCGTCATCGACGCCCATCACGGCTCGAACTTGCCGGAGTTTCTCGATTCGCTCAAACGCATCCTGCGCGACGATTCGGAGTTTCTGCTGCCCAGTCACGGCCCCGTCTTCAAACGGGACAATCGCATCGTGCAAAAGGCGATCGATCGCCTGACGCAGTATCAGTACATGGCCGACTTCGGGACATGTGCGGTATCGTGGCCGTTGCTCGACGAATGGGAGAAGGACGTTAAAGCGGGCCGGATGCCGGAGTTTAGTAAGAAGTAGACTTGGCGACGGAACTAGCCCAAGTTACGCTGTTCGACTTTTTTTCTAACGATTTTCGCCCTTGCGCCGCTCGCAATCCTTGGTAATTCCCACGTCCGCCTCCGCCACTCGGCGTGTAGTGAAGACCTACCCGCTTGAAATCACCCCCGACTTTTTGCG
>JBBQPM010000011.1:0-64836 GCA_038217425.1 Gemmatales bacterium
CCCCTCTCCCGGAGGGAGAGGGGAGTAAATACTTCCTGTATTTGAAGTTACTGCAACACCCTACTAGTTTCTAGCGATGTAGTATTAGCCGCCGCCTCCTGGCGGCGCGGACGGGTGCCGACGGTTGGATGAATTCCTTCCGTGCGACATGCCGCCCGGATGCTGCTGCGACTGGTATTCGACGCACTTCGGCACGTGTTGACGATTGGATGCGATTCCTGCACGGGCCGTTTTCGCGCCGCCAGGAGGCGTCGGCTAAACTACTTCGCCGGCACGTGAAACACCGCGCCGGGCTGCGCTCGCAAACTCTTGAGCAACGTCTTGGCGTCCCCCGACCGTGAACTGATCACCGCGGCGGCGGTGCCGGCGGCGAACGCGTTGGCGATCGACGTGCCGAAAGCAGGGCCGCTGCCGACGCCGTCGTATGCAAACAGCGTCGGCGCCTGCGCGAGTTCCAGAAACGCGGGGGGGCCGATGGCCGCGTAACCGCGCGGCACGCGCTCGAGATTCGCGGCGCTCACCGTCAACGCCTGACGGGCGTCCGCGGGCAATCCCAACGTCCCCAGATCGGTCGAATAGTCAGCGAACACCGCCCGGCCCAGGGGCCGATGCGCCTCGTCCACCACTTGCACGAACAAGTTCGGCTTCAACTCCCACTTCTTCTCAAGCTCCGGGAACGTTGGCGCTCCCAATGGCCTCGTGCCGGTCGGCGCCAGCTGCTCCACCTTGACCAGGGCTCGACTCTTGCCGTCCGCGCCTTTGCGGATCTCGTAACGCCAATCGAGCGCCTTCTCGATTCGCACCGCGTAACGCCCCGGCTGATCGAGGGTGATCTCCATGGCGATTTCGTAGACCGAACCCTCGGGGCGATGCAGCAAGCGCTGCGGAAACGTTCGGCTCCGGGCGACGAGGTCGAATGAGTCGGCGGGGAAGTTCTTGGCCAAGGGATCGCGCTGCCGCAGCACCGAGAGGCGCAAGCCCGCGAGCGGCTGCTCATACCAGTCCAACTCGCCGGGCTTCAGGAAGTAATCGGCGTCGTGCACCTCGCGCCACTGCAACGTCAGGAGCAATCGGGCGCCGGCGGGGAGGTCGCGGGTCGTCTCGGCGCCGTAAGGCTGCCAGCCGAGGAAGTTGAGTTCGTGCGTCCAGAGCTTGTCCTTAAGCGGAGCGTCGTAGGGAGCGAACTCCATGAGCCCATTGCTGTCGACGTCGCGGAAGAGCCCGTTCCACGCCTGGCCCCGGGTGTTTCCGGCGGCCTGAAACAAGATCGGCCGGGCGCCGCGTAAGTTCGCATCGATCCATTGCGACAGGGGGCTGGTTGAGCCGAGGGGATACCCATGATTCCAGCCGTAGGGATTGACGACGATATCGACGTTTTGCAGGCTGCGGACGCCGGCGACGAGGGCGTCAAGCCGCCCGATTCGGCTTTTGTGCAGCGCCTCGACCTTGTCGTGGAACTCGACTTTTTGGCGATGCAGCGAGCGGTCGCTGAAGAGCCAGCCGAAGCTCGGGCCCCAGAACCCGAACTCTTCGGCCAGGTCGGATTCGTCGGTGAAGTTATCGAGGAAGAAGGTCCGTTCCTTGAGGAGTTCGATGCGCAGGACTTCGTTGTAAGCGGTGAGGGTTTCGACGTCGCTGATGCGTTTTTGCAGCGAGGCGGAGACGACCGTGGACTGGATGTATTGCAGAATCTCGAGAATTTGATGCGGATCGCCCGGCTGGACGCGGACGAGGAAAAACTGGGCATCGGGCGCCGCCAGCGCCGCCGCGAGGGCGCATTGCGTGCCGTGACCGGGCCCGGCGCCGGCGCGCGGCGGCGCGGGAAAGAGGTCGGCGTCGCGCTCCGCCGTCAGGTCGATCAAGCGCGTGTCCGCGGGGAGCTTCTTCGCCTGGACCGCCGACTCCCAGCCGCGAAAGTCCGCGTCGATGAAGGCGATGCGCACCCGCTTGACGATCTCTTTCTCGGTCCATTTTCCCGTGAATCCCCGCGCGTGCAGCGCCTCAAGGCCCGATTTCTTCAGAATTTTCGCGCGGTCGTCGGGGACGACGATCTTGGCGTCAATGCCCGCCTGAGCCGGGCTCGGCCGACGAATGACCGAGACCGTCGGCAGTTTGGCGAGTTCGGGGAGGTACTTGATCGGCGCCCGGACCGTCGTCACGTTCCCCAGCTGGCCTTCGAGGAAGATACCGGGAAAGAGTCCGTCGAGCGTGGTTCGCATCGACTCCAGAGACGGTTCGCCGGCAAAGACGATCTGCATCGAAAGCGGTACGTCGCCGGCAAGGAAATAGCCGAGGATTTCATCCGAGAGTGCCAGCTGAACCTTGGCGACCTCGGCCTTGGCCTTCAAGGGCAGCAGATCGGGCAGCGTGCCGCGAACGCTCAGCTGCACGCCCTTGCCGCGCACCACGCGTACCTTGGGCGCCGCCTCGTCGAGAAACTTCCGCATGTCCTCGTCGGTCGGCGTGCCGGCGAACGTCAGCTCCGCCGGGATCAGTTGTTTTTCCGCATTCAGGAGCAGCCAAAGCTCATCGCTGATCTTCTCCAGATAGCTCGGCGAACGCAGCGCGGGCTCTTCCACGTCGAGAATCGGCTCGGGATCGGGCACCGCTTCCACCACGCGGATCGGCGTTATCTCGCGCACGGGGAGCGGCAGTTCGTCCGGCGACAAGAGCGGCCCGAACCAGTTCGCCGGCTGTCGACGCAAGTCTTTCAGCAGCGTTTCCAGATGACGCGCGGGGACGGTCCCGACGAGCCGAGTCCACGGCTTGAGCGTGTAGCCGCGCGTGTCGTACCCGGTCGCCTCGATAAAGCCGAGTTCCCCGAGCAGCAGCCGAACCTGGGCGATGAAGACCTTTTGCGTCTCGAGTTCAAAATTGCTGGGGAGTTCCAGCCGCACGCGCACGGGGACGTCGAGCTTGGTTTCATCCTTGAAGTGTTCGGCCAACGTTTTGGTATCGAGATGGACGGTGCGAATGCTGGGGTTCTCGAACAGGGCGAGAATCTTGGCGGAAGGGAGTTTGCCTTCGAGGTAGTTCTTCGTGGGGTTTTCGCGGTCGGAGTCGGGATGCGTTTCGAGCGGCGGGTCAAACTGAAAGCCGAGCTGCACGAGATGCTTGATGAGAGCGTCGTACTGGGCGACGTGTTGAAGGCGCGGGGCGACAATCTCGTAGCGGAGCCGGGCATGGAAGAGCGACGGAGGCGCCGGCGCGGGGGGCTGAGCGGCGAGAAGGCCGGCGCAGAAGAGGGTCGAAACAAGGGCGATGCGGGCGACCATCGGCGATCCCTTGAATATAGGAGCCCGCAGCGCAAGCAAGGGTTGGATTTGCCGAGAACTCAAGGTCTTGACCCTGCGAGGGCCACCCTTGCTTGCGCCGCGGGCTATAAACCTTCGAAGAACGCTTCCGTGAAGCCCGCCAGGCGTTTGCTGCGGTTGGGGTGACGCAGCTTGCCGAGGCTCCGAGCCTCGATCTGCCGGATTCGCTCGCGGGTGATGCCGTAGCTCCGCGCCACCTCGTCCAGCGTGCGCGGCGTGCCGTCTTTCAGACCGAAACGCATCTCGATCACTTCCCGCTCGCGCGGCGAAAGCGACCGCAGCACTTCCGCGATCCGCTCCTTGAGCAGCATCTGATCGACGTTCGCTCCCGGGCTCTCGGCCGACGGATCGTTGATCGCCTCCTCGAGCGGACGTTCCGCGTCCTCGCCCATCGGCTCTTGCAAGCTGAGGGGATGCCGGCTTACGATCCGCAGCGCCCGGGTCTCCTCCACGGAGATCTCCAGCGCCGCGGCCAGATCTTCCAGCGTCGGCTCGGTGCCGGTCTTGCACAGCATCTCGCCGCGAATGCGCTCCATCATCGACAGCATGCTCACCTGATGGCATGGTACGCGCACGGTGCGCGAACCGTCGGCCAGGGCTCGCTGAATCCCCTGACGAATCCACCACGTGGCATAGGTGCCGAACTTGAAGCCCAGACGATACTCGAACTTATCGACCGCACGCATGAGCCCGCGATTGCCCTCCTGAATCAGGTCCGCGAAGGCCAGGCCTTTGTTGCGATAACGCTTGGCGATGGCGACGACCAGACGCAGATTCGCCTCGGCAAGCTCCATACGAATCTTCTGATACGCTCGCTGCCGGCGAAACATCACCTGGTACAACCGCTCCATGTGCTCGAAAGACGCCTGACCTTCGAGTTGGCGGTCGCGCAGCTCCTTGATCGCCTTGGTGGCCCGAACCCGATCCGCTTGCGATCGGCCCGGCGAATCGGCGCGGAGCCGCAACTCCACCATGCTCTGCAGTTGCGCCTTGAAGTCCGCAACCAGCGTTTCGAGATACTCGCTGCGCGGCGACAACTCTTCGACCACGTGGATCGCCTTACGAAGGCGCCGAAACTGTAGCCGGCTGAGGCGAGCACGCCCCGATTGCGAGCGCGTCCGCTGCCATTCGCGGAAATCTTTCGCCGACGCGTCGATGTAGCGCTTCAGGGTGCGCAGATGTCCAGGCAAGCGGGAAATGATGGCGTCCTTGCTTCGACCCAGGCTCGAGATATTTTCGATCACGGGATCGATGAGCAGTTCCCCATCTTTGACTTGCGAAAAAAGATCGTGCAGACGCCGCAGATTCCCCCAGTGAAGCATCACGGCGCGGCGGAATCGGCCGCGAACCCGTTCGAGTTTATGCGCCAGCTCGAGTTCTTTTTCGCGATTCAGGAGCGGGATAGCGCCCATTTGTTTGAGGTAAAGACCCAGGGCGTCATCGGGGCCCATACTATGGCCGTCGTCGTGAATTTCCGGCGCGACCTCGTCGTAAACCTTCTCAGGTCCGCGGTTTGCATCCAGGATTCCAGACTTTCGTGCAGGCATAACCCACCATCCTGACCTTGGAGAAGAGGTAGAAGCGAGTTTCGGTATACAAAGAAGACGTTACAGCAAGATGGCGCGGCGGGGATTTCCATCCCTTTCAATTATACCCGCGCTTTCGCCTCGAATTCCGAGTAAACGCCGCATATTTTTCGCACTCCCCAAGAAGACCGCCAAAAATTCACGCCGCCACGCGAATTTGCCCGGCTTGATCTTGCTTGCTTCGAAGGAGATTTCGTATAACCGCGATTGGACATGACGTCCACACACCGGCGGGAGCCAAGGAGGGCACTACCCATGAATCGACCAAACTGCGCGTCGACCTTTGCTATAACTTTGCCCAGCGACCCAAAAATGTTGACCCCGGCACGGAACTTCGTCGAAGCCGTGTGCAACGCCTACCGTCTCGCCCCCGCCGTCAAGACCGCCTTGATCCTCGCCGCCGGCGAAGCGTTCACCAACATCATACGCCATGCCCATCGCCACAAACCGGGCGCCGAACTGCAGATCCACGTCGAGTTCGTGGGCGAACGCGTCGTCCTGACGTTCCACGACGAGGGCGAGCCGTTCGACATCGCCACGGTACCGCACATGAATCCCAGCGAACTGCGACTGGGCGGTCGCGGCGTCTTTATGATGCGCCGACTCATGGACGAGGTTCGCAGCACCCGGCGCCAAAACGGCAATTCGCTGTGCCTGGCGAAGCGCTGGCGGTAGTTCACCCGTTGCAGCCCGAAATCAGGACCATCATTCCTCGCTCTTTCCACGAGTTGCGCGGGGACGTGCAGCCACAGCTTTCCTCGTGCCGCTCGACGTACCCGCCGTCCCCCATCGCCTTCCCTCCCCATTCGCACGTCTGCAAATAACTGGCGCCCCGCCGACCGGAAAACAAGTGCCTGCCCGAGCGACTGGGCTACAATAATCCCCAACGAATTTTCTCCTCCGAGATCCTTCCATGAATGCTCGCATGCTCCCGCTCGTTCTCTGGCTCATAACTCCGCTGGCGCTTGTCGCTCAGGAGAAGTCTCTGCAAAAAATCGTTCCGGGAAAAGTCATCGTCCCCACCGACGCCATGCGCCGCATCTGGGGCGAACTTATTAGCGTCGATGCCAAAACCCGCACCGGCGTCTTTCGCAACGAGGGGAACGACGAAATCATGACCTTCCAGGTCATGCCCTACGCCGAACTTCTGCACCGCGCCGCCTCCGGCGATCTCCACGACTACAAGATCGGCGAACGCGCCATCTTTCGGCTCCACCAAGATACCGAGGGCAAATGGGTCTTCCTCACCTACATCCAGGATGAGATGAATTTCCTCAACGGCCACAAGGAATACTACATCGTCGACCGCATCGACCCGGTCCAGAAGTCGATGGAGTACACGCAGGGGAGCTTCGACGGGAAATACGTTCGCGCGAAAGGCCTGACGCTCGAGACCGATGGCGAGACCAAGTTTTGGAAGCAAGGCCAGCCCGCGAAGTTTGGCGACGTCCAGGTCGGCGACAAGCTGCGCGTCCGCTCGCATGGGCTGGGGAAGGGAAGACGGCAGGTCGCCTGGGACGTCTTTCTCGACGAGGAAAGTTTGCTGAAGCAGCAGAAGGAGCAACAGGAGATTCATCGCGGCCGATTGCTGAAAGAGGGCCTGCCCGGGTACGTCGACGCGGTCTCGGCGGAGGAGATTCAGGTGACGCTGTTCCAGGAGGGACGCGATTTGGCGAAGGATCTCAAGAAGGGAAAAGCAGTGAGCATCGCGCCGGCGGGCGTCGATCGGAAGGCGGGGAAGGCGAGTGCGGGGACGATTCAAGCCATCCTGCAAAAGGGCAATTTGCACGTGGTGACGATTCGCCTGGAGGGGACGCCGGTAGAGGCGTTCGCGGTCGGCGGCGTGTCGCGGCTGTGGGCGAAGTGACGACTTCGTTCAAATCGTTAACGAAGGCGTCTCGATGCTATTCTCCTCGGTCTGATTGACCGAAGAGAATAGCGTCCACAGACATTTGTGAAATGGTCTGGTCAATCGTGCGATCATTTTTTCGTCTGCTGCTGGGCATGAACCGGGTCGACGATCGTCAGCATTCCTGCGGGCAATGAAGCACGCAGGTCGGGAAGATCGTAAACTTTGAGCGCCCCGTGGACGACATTGACTAAGTGGCCCGGCGCGAGCGGATTGCGGACCAATCCCGACCACGAATCGAGCGATTTCTCGATCTTCACCGAAGCGAAGAGCTGCGGCTCCAAAGCGGCGGCATGCAGCGCGGGGACGCCAGCGACGCCGATGGCGACGAGGTGGACCTTGCGGCCGTACTCGCTCCAGGTTCGCGCCGCGACAAGCATGTCCTCGGTCCGCAACGCCACCAGCGACTTACCCAGTAGATACGACACGAAAATGTCGTTCCAGGCGCCGCCCCACATCCCTTCTCCCGAGGTTCCGAGTTCCCCCATGCCGCGGACATCCAGGGCGGCGACTTGGTAACCTTGCTTGGCAAAGGAAGCGAGCAAGCCATCGGCCTTCAGTGCGGATGCCATGCCGTCGCCGTGAACGAGCAGCACGATTCCTTTGTTTTCTCCCATGGCGGGAGTAAATAGGACGGGCAGGAGAACGCCGTCTTTCGTCTCGAACGACCCCTTCGAGCGGCCCCCCTCGAGTTCACCTAGCTCATTGACCTTTGCGGCGGGGATTTTCGCGAGGGGCCGAATGCCTGTGACGGCGCGGACCTTGTCGAGCGCCGACTTTTTGTCTTCCCAAATCTTCTTACGCACCTCTGCATATCGGGCGTCGAGGTCGGCGTTGAGGTCGGCGATCGAGCGGGCCCCGGGCAACCGCATCGTTTCGCCCTCCGGCGTACACAGGTATTCCTTCGTCTTGCGCGCTTTGAGGTCAAGCGCCTCGCGGATCGGCTCGTCCTTGTCCAGGAGCCAACGGCTCATCCAGCGGACCATTTCCTCGCGCTGCGCCCGGGGGTAGCCGTGCTTGTTGTCGGTCTCGATCAGGTTGATTTTCGTGCGTTCGCCGAGCCGTTGGTAGAGGCGAACGCTCTCGCGGAAACTGGTCCACGTCCCCTGGATGTCGAAGAAATCGTGCGTGGCGGCGAGGATGAGCGTCGGCCGAGGCGCACGCAGATGGAGGTAATCGGCGTGATCGAGGCCGCTGGCGATCTGTCCGAAAATGTTTTGCTCGGCGTCCTGCGGCCCGAGCGTTTCGAGCAATCGCCGCCAGCTCGTGATGTAACAGCTGGGAGCGGCGCAGCCGACGCGTTCGTCGAGCGCCATCAGGTAGCTCGTGAGGGTGCCGCCGCCGGAACAACCGGTGACGCCGAGCTTTTTCGGATCGACGTCGGCTCGGCTCTGAAGGTAGTCGAGCCCGCGCATGCCGTCCCAGATGCGAAAGGTCGCGGTGTTGCGCCCGAGCGGAATGCTGGCGGCACCGATAAGCGTGTGTTCGGTCGTGCCTTTGACGAGGGGCACACCGCTGGCATCCAGAAACTGATGCCGTTCGCCTTGCCCGATCGGATCGTACGCCATGGCCACGAAGCCGTTCTGAGCGAGGAACATCCCCTGGATCTGGTTCTCGACTTTGCCGTCGGACGTATGGCCGGCGGGCATGAGGACGGCGGGAAACGGCCCCTTGCCTTCGGGGACGAAAACGATCGCCGTGACGTAGTGTTTCGGTTGACTCTCGAAGATCACTTTCTCAATGCGGTAGCGATCGCCGGACAAAGTGCCGACGACCTTCGCATTGAGCGGCGAGCGCTCGGGAAATTCGCCCAGGCTCTCGAGAAAGACGGCCCGCAGTTTTTGCTGATACTCGACGATCTGCTCGGGAGTCTTGAGCTTCTCGAAGTTGGCCTGCCGTCGATCGAGCGCCTCGAAGGCTTGCTTTTTGAGCGAGCGGATCAGCATGGTCTTGGGCGGCCCGCCGGCCATCTCGGGCGTCAGGATTTTGAGATCCTGCGCGGGGAGAGCGGAGCCGGCAAAAAGAAAAATAGCGAGCGTGCGCATCATGAGAGTTTGCTCGGGGGAATGAGGGGGGATGTGCCGAGGATATCGACGTGTGCTGCGCGAAGCAAGGAGAAACTTCATTCGTTTGCCGCGGCGCGCATCGTGTCGGCTTCCAGATACCGCGCTCCCCAGAGCCAGACGAGACCCGACGCGACCATCGTGCCGGAGACGAAGAGAAAGCCGTCGTGCAGGTTCGTGCGGTCGGCGATGGCGCCAATGATCGGCGGCGAAACCGCGTCGCCGAATAGGTGAATTACCAGGATGTTCAGCGCGAACGCGCTCGCCCGGACCGAAGGATGGGTCACGTTGGCGAGGATCGTGTTGGTCGGTCCGGTGTTGAAGAACAAGCAGAACACTGCCAGGAATACGAAGATCCACGCGTAGGGAAACGGCACAAAGAGAAACGCCAGAAACATCGGAAAGCCGAGCAGCATGGCCAGACCGGAGACGATGAAATAGGAGCCGGCGAAGCGACGTTTGAAGTAATCCCCGGCCCAGCCGCCGGCGAGCGTCGCGCACAAACCCGATGAGGCGACGATAATGCCGAACAGGGTCACGCGATCGATCGGCCCGAGCGGCGGGGCGTCGCGATACTGGAGATAGGCGGGCATCCACCAGGCGATGCCGCCGATGGCGAAGGTCATGAGCGTCATGCCGGCGGTATTGCAGAAGTACGAGGGAATTCGGAACAGGGCGACGTACTGATTCCAGGTCGATAGCTTGATCGGTTCCTTGGCGGTCTTGATGCGTGCCGGGGGCTCGGGCATGTTGAGGGCCAAGACACCCAGGAGCAAGCCGGGCGGGACGACGAGGTAGAACGCCCAGCGCCAGTCCAGCTGCGTTTTGACGATGCCTCCCAGCGCGTAGCCGAGGGCGCCGCCGACGGGAATGGCGAGATAAAACCAGGCCAGAACGCTACCTCGTTTTTCGATGGGGTAGAGGTCGGCGATCATGGCGGGAGCGACGGGTCCGTACGCTGCCTCGCCGACGCCGACGAAGCAGCGCGTGAGCAAGAGAAGTACGAACGCGGTCGCCGCCGACGTCCCCCAGTCGAGACCGGAAGCGCCGCTCGCCAGGCTCCAGAGGACCACGCCGAACGCAACGATTTTCCAGCGTGCGTAGCGGTCGGCCAGGGCTCCGAACACCGGCGCCAGGATCATGTAGCTGAGTAAAAATGCGGTCGAGAGCAGGCCCATTTTGAACTTGGCATCTTTATCGTTCGCCCCTTCCAGAAGGGCTGCGCGAATCTCCGGCTCGACCGCGGCCAGCACCTGGCGATCGATGTAGTTGAACAGATTGATTGCCACCAAAAGAATGAGCGACGTTCGGGCCAGGCGTGCCGAACCGTCCGTGGAAGTTGCCATGACGTCGTCTCCCTTGCCGCTCGCCTCTGCGTGAATGGGTAGGTGTCATCGTAGAGACCGCGCGGGACCTTTCCAAGCAAGGCGCGGGGAAACGGAACTTTGGGAAAAAATTCACGAACACCCCTTGCCAAGCAAGTCCGTACGCTGAGAATGACGCTACCTCGACAACCGGCGGAGACTTCATAACCATGAAGGGCATCGGCGACGATTCCCGAATGGCGTATTTGTTCCAGATCTCCCAGGTTGGGCTGGAGATGGTGCTGCCGATCTTCGTCGGCGTGTATGCCGACGAGTGGCTGCAAACCGGTCCCTGGCTAGTCGTTGCGGGGGCGGTGCTCGGGTTTACGGGGGGCATTTGGCATCTGGTGCGGCTGGCGAACAAGCCGCCGCCCGAGGAGCCGCGGAGGCCCAAGCCATGAAGCCGATCGCCATGCTCGTGATTTGCTCGCTGGCATTATGGGGGTTGCTCCTCATTCCGGGTTCGATCTGGTGGGGCGGTTGGGATGCGGTGCAGCTGAGCGGGGCGGCGCTGGCGCTGGTTTTGCTCCCCGCGGTTTTGACGCTATTCGCCGCGGTCCACTGGGGCAGCGGCTCGCACGAGACGTTTTTTGCATTTGCCATGGGCGGCACGATGGTCCGCATGGTCGTGACGCTGGGCGTGGTGTTCGTGCTGACGACGCAGGTTCAAGAAGAGTGGGTCGGACGGTTCGTCTGGTGGGTTACGGGTTTTTACTTGTTCGTCCTGGGTTTGGAAGTGACGCTGCTGGTGAAGCAGCCCAAGGGCGATGAGCCGGGATGACGGAGGACGGGGCATGGCGATCTTTGCTGCCGGCGACGCGATGAGCCACGTGCTTGATTCGAACGAATGGCACCTTTTCGAGGTGCCGCACATCGGCTTCACGATTCCGCCGCTCTTTGACATGCCGTTCAATCTCGGTCCGTTCCGCATCACCAAGTACACGATTTTGATGTTCATCGCCGCAGGGCTGGTGGCGTGGATCTACATTCCGCTGTCGAAGCGGATCCAGTCCGGCGAGGCGCCCAAGGGGATCTGGTGGAACTTCTGGGAGAGCATGCTGACGTTCATCCGCGATAACGTCGCTAAACCCTACCTCAGCGGCCACCACGATCATCATGACGACGGACATGGGCACGGTCACAGCGGGCATGCCGCCGACCAGTTTGTGCCGTATCTATGGACGACGTTCTTGTTCGTGCTCTTTTGCAATTTGCTCGGCATGCTGCCGTTCATGGGATCGCCGACCGCGAGCTTCACGGTGACGCTGACGCTGGCGATCATTGTTTACTTCATGATTCAGATCAGCGGCATCATGCAGCACGGCTTCGTGCATTACTTGCAGGTCTTCGCGCCGCCGATGGATCTGCCGATCTATCTCAAAATTCCGATCATGCTGATGCTTTGGCCGATCGAGTTCTTTGGGCTGGTGCTCAAGTGCTTCATTCTGAGCGTTCGATTGTTCGCGAACATGTTTGCGGGGCACATGGTGCTGGCGTCGATCTTGTTGTTCATCACCGCGGCGAGTGCGGCCGGCCCGGCGCTTTTCTGGGGCGTGACCGCGGCGAGCGTGATCGGAGTTACGCTGCTCAGCTTGCTTGAATTGTTCGTCGCCTTTTTGCAGGCGTTCTTGTTCACGTTTCTCACGGCTTTGTTTCTCGGTTCGGTCGTGCATCCCGAACATTAAGTCGGCATGCGAGTCCGATGGCGTATGGTACGTTTAACTATCTAGGGGAGTCAGGATTCATGAAAGCACTCAAGATTTTCGCGTTGCTCGCGGTCGCCATGTTGGTCACGGTCGGTCCCGTCGCCGCCCAGACGCCGAAGGAACAAAACGACGCCGTGGTTCGTACGACGCTGTCGAATTCAGCCATGACGCTGGGCATCGCCGCCGGTCTGGGCGCCGGGCTCGTCATCATCGGCGCCGGCCTCGGCTTCGGGAAAATTGGCTCCGCCGCGCTGGAGAGCATGGCTCGTCAACCCGAAACCGCCAACAAGGTGCAGACCGCAATGATCATCATCGGCGCCCTCCTCGAAGGCGCCACGTTCTTCGCGCTGATCGTTTGCATCCAGATCGTCGGCAAGATTCCGACCCCGTGATCCCGCGTCCGTGGCTAACTGTTTTCCGGAGGGGACCGCGATGCATCGCATCATACTTTCGTTGGGCGTTATCTTGTTGGGGGCGTTGCCCGCCTTCGCGGTTGACGCCGCGCCGGGCGCCAAGCCGGTCGGGATCATGGACTTCTTCGCCGACACCGCCATCTGGACGGTGGTCGTCTTCCTCGGCCTCTTCTTCATCCTGCGGAAGGCGGCCTGGGGACCGATCCTCGAAGGCCTGCACAAGCGAGAAGAAGCGATCCATCACGCCGTCGCCGAAGCCAAGGAACTGCGTGCCGAGAACGCTCGGGCGCAAGCGTTCCTCAAAGGCGAGTTGGACAAGGCCCATGCCGAGATCCCGGCCATGATGGAAGAAGCTCGCAAGGACGCCGCCGCCCTCAAGGAAGAGATGCGCAGCGAAGCCAACGCCGAGATTCAAAAGGAACGGGCCCGGCTCATGCGCGAGCTGGACACGGCCAAGGATCAAGCCTTGCAAGAAATCTGGACGTCGGCCGCCAACCTGGCGACGCTGATTTCGACCAAGGCCGTGGGCAGAGCGCTGTCGGTCGACGACCATCGCCGGCTCGTCGATGAGGCGCTCGCAGAAGTCCAGCAAGGGGC
The DNA here is from genome assembly GCA_038217425.1 of Gemmatales bacterium. Lineage (GTDB taxonomy): Bacteria > Planctomycetota > Planctomycetia > Gemmatales > Gemmataceae > JAIEPT01. The sequence continues at coordinate 12,953 of JBBQPM010000011.1, forward strand.
GAACTAACATGAGCGAAACCAAAGCCGCCCAGGCCGAAGTCTCCGAGGCGTTCGACGTCAGCGTCGAGCGCATCGCGCAGACGTACGCCGAGGCCCTGTACAACTCGGCCCAAAAGCGAGGCCAGCTCGACCAGGTGTTGGCGGAGATGGATTCGCTCGTCAAGGACGTCTTTCCCGCCGACCCGCGCGTGCAGATGATCTTTTCGAGCCAGGCGCTGAGCCGGGACGTACGCAAGGATGCCGTCAACAAAGTATTCAAAGACCGCGCGAGCGAATCGTTCACGAACTTTTTGCAAGTCCTCAACGCGCACGATCGTCTCGAAATGATCGGTCCGATCGCCCGTTCGCTGGCCGAACTGCACGACGAACGGACTCGGCATCTGCGCGTTTACGTGACCTCCGCCGTCGCTCTCGCCAGCGATCAGCGCGAGACGATCATTAACGCGGTTCGCGAACGCTTCCAACTCGAACCGATTCTCCTGGAGGCCGTCGATCCGGTCGTGCTAGGGGGCCTGAAACTTCGCATCGGCGATCGTCAGTTCGACGGCACCGTGCGCACTCGTATCGAAACGCTACGCAACAAGATTCTCGCGAGAAGCAGTCATGAGATTCAAAGCCGACGAGATCGTTTCTGTTCTTGAAAAAGAGATCGAGGTCTACAAGGATAAGCTTACTCCGCAAGAAGTAGGCAAAGTCCTCGAGATCGGCGACGGCATCGCCCGCGTGTACGGCCTCTCCGGCGTCATGAACGGCGAAATGGTCGAATTCACCAAGTCGGGCATTCGCGGCCAGGCCTTCAACCTCGAAGAGAACTCGGTCGTCGTCATCATCCTGGGCGACTACCTCAAGATCTCCGAAGGGGACGAATGCAAGGCGCTGGGATTCCTGCTCAGCGTGCCGGTCGGCGACGCGCTCATCGGCCGAGTCGTCGATCCGCTCGGCAACCCGATGGACGGCAAAGGCCCGATCGTCACCAAGGACTTCCGCCCGCTCGAATTCATCGCGCCCGGCGTCGCGGGTCGCCAGCCGGTCAACCAGCCGCTGCAGACCGGCATCAAGCCGATCGACGCCATGACCCCCGTGGGTCGCGGCCAACGCGAACTGATCATCGGCGACCGCAAGACGGGCAAGACCGCGATCGCCATCGACGCGATCATCAATCAGAAATCCGAAGGCGTCATCTGCGTCTACGTCGCGATCGGTCAAAAGGAATCGCAGATCAAGAACGTCGTCGAGGCGCTGACCGCGAATGGGGCGATGGATTATACGATCGTCGTGATCGCTTCCGCCGCCGACGCCGCCCCGCTGCAGTATCTTTCGGCCTACGCCGGCACCGCGATGGCCGAGTACTACATGTACGAACACGGCAAGGACACGCTCGTCGTTTACGACGATCTTTCCAAGCAAGCCGCGGCGTATCGTCAGCTATCGCTGTTGGTGCGTCGTCCTCCGGGCCGCGAGGCGTATCCGGGCGACGTCTTCTTCTGCCATTCGCGCTTGCTCGAACGTTCCGCAAAGCTCGCCGAGAAGTGGGTCATCGTGCCCGGCGACGCCGACGAGAAGAAAATCGCCGACAACTGGGGCGTCAACGGCAAGGTCTACGTCGGCCCGCTCGACAAGGAGCATGCCGAGAAGCACGACCTCAAGAACCATCCCGGCCACAAAATCGGCAAGGTCGTCGGCACCGGCGGCTCGCTGACGGCGCTGCCGATCATCGAGACGCTCGAAGGCGAAGTGTCGGCCTATATCCCGACAAACGTGATTTCCATCACCGACGGGCAGATCTACTTGCAGCCCGACTTGTTCTACGCCGGCGTTCGGCCTGCGATCGACGTCGGCATCAGCGTCAGCCGCGTCGGCGGCAAAGCCCAGACCGACGCCATGAAGAAGATCGCCGGCAGCTTGCGTCTGGACTTGGCCGCATTCCGCGAACTCGAAGCGTTCGCCCAGCTCGGCACCGACCTCGACAAGGCGACGCAGGCCCAACTCGACCGCGGCTACCGCATGGTCGAGGTGCTAAAGCAGGGCCAATTCAAGCCGCTGCACTTCTCCGACCAGGTCATGATCATTTATGCTGGAACGAAGGGCTACCTCGACAAGGTGCCGCGTAACAAGGTTTCGTCGTGGGAAGAGCAGTTCGTGGCGTTCATGAAGGAGCAGAAGCCCGAAGTGCGGGCTCGGCTCGTGAAGGAAAAGAAGTTGACGCCGGAGATCGAGGGATTGTTGAAGGGGGCGATCGAAGCGTTCGCTCCGCAGTTCAAGATGTAACCTGAAAGCCCAGGGGTGAGGTACTCCGAACCCCTGGGATCGACGCTCGCAAGAACGAATCCCAGGGGTTCGGAGTACCTCACCCACTGGGCTTTTGAGTGGAACACCATGGCTAACCCACGCGTTCTCGTTAAGCGGCGCAAGTCGATTCGCAACATCCGCAAGATCACGCGGACGATGGAATTGATCGCCACCGCGCGCTTCAAGAAAGCTCTCGACCGCGCCACCGAAGCCGAGGCCTACACGCGCAAGATCGCTGAACTTGCCGCGGATCTCAGCGCCAGCGCCACCAACATCAAGCATCCGCTGCTCGAAAAACGCGACGAGATCAAGAACAGCGTCCTCATCGTCCTTTGCTCCAATCGCGGACTGTGCGGCGGATACAACGCGGCCGTACTGCGCGAAGGGATGCACGGCGTCAATCGCAACAAGGCCGAAGGCGTGCAGATGCAGCTCGAGCTTTCCGGCAAACGCGCCATCGCCTACTTCCGCTACCAGCAGATCCCAGCGACGCAGACCTACACGCATTTCGAGGACAAGCCGAGCTTCGACGAGGTCGAGGTTCTGGCAAATCGCTACATCGCCGACTACATCGCGGGTAAGATCGACCGCGTCGAAATCGCGTACATGAAGTTCATTAACGCCGCCAGGCAGGTGCCGGTCGTCGAAACGCTGCTGCCGCTTTCGGGCTTGGGCGAGACGAAGACTGAAGTGAAAGAGAAGAAGGCGACGATCGAGTACGAGTTCGAGCCGTCGGCCGGCGAGATCTTGCAAGAGATTCTGCCGATGTCGTTCAAGATTCGGCTTTTCAAGGCGTTCCTCGATTCCGCGGTGAGCGAGCAGATCGCCCGCCGGGTCGCGATGAAGGCGGCGACGCAAAGCGCCGGCGACATGATCAAGGAACTGTCGAGTTTGTACAACCGGGCTCGGCAGGCGCAGATCACGAAGGAGATCGCGGAAATCATCGGCGGCGTGGAGGCGTTGAAATAACGGGGACGCAACCATGATCACCCGGGCAAGAACACGGTCGCAGTTGTTGATGCAGTCGATGCAGATCAGCAGCATGCTGACGGCCCGGTTCTACCGCATGTATCGCAAGGGTGCGATCATGGCGAAGCCCGAGAAAGTGATCGAGTTACTGAACCGAAATGGCATCCGGTTCGTTGTGATGGGAACGCATGGCGTCGGGGCATGGCGCAGTGAGCCACGGGCGACGATGGATATCGACGTCCTCATCGCAGCTCGGGATCATGCGAAGGCGAGCCGAGTGATCGAGGAGGCGTTTCCGCATTTGGAACGAGTGGAAGCCGCAGGCGTGACGCGATTCATGGACTTGAACTTGAATAAAGTCCTCATCGACTTGATGAAGCCGAGCCAGCCGCTCTTTAAGGCGGCGTTTCGCAACACGGTGGCGGTGAAGGAAGGGAACTACCGAGTTCCCAACCTGGAGATGGCCTTGGCCTCGAAGTTCGCAGCCATCCTGTCGCCACATCGGGTGCAGAGCAAGAGGATGATCGATCAAGGCGACTTCATCGACATGGTCGAGACGCATGGCGACGTAATCGACATGAAGAAGTTGAAGCGATTGGCCGAGAAGATTCAGCCGGGCAGCGGCGACAAAATAGCGGGCATCGTGGAAGACATTCGAGCGGGCGGCGACGCGAGATTTGAGTAACGTATTTTTTGGGAGCGATCATGGCTGTAGCGACGCAAACTGCGGGCAAAGTGATTCAGGTTATCGGCTCGACCTTCGATGTCGAGTTTCCCGAAGGCAAACTCCCCTCGATCTACAACGCCGTCAAGATCGACGAAGAATACAAGGGCATCAAGCTCAAGCTGACCGGCGAAGTCCAGCAGCACCTGGGCGGCAACCGCGTCCGCTGCGTTGCCCTCGGCTCCACCGACGGTCTCTATCGCGGACTCAAGGCCGTCGATACCGGCGCCCCAGTGCAAGTCCCCGTCGGCATGGAAACGCTGGGACGAGTCTTCAATCTCCTGGGCGAACCAATCGACGGTCGCGGCCCGATCGGCGCCAAGGAGGCGCGCTCGATCCATCAGCCGCCGCCGCTGTTCAGCGAGTTGTCGTCCAAGACCGAACTCTTCGAGACCGGCATCAAGGTCATCGACCTCCTCACGCCTTTGGTTCGCGGCGGTAAGGCGGGCCTGTTCGGCGGCGCCGGTCTCGGCAAGACCGTTATTCTCACCGAACTCATCGCCCGCATCGCCAGCCAGCACGGCGGTTACTCGGTGTTCGCAGGCGTCGGCGAACGGACCCGCGAAGGGAACGATCTTTGGCTCGAAATGCAGGAAACGAAGATCGGCTCCACTGATAAGAACGTCATCACGCAAACAGCCATGGTCTTCGGGCAGATGAACGAACCGCCCGGCGCCCGCCTCCGCGTCGCCCTCTCCGCTCTCACCATGTGCGAATGGTTCCGCGATACCACCGGCGCCGACACGCTGCTGTTCGTTGATAACATCTTCCGCTTCTCGCAGGCCGGTTCCGAAGTGTCGGCCCTCCTGGGCCGTATGCCCAGCGCCGTCGGTTATCAGCCGACCCTCGCCACCGAAATGGGCGAGTTGCAAGAGCGCATCACCTCGACCACTCGCGGCGCCATCACCTCCGTGCAAGCCGTCTACGTCCCCGCCGACGATCCGACCGACCCGGCGCCCGCCAACGCCTTCCAGCATCTCGATGCGTTCATCTACCTCGAACGCAAGATCTCGGAAAAGGGCATCTACCCCGCCATCGATCCGCTCGCGTCCAATAGCCGAATTCTCGATCCGCAGTACATCGGCGAAGAGCACTATCAGGTCGCCCGTCGAGTGCAGCAGATTCTGCAGCGCTACCGCGAACTCCAAGACATCATCGCCATCCTCGGCGTCGAGGAACTGAGCACGGAGGACAAGCAAGTCGTCAACCGGGCGCGCCGTATCGAGAAGTTCCTGTCGCAGCCGTTCATCGTGGCTCAGTCATTCACGGGCAAAGAAGGCAAGGTCGTGCCGATCGCCGAGACGATTCGCAGCTTCAAGGAGCTGTGCGACGGCAAACACGATCACTTGCCCGAGAGCGCGTTCATGTACGTCGGCGGCATCGACGAGGCCGTGGAACAGGCGAAGAAGGTTCAGTAAGGAGCAGTCATGGCCGAGACAGTAAGCGGACCGCGCGGACAGGTGCAATGCGTGGTGGTAACGCCGGAACGAGCGGTGTTGGACCAGACATGCGATTTCGTCGCCCTGCCGATGGCGGACGGCGAGTTAGGCGTCGCCCCGGGCCGATTGCCGCTGATCGGCAGACTCGGCGCGGGAGAGTTGCGTCTGGTGAAGGGCGCCGTAACCGAGCGATACTTCGTCGACGGCGGCTTTGTGCAAATCCGCGCCAACGTGGTGACGGTGCTGACAGCCCGCGCCACCAAGGCGGAGGACATCAAGATCCCCGCGGCCCAGGCGGCGCTCGAAGCTGCTAAAAAGCCGGCGACGACGCCCGAAGCGATCGAGGGCAATCTAAAAGCACAGGACCGGGCCCGCGCGCAGATTCGCATCGCCAACAAGGTGGAAGAGAAACTCGCCCCCATTGGGCATTAGTTAGGTCGGGCTAGAAATCATTTCTCTGGCAGGCGATCCACCTTCTGGCGGAGGCGGATCTTGTCAGTCGTCGCCTTTCCAGCGCGGACGTCGGCTTCAGTGAAAGTGGCAAAGAGCACTTCGCCCAGCGGCGTGCGCTGATGGTCGTAAATAACGTAGATCGTGCCGTCGGCCGCCTGCACGCCATCGGGGTAGGTGACGTGGTCGCGTTCATCGAGCATGAGCCCCCCCAGCCAGGTCTTGCCGTCGTCATCGGAAATGAAAGCCATGAGCTTTTCGCGCCCCACTCGCTCTTGAAGGAGCCCGTGTCGGATCAGTAGCAGGGATCCGGATTGAAGGCGCCGAAGGAAAAATCGCGTCGTCGAATGCCGCATCGCGATGGATTCGACCGGGGTCCACGTCTTTCCTCCGTCGCGGGAGATCGTCTCGGCCAAGCCCTGCATGCGCACCATCATCCACAGCGAACCGTCCTTGCGCTCGACGATCATCGGTTCATCCGGGCCACGTCGCGCGGGGTCGGGCACGTTCGCGGTGCCTCGCAAGTTAAAGGTCTTTCCTCGATCGGTCGATGCGTAGACGCGAATGCTGTTGTCGGCCTTCCACACCGAGGCGGTGAGGAGCCAATCGCCGTTCTTGAGCACGGTCGGCTTGTTCAGCAGGATGCCGTCGCCGATGCGGCGCGGCGCGGACCACTGCGGCTCGGCGGCGTCGGGATTCTCGCACACAATGGCAAATACGCCAAAACGTCCGTCCTGCTGGCCGGCGCTTTGTCCCCAGAAAACCCACAAACGGCCCTGAGGATCGATCCAGATCGACGCGGACATCGCCCGAGTGCCGGCGCGCGGCAGGATCATGAGCTTCACGTCCGACCAGGTTTTGCCGTCGTCGTCGCTGTGCCGAAGCACCTGAAAGTTGCGGGTGCTTTCGACATCCCGGCCATACACCGCCCACAACCGCCCTTTCGCAGTACGTTCGATGCCCGCCACCCCTTGGCGCTTCGTGGAGGGAAGATGCTGCTTCCACGGCGATACGATGATGTGGGCGGGCTCCAGCGCCAGATCGCGACCCGCCGCGGGAGGATCGGCGGGCGCCCGAAGACCCGTCGAAAGGATCGCGAGTAGGGAGATCGTATATTTCATGGCCAGATCACCTCCAGGATGAATGGATTCGCTCAATCGGTCTTCAGTTTGCCGAAACGCTGCGGGACGTGCCAGCCAGCCCGAGTCGGTGAGAACGCGTATAGTTCCGGCTGCTTCAGGTTGAGGACGCGAGTCCTACCCACGTTGAAGTACCAGAGATCTTTTTCGGTCGGCTTTCGCCCCGCCACCCGATGTTTGGGATCCGACGCAGCTTCCGCTTCCCCCACCACCGGAATGCTGACCTTAACCCGCCAAAAGTCCGGGCCGCGTTCCGTTTTGACCTCCGCCAGCGATTTCCAGTTCGACCCTGGATTGCCATCCGCAATCTTCCCGTCGGGATTGATCTCCAGGTGGTAGTAGGAGTGCAAAGGCGTTTCGAGCGAGATGACGACATTGTCGCCATTGTGCACGTCGTTGCTGGCGTTGAGGTTCTTCATATCCGGTTCGTGGCAAACGATGTCGAAATGGATCGCATCCTCGCCCCAGGTCGCGCGGAACGTCGTTTTCACCGGCGGTTCCTTGCCGAACTTGTTGTCCTTCAGGTGGTAAACCACGGCTTTGCCGAGATCCGCTCCCACCCCGCAAATCGCCACGGGCGCCTTGGCACGCGCCTCGGCCAGAACCGCTTCCTTTTCGCGAAACTGGGCAATCAACTGGTCCTTGGGTAGAAGTTCCGAAAGAATGAGCTCGATCCGCTTCCGATAGACCGTATCGCCGGCACCTTGGCGGGCGGTTTCCAGAAATTCGCGCAGACGTAGTCCGACCGCGAGGGAAACATTCATCGGGTTGCCCCGGCCTCCATTGCGGCTCTGGTCCTTGGTGGCGAGGTTGTGTTCCGCGAAGGTAATGGCTTCCTTCATGTGCTTCGCCGCCGGCCCGTAGAAGTGCTTGCAGTAATCGTCCAGCACTTGATCGATGTCTTGATCGGCATCCCAAAGGAACCGGGACTGAACGTAGAGCGTGATGTGCTCGAGTCCCGGCGCCCGCCATTTCCCTTGAGCCTGGCTTTGCTCGCCCGTGTCGCCCAACGAGATGCCCTTGAGCGCCTTCAAATCTTTCGCCACGCCGTGCGGATGAATGACCGGATACGCGATCGCTTTCTCTTCGCTCCAGATGTGGTAGCGATTGTTCTCCAGCCTAAGAATGTTTCCCGGGGCGACTTTGCTCTGCCATCGTTTGATCGCTTCCATGTAGTTGGCCCAGTGCTCCGGCTCTTCCATCATGGGCCGGGCGCGATTGGAAATCCAGACCGACAGGTTCGGGCTGAGTTTCTGAATCGACTTGGGCGGTTCCACGTAGGAGGTGTACGCTCCGCAGGTGACTCGCTTATCGGGATGAGTCGCATGGATCTTGCGAGCCACTCGATCCGCGAAGCCCCACACGAGCTCGGAAGCCGATTTGCCCGTGCATTGTTCGCACTGGCAGAGTTTCAGACCATCGACGGGCCAAATGTCGGCGCTGGGCAGATGATACTTGTCGAAAAGGAACCGCAGGTACTGGACGGTTTCCTTCTCCATGCCCTGCGACGTGAAGCAGGGCGTGCCGCGTTCGCGGTGTTCGGTGTCCCGCTTTCCGCCGATGAGCGCATAATACTCCGGATGGGCTTTTTGCATCGCCGAGTGGCTGTGGACGGCCACCAATCCATGCGGGCCGGCGTTCGGACCGAGCAATTCGTGGGCACAGTTCATACCCAGGCGACGTGCCCAGATCACGTCGTCGTAGCTGAAGCTGCTGAAGTTGTACCAATTCCACTCGCGCAGCGGATAATCGGGTTTGACGGTTTGATCGACAGGCCCCACGGCGACGGTCGCGGACTTGGGCACGACCTCGCCGAGTTCGCCCGGCATGAACCAGCGCACGCCGAGGCTGCGTAGAAATCCGTAAACCGCATTGAGCGAGCCTCCCTCATCCTCGTTCCAGAAGCCTGCGGAAACCCCCTGGTCGCTCTTCCAGATCGCCTCGAAGTCCTTGCCGTATTTTTCGGCCATCAGAGTTCGGAAATCGGCCGGCCTCCACAGTCCTTTGAATGCCGAGCGAAACGGAAACCCCCAGGCGGCGTCAGTCTGCCCCTGCGTGTCCTTCGTCCATTGAGCTTCCGCCTTGGGCACTTCGTTCCGCTTCAAGGACCATGGGTAAAGGGAAGGGTCGAAATCGTGGTCTTTGCCGATCAGCACCAGCCAGTCCGGCCCCGATACCATCCGGTACGCGCCGTATTTCAGATCCTTGTCGGTCACGCCCAGCTTGTCAGTCGCCGGGCTTCTGCCGACATAGATCTTGACCGGCAGAGTCGCATCTGGACTCGTCACGATCGGCAGGCGAGCGCCGCTCATCTTGTGTATGTGACGCTGCAACTCAAGAGCGGCGAGCGTCGCCATCCTCGGGCGCTTTTCTGCCGCGATCACGATCTGGGCGCGCGGCATGCCCTCTTTGACGAGCAAGGTGGTCTCCGCAGCGTGAAGCGAGGGAAGCAGGGCGAATAAGTGGAGGATTATGGGGAGAGAGAGGATGTTTTTCATGAGTGCTTTTCTCACCATGGTGGACGGAAACTTTGAGTTCGTCAATTCTTTAACGCTCGCATTCCCCTCGTTCCTCACGGCTTCAAGCGAACGAGCTTTAGCGAGGAGGCGTCGAACAAGGCCGTGCCGGCCGCGGCGCGGAGTTCCGCGATGAGGACGACGGGGGGATTGCCTTGAGGGACTTCGAACGCGTGCTTCAGCAGCTTCCAGTCCGCGTTGCCTACGAGCAAATTCGTACGAATTCCACCGGAAGTGCGCAGCCCCGCACCGCTCACCTTTTGGGCCGCATCGGGGCTCGCAATGACGCCCACTGTCTTGACGAGGGCTTGAAATTCGTACTTACCCTGCGGGAGTACGATCTCTCGCCGCCAGGAGGCGACGCACCGTTTGCTCGGTCCGGTCTTCAACACCAGGGCATTCGTGTTTCCGGGAAGGCTTTGTCGATCGTGGACGGCATCCGCCGTTTCCTTCGCCTCAATCCATCCCGTCAACAGCAGCTCCCCCTTCTCGTTAAACTTGGGAGGGATCGGCGCCACGTAGGTCTTCAGGATTCTCTGGATGCCCAGGTAGCGCTGCTTGATCCGCTCCTTGGTCCCCTGCATATTCCCGAGGTAGCCGCGGGCCTGATCCTTGTTCATTGCCTCGAGCACGGGCTTGAGCCGTTGGCTGACGCCATCGACGACGGGGTTCAATTTTTCGGGGTCGAACAGGGGCGACAACTCTTCCAGTCGCTTTCGGAATCGCTGGCGGAACTCCGGGACTTGAATGACCGCCGAGCCCACGATGCCGCCGATCTCGAACAAGGGGAAATTGGCATCGCCAAACATTTGATCCATGCCGTGGGGGATGAAAATGGCTTTCCCGTCGGCCGCGTTGAAGTAGAGGCGGTAGTTGTTGCGGTTGCGGCAATAGCCGTCCCAATGGCAGGTCAGCATTTCCATGGCCGCAAAGCTGAGGAACTGTTCGATGTCGAGCCGTTTTTCGAGTTCCGCCTGTCTCTGTTTCAGATCGGGGATGGCGCAGGCGGCGCGCAGGGCTTTGAGGTCGGAGTGATCGGCCGGTCCGCTTCCGCTATCCTTCTCGAGAGGTTGGTCGATCTCCCGGCAAAACCCGCCGTCGTAGAGATTGCCCGTCGCCTTGTCGAAATAGTTGGCGAGGAAGGTCGGGTCGAACCCTTCCTTGAAGACGTAGATTCCAAGATCGCGGTTGTTCAGCCAAACGCGAGCATGGCTGATTCGGGAGGCCGGGACGCCGGCCTGACGGAACAGATGTCCGGAAACAAGTTCGCACAGCAGCGAACCATCCTGCACGGAATTGTTCAGATGAAACTTGTCGAGCCCGTGAAACGATTGGCCGCGGTGGAACTTATCCATGTTCAAGGTGAGCGCCGGCCGATCGGTGAGGGGGCGAAAACTCCCGGCCGCCCCCTTCAGCTTGATGGCGACGTCCGTGAAGTTTGTCTGCTTCTTCTCGCCCATCGTCGTCAATGTTGCGGTCACGTTGCAGCGCACATAAGCGCGATTATTCGCCTGGAGCTTCTTGTATTGGTCCGGCGGAATCTCGATCCGCATCTCGGGCACCAGGCCCGCCTCGAAAAACGCGGCGCTCGCCTTCGCCGATTTCGATTCGATGCGAAACCTGGGATCGCTGCCTTTCGGCGGTTGGGCCGCCGTGGAAATGGGCCAATAGATCCCCAGCAATAGCGCCACCCCAACGAAGTGCCCGAATCGCATGCGAGCACGAGATTGACGAGTGGAAAGCGGAATAGCGGGCGCTTGCTGTTGCGTTACTTTCGACATTCTCATCGCTCCCGCAGGAAGATGGGTGCGTATCGTTTCAGATCGCGGACTCGTTCGCAAACGTCACTTCGATTGTATCGACTAATCTTACTACCGCGGTGGCGGAGGTTGATTCGCCCATTTTACTAAGGACGATGCGGGATAGGGATTCCGCCGCCAGTCGGCCGCGTTCAGATTGGTCGCGCGAAGTCACTCAAAGAAATCCATCTGGTCGGCAATTTGGTTGATCTTTCGGAAGTCAGAAATCGCGAAGCCGATCACTGCGAAGCCCGAAAGATAAATGAAGGCCGCGATTCCCATCATTGAGAAGCATTGGCCCTTGTAATCGTATTGGGCATTGAGTTGGTAGGGGAAAATGTTGCGATCCGGGAACTTCGCTTTCACCTGCTCGATCATTTTTCTGCTGAGCGGACTCGACCACGTATCCAGATACCCCACAATCTCATTGCCGGCAAACCCGGAGGGCACATCCGAAATCAACCAACGATCGCCGACGAGAATCAACAAATATCGAGAGCGCACAACGACGGCGCCCGCTTTCGTGGCGTTCATGACGATTCCGGTATCGATCGCGTGGTCAAAAGTGAAGGACACCCAGGGATTGGGCAACGACTGCGGGTCCGTAGTTTTATTTACATCCGCCAGGGTAACCGGAACAGGGCCTTGAATCGCACTCCGAAACCATCGCAGATGGTAGAGCGTCAAACCAACAGCCAACAGAACGATGCCGATTCCAACGAACAGACGAAGCCAGGGGTGCCCGCGACGTCCGTTAAATAGATCGAGCATGCGGCATCACACAACGCTTGCGCGTGCGCTTGTCATTTGGCGCCGAATCCCGCTCGCAGCGCGGTGCTGTCAGCCGAAGCGCCGACCGACTGCCCAAACTCAAGATACCCCTCGTCGCGCCGGACGGACACCCCCGCTGACTCGTCGGCGCCAATTCAGCGCTCGCACGGGTTCTGCGAGCGCCGAACCGAAGCCGCACTATCCGACCTTCTCGATGCGGACGCTGTCCGCGATGACGAAGCCGTTGGCGTTGTCACTGAGCGAGACCACGAGCTTATTGCCGACCAGGGTGAACGTCCCGGGCAGGTTCTTCCACTTGGCGCCGAGTTCGGTGAAGTCGTTCGGCGCCAGCTTCTGGTTGACGATCTCCGTGCGGATTGGCGTCGTGTTGTCGCGGACCGTGAACGGGGCGTTGGTCGCACGGTTGCCTTCGTGCTTGTAAGTGACCGAGACCTGATAGACGCCGGGCTCGGTGAAGAAGGTCCACTCGGCGGAGTTGCTGCCCGTTCCCTTGGCGTGGTAGACGACGCTATTGTTGACGCCCTGGCCGCCATAGAGCGTCCAGCCGCTGCCGAGGGTGGCAAACCCGGCGTCGGAGTTGTCGATTTTCTGCACCGCGGCGACTGGGTTTGCGAGGATCGACCCCGACAGCGTGAAGCTGAAGGGGCTGGCCGAGTCGTTGCTGGTGAAGCTGGCGGCGCCGCTGAAGGTACCGAGGGCGGCGGCACTCATCTCCACGGTGACGGTCGTCGAGGCGCCGGGGGCGAGCGACGTGCTGCCGAACGTCGACGTCACCGTGAAGCCCGTGGGAACGGTGAGCGGGCTGGTGATGTTGAGCGTCTGCGAGCCGTTGTTCGTGACGGTGAAAGTCTTCGAGATCGGCGTGCCGACATAGGTGGAACCGACGCCGAAGACGCTGGCGGAGGCGATCGTCGTCGTGCCTTGTGTGAGGCCGACCTTGGCGCCGGCGCCGAACTCGCCGACCTTTTCGATGCGGATGCCGTCGGCGATCACGAAGCCGTCCGCATTGTTGTTGAGCGTGACGGTCAGCGTCGTACCGGTGATGACGAACGGCGTGGCCGCGAGGTTTTCCCAGACGCCGAAGTCGTTCGGCGCGATCTTCTGATTGAGCGTCGTCGTGCCAAGGTTGGTCGCTCCGTCGAAGACGGTAAAGGGAGAGTTGCTGGCGCGGTTGCCCTCGGCGTTCCAGGTGGCGGAAACCTGGAAGAGACCCGGGGTGACCGGGAAGGTCCAGGTCGCGATTCGGTCGCCGGTACCGGCAGGGGCGTAGTGGACGTCGCCCTGGAAGCCCTGAGTCGCCAGATACGTCCAGCCCGCGGTGGTCGAGAACCCGGCGCCGGGGGCGGTCGTGTTGTCGATCACCTGTACGGCCGGGATGGCCTGGACCGTGCCGGAGACGTTGATGGCGTAGGTCGCTTCGTCGCTGTCGTTGGAGCCGAAGGTCACAACGCCCGAGGGGGCGCCGATCGTGCCGGCGTCGAGCTGCAGGGTGAAGGTCGTGGAGGCGCCCGGCGCCACCGTGGTGCTGCCGAAGGGCGCGACGACGGAGAAGCCGGCCGGGACGTTGATGGGGCCGGTCAGCGTCAGATCCGAGACGCCGAGGTTGCGGACGGTGAAGGTTTTCAAGAGCGCCGTACCAACGTTGGCGGTACCGAAGTTCGCCGAGCCGCCGCTGGCGACTTCGTTGCCTTCGAGAGCGACCTCGATCTCGGAACCGACGGGGAGATCGGCGATGCGTTCGATGCGGACGGCGTCGGCGATGACGAATCCGTTGGCGTTGTTGGCGAGCGCGACGGCGAGCATCGTACCGGTTATCGAGTGCGAGGAAGCGCCTAGATACTCCCAGCTGGCTCCATCGGCGTTAAAGTCGTTGGGTGCGAGCTTCTGGTTGATGACGGCCGTGCCGACCGTGGTCGTGCCGTCGAGGACGGCGAAGGGGGCGTTGCTGGCACGGTTGGCCTCGGCCGGCCAGGTGGCGGCAACGCGGTAGATGCCGGGGGTGACGGCGAAGGTCCAGGTCGACGTGCTGGAACCGGAGCCCGGGGCGGCGTAGTGGATGTCTCCCTGGAAGCCGTGCAGTCCGAAGCTGGTCCACGCGGCGCCGGAGTTGGCGTAACCGGCGGCGCCGTTGTCGATGACTTGCACGTTCGCCCCGGCGACGGGGGAAACCGTGACGTTCCGGGTGGCGATGTTGCTGGGAAGGGCGCCGTCGTTCACCTGGAACGAGACGGTCCGCGTGAGCAGGCTGGGAGTGCCGCTCGTGTTGTTATAAGTGACCGAGCGCAGGGCGGTCTGATATTGGGCGAGCGTTGCAGAACCGCTGAGGGTGAGTACACCGGTCGAGGCGTTGTACGACCCGGCGATGCCGTTTTGGTTCGTGAAGAGAAGTTGATCCTGGCCGCTGGCGAAGTTGGCAGTGATGCTGACCGTGGCGCCCGCAAGGTTCGGGCTATCGATGTCGACGAGTGACACCCCGGCGTCAACGGCAACCGCACTGCCGCCGGCGACGAAGGCCGCGGCTCCGCCGGTCGCGGCGACGACTGGAGCGTCGTTGACGGCGGTGACGTTGACGGTGAGCGTGTTCGGACTCAGATCGATGTTCGTGCCGGCGCCGTTGTCCTGCACCTGGAAGGTGAAGGCCGTGTAGGGCGAGCCGTTGGCGTTAGCGACCGGCGTGAACTTGAGCAGACCGCCGGCGATGTCGGCGACGGGGATCGACTGCCCGGCGGTGACGGCGACGCCGTTGTTGGTCAGCGTGCCGAGCGACGGCAGCGTCGTGATGGTGACCGCGGCCAGCGTGTTGGCGGGGCTGTCGTTGGGGTCGGTGAAGCCGAAGTCGCCGGCGGCGAAGGTGTAGTCGGCGTCCTCGTTCGTCGTGACGGCGCCGTTGGTCCCGGCCGGGGCGTCGTTCACCGCGGTGACGTTGACGGTGCGGGTGACGGCGATGCTGGAGAGCGAGCCGTCGCTGACGACGAGGCTGAGCGTGCGAGCCGTGGTCGACGGGGCGTCGCTGCCGTTGGCGTAGGTGATCGAACGGAGGGCGGTCTGGTACTGAGCGAGCGTCGCGGAGCCCGTGAGCGTCAGCACGCCGGTACCCGCGTTGAAGCTGCCGACGATGCCGTTCTGGTCGGTGAACCCGAGGACGTCCTGACCGGTGACGAAGCCGGCGGTGAAGGAGAGCGTGGCCCCTGCGAGGTTGGCTCCGTCGTCGGCGACGACGAAGGTGTCGTCGAGAACCACGGCGCCGGCGTTTTCCGTGTAGGACAAAGTCCCGGTGGCGGGCGTGACGGCGGGGGCCGTATTGGCGACGAAGGCGAAGTCGGTGCTGCTCACGGTTGCGCCGGCGCCGGCGTCGTCGAAGACGTAGTTGGCGGTGTCGCGGACGGCGGCCTGGGCGGCGGCGATGCTGGCGAAGGTGCGCGAGCCGTTGTACTGGCCATTATCGAGGTGGGCGAAGGCGATGTTGCCGGCGGCCGTGTTCAGCACGCTGGGGAGCGCGGAAGTGTTGGAACTGGAGGCCGAAGCGTCCCAACCGGCGGCGCCGCCGAAGTCAAAGCCGAAGATGAGGGTGCCGTTCCAGGTGGAGGGGCTGGCGCCGGCGAAGCTACCCTGCCCGGCGAAGATCTGATCGCCGCTGGCGGAGAGTCCGCTGAGGTTACCGACGACGGTGCCGAGGTCGACAGTTCCGCCGCTAGCGTCCTGGAGGACGACGACGGTGCCGGCAGGGATAACGGAGCCGGTGGTGTTGGTCCAGGTGGCGATGTTCTCGGAGTTAATCCAGTTGCCGCCGCCGGAGCCGATACCGGTCCCGTCGCCGCCGCCGTCGTAGCCGGAATCCCAGAAGTTGATCGAGGTTCCGGGATTGAGATCGACCCAGGTGACGAAGGCGTAGGTGTCAGGGGCATCGGCGCGATAGCCGAGGATGGCGATATCGCCGACGGCAAGAATCTGGGCCGGGGCGTTGACGTTGATGGTCATGTTGTTGGGCGTGGGATCGAGATCGACGCCGCCGTTCACCACGCCGCCGTTATCTTGTACGCGGAAGGTGAAGGTGGTGTAGGGCGCCCCGGTCGCGCTGCCGGCCGGAGTAAACTTGAGCAAGCCGCCGGTGATGTCCGCGACGGGGATCGACTGCCCCGCGGTGACGGCGACGCCGTTGTTGGTAAGCGAACCCAGGGCCGGCAGCGTCGTGATCTGCACGGCAAGTAGGGTATTCGCCGGAGTGTCGCTGGGATCGGTGAAGCCGAAGTTCGCGGTTGTGAACGTGTAGTCCGTGCTCTGCACGCCGCTGACGGTGGTGTCGGTCCCGGCGGGGGCGTCGTTGACGGCGGTGACGTTGATGGTGCGGGTGACGGCCACGCTCGGGTCGGTTCCGTCGTTGACGACGATGCTCAGCGAGCGGGCCGTGGTCGAGGGACTATCGCTGGAGTTGGCGTAGGTGATCGAGCGGAGGGCAGCCTGGTAGTTGGCGACCGACGAGGCGCCGGTGAGCGTGAGGACGCCGGTTCCTGCGTTGAAGTTACCGGTGATGCCGTTGGCGTCCGTGAAGGCGAGCACGTCCTGGCCGTTCACGTACCCTGCGGTGAAGGTGAGCGTGGCGCTGGCGAGGTTGGCGGTGTCGGAGTCGGCGACGACGAAGGTGTTGTCGAGGACGACGGCGCCGGCGTTCTCGGTGTAGGCCAAGGTGCCGGTCGCAGGGGTGACGGTGGGGACGGCGTTACCGGCGCCGGCGATGGTCAGCGTGCCGTCGACGGAGTCGCTGTTGCCGTTGGTGGGCGCCGGTAGCAGGACGAGGTCGTTGACGTCGTTGTCGAGAATGCCGGTGGTGATGGTGCCGTCGCTGGCCAGGATGTTGAACTTGGTCGGTCCCGACGTGGCGCCGGCGTTCACGGTGGCGGCGATGTTAAAGACATTGCCAGTCGTGCCGTTGGCGAAGGTAATCGAAGTGCCGCCCGTCGACCCCTGGATGCGTATCGTACCGGGCGTTGGAATCGAGTAGCCGAAGCTGAAGGGCGAAGTGACGTTGGCGCCGCTGAGCATCGTGCCGGTGGTGACGGCGCCGGTCGGGGCGATGGTGACCTTGGTGGCGTCGTAGGTCATGACGAAGTCGATGCCGGCGATGCTGATGCCGCTCGGTTCGGTGACGGTGACGTTGACGGGAATCGTGAAGCTGGCTCCCGCTGCCGCGGCCAGGTCGGTCGGGATGAAGATGATCGGATCGGGTCCGCCGACGGGCGTGCTGCCGACGGGGATACTCGGAACGTTGGCGACGGCGACGCCCAGCCCGAGGCGCTGGACGAAGATGGTGTCGGCCGACGTAAACGAGTTGCTGTAGTTGATGTCGCCGACGATGAGCGGGTCGGCGGTCTGGAAGGCGGTGACGCCCGAGTTGGTGCCCAGACCGAGGCGCTGAATGAGAATCGTGTCGGCGGAGCTGTAGGTTTGGCTACCGTTCAGGTCGCCGAAGAGCGAGGCGACGTGGACCGCGTCGTCGGCGATGGCGGGAATCGGATTGACGCCGGCGCTGGCGTCGACGATCGCCAGTTTGGTGATGCGGATGATCTGCTTGGAAGCGTAGGGCGCGGAAACCGGGACGGTCGCGGTGAAGGTTCCGAGGGTGAGGGCGCCGTCAACGGTGGCGAAGGCGGCGCCGCTGCTGACCTGGATGAGGGCAACGCCGGGGGACGGGAAGCTGATGCCGGCGGTGGCGCCGGGAATCGTGGTCGCGAATCCCGTGATGGTGAGCAGAGCGGGGTCGTAATTCACGGTGAGATCAACGCCGCCGACGTTGTTGCCGTTGCTGAGAATGACGGGGAGCCCGGTCGAGGTATTGGGGACGTTGACGGCTTGACCGAAGCCGCGGGCGACGTCGGGGATGCTGGCGATCACGGTTCCGGTCGCGAGGGTACCGATGGTGAAGGTGTTGACGTAATCGCCGGCGTTCGTGCCGCCGATGTCGCGGAGGGCATTGCCGTCAAGATCGACGAAGCCGTTGGTCACGTGGCTGCGGAGGGTCAGAGTGTAGGTGTCGGGGGCGAGGATGCCGTTCGCCGCTCCGGCGCCGGCGGTGTTGGTCGGGCCGGTGCGGATGAACGTGAACGAAGTATTGCCGGCATTGAAGACGAGCGAGCCGCGGACGGCGCCCGTATTGGCGCCGACCAGGGTGACGTCGGCCGCGCCCAGGGCGCCCCCCTGATCGTAGAGATTGATGAGAACCGGGTTGGCCGCGCGGTTGAGGTTCACCGTCACGCCCGTCGTCGTCGGAGCGATCGACGAGACGAATATCGGTTGCGAACTCGCGACGTTCAGGGCGACGACCTTGGTCGCGAAGTTGCTCAGGTTGTTGGCGGCTCCGCCGTCGTTGACCTGGAAGCTGACCGTGCGCGGACTGGTGCTGGGCGCGCCGCTGGTGTTGTTGTACGTGACCGCACGCAGGGCCGTCTGGTAGTTGGCGACGGTGTCGGTTCCGGTCAGCGTGAGCACTCCGGTGGAGGCATTGTAGGAACCCGTGATGTTCGCGGTGTTGGCGAACGCGAGGACGTCTTGGCCGGTGACGAAGTTGGCGGTGATGGAGACGTTCGCTCCGGTGAAGTTGACGCTATCGACGTCGGCCGCGGTGAGGAGCGCGTCGATGGCGATCGCACCGCTCGTGAACGTCGTGTCGCCCGACGATGTCGTGACGACGGGTGCGTCGTTGACGGCGGTGACGTTGATCGTGCGCGTGGCCAGGGCGCTCGAGGCGGCGCCGTCGCTGACCGTGAAGGTGACCGTACGAGCGGCGGTCGCCGGGTTTTCGCTGCTGTTGGAATAGGTAATGATTCGCAAGGCGGTTTGGTAATCGGCGAGCGTCGCGGTCCCGGTGAGCGTCAGCGTTCCGGTCGCGGCATTGAACGTGCCGGCGATGCCGTTCTGGTCCGTGAAGCCGAGCGCGTCCTGGCCATTGACATAACCGGCGGAGATGACAATCGTCGCGTCGGCGAGGTCGGCGCCGTCGTCGCTGACGACGAAGGTGTTGTCGATGACCTTGGCGCCTTCGTTTTCGAGATAGGCGAGCGAGCCGGTAGCCGGGGTCAGCGTGGGGGCGATGGTGGCGTCGTCGGCGGCGGAAAAGACGAAGTTGTCCAGGGCCAGGCCGTCATCGGCTCCGGTGTCATCGGTATCTTCCCAGCGGAGGAAGAGGGTGGTTCCTGCGTCCCAGGAGAGGCCGGTCACGGTGAAGGTGACGACGGTCTGATTGGCGGGGAGGTTGCCGTCGAGCGCAGTGACCGAGGCGCCGGTATGGGGCGAGGTGAAGTCGAGGCCGGTGACGGGCGTGTAGGAACCGGAGAGAATATCGGCGGCGCTGGTGCTGTAGGAGAAAGCGAGGGTGTTGGCGGCGCTGTCGCCGCGGCGCCATTGCTCGCCCGCGAACGAGACGGTGAAGTTGGTCAGCGAGACGTTGGTGTTGTTGGCGAACGCAACGCCGAGACTGGAAACGCGTCCCTGCGTGGCGAGCAGGCCGAAGGCGCGGTCCGTATCCGCAACATCGCCGTAGCTGTAGGCGGCGCCGTCGACGAGACTGCCGTCGCTCTGGGCAAAGCCGGCGTTGTTGCCGGTGCCGGCGGGACGGGCCAGATACCAGCCGGCGAGATCGTTGGCCTGGATCGGGTTGAGCGAGGCGTTCACCGGACCGGCGCCGGTGAGGTGGAAGGCGCCGGTCTTGGGCAGGCCATCGAAGTTTTGGGTATACGTGCCGCCGATGCTGCCATAGGGGAGCGCGGTCGGTACGACATGCACGGTGAGCGTCTGCGTGGCGTCGGCGCCGACGCCGTTGGTCGCGGTGACATTGAGAACGATCGAAGTCTCCGCGGTGACGCCGGGCGCGGTGCCGGAGAGGACGCCGGTGGTTGCATTGAGCGACAACCAACCGGGCAGACCCGTGGCGGAGAAGGTGGCGGCGGGACTCCCGTTGGCGGCGATCGTGAACGACACGGCGGAGGCGGAAAGGACGTTGAAGCGATCCGCACTGGTGATGGTCGGCGCCGCCGGGGTGGCGACGCTGGCGGAGAAGGTCAAATCGTCGATGGCGAGGCCGTCGTCGTTGCCGCCGTCGTTGGCTTCGGTCCAGCGAATGACCAGCGATTGGCCCGGCGCCCAGTTGAGACCGGTGATCGTGTTGGCGATGGCCGAGCGGTAGAGCGGCGCGTTGCCGTCGAGCGGCGTGTCTTCGACCACGGTGGAGCTGGCGGAAACGAAGTCGAGCGCGGGGACCGAGGTGTAGAGGCCGCCCACGACGCTGGCGCCGCCGACCTGGTAGCTGAAGCTGAGCCGATTCGACGTGCCGTTGCCTCGGCGCCATTGTTCGCCGATGTAACTGAGCGAGATCTGGTCGAGGGTGGCGCCGGTGTCGTTGACGAAGACGGCGCCAACGCTGGGAATGATCGAGGCGGAGGCAAGCGAGCCGAGGGCGCGATCGGAGGCGCCGGTCGTCCCGTAGCTGAAGGTGCTGCCGGTGTTGCTGCCGCCGTTATCGACGGTGAATTTGAGGGGCTGGCCAGTGGTATCGGCGATCGACCAGCCGTGGAGGTTGGTGGAATTGATCGGGCTGCTCTGCAAGCTGAGGGGACCGGTTCCGGAAAGAGTGTAGGCGCCGGTGCTGGGCATGCCGTCGAAGTTCTGCGCGTAGCTGGCGCCGGCGGTCGTGTAGGAGATCGTGGTGGGGACGACGTTCAGCGTGAAGTTCTGCGTCGCATCGGTTCCGACGCCGTTGGTTACGGTGATGACGAGATTGATCGCGGTGGGCGTGGAAACCAGCGGCGGGGTGCCGGAGAGGACGCCGGTGGTGGAGTTGAGCGTCAGCCAGGCGGGGAGTCCGGTCGCCGAGTAGGAAACAGCGGGGACGCCGCTCGCGGTGACGTTAAAGGTGCTGGCGACGTTGTGGATGAACTGGGCGGAAGCGGCGCTGGTGATGATCGGAGCGGAGGGCGCCAGCGCGACGGCGGCGAAGGTGAAGTCGTCGATGGCGAGGCCGTCGTCCTGGCCGGAATCGTCCACGTCGTCCCAGCGGATGACGAGGGTTTGTCCGGGCGCCCAGTTGAAGCCGGAGATGGTGGCAGTCTTGGCAGTGCGGTTTTCGGGGGCGTTGCCGTCGTAGGACGTCGCCGTCGTGGCGAGATTGATCGACGAGAAATTCAGCGCCGTGGAGGGGAGGAAGGTACCGGTGTTGATGTCGGAGGCGCCGAACTGGTAACCGAAGTTGAGAGTGTTGGCGACAGGGCTAGCGTTGCCGCCGCCACGCCATTGTTCGCCGACGTAGGTGAGAGTGAACTCATTGAGGGGGGCGCCGGTGTCGTTGCGGAGGATGGCGCCGAAACGCGAGATGGTGGTGCTGGAGCCGACGGAACCGATGGCGCGATCGGTAGAGTCGAGTGAGCCGTAGTCAATGAACGCGCCGCCGGAGGTGGTGCCGTCGTCGATTCGGGCGACGAGATTGGCGCCCGTGCCGCTGTACTTGGACGCGAGCCAGCCGCTCAGCGCGGAGCCGCTGAACGGAGCCCCGGAAAGTTCGAACGGGCCGTTGCCGGCGAGAGGCGTGAGAGGCGTGGCATTGCTCGAAGAGGTCGGCAACGTGTCGAAGTCCTGGGTGATGGTGCTACCGGCCGTGGGATATGACACCGTGCTGAAAACTCGGAGCGTGAAGCTCTGCGACGCAGCGGACCCGACGCCGTTGCTTGCGGTAAGGGTGATCGGATACGCGCCCGACGTCCCAGCGTCCGGCGTTCCCGAGAGGACGCCAGTGGACGTGTTGAGCGTGACGCCCGCGGGGAGCGAACCGGTGACGCCGTAGGTGAACGAGGTCGGGAAGCCGGTCGCGGTGACGGCGAACGAGCCGGCGGAGCCGACGAGGAAGTTCGTGCTAGTGGCGCTGGTGATGGCGGGCGCCTGGTTGACGGTCAGGGTGAAGCTCTGGGTGGCGTCGGGGTTGATGCCGTTGGTCGCGGTGATGGTGAACGCGTACGTTCCGCCGGTTCCCGCGGCGGGGGTGCCGGAGAGGACGCCGCCGGCACTGAGCGTGACGCCCGAGGGGAGCGTGCCAGTCGTCGAGAAGGTGGCGGAGGGGGAACCGCTGGCGGTGACGTTGAACGAGCCGGCGGAACCAGTCGTGAAGGTCGTGTTATTGGGGCTAGTGAAGGTCGGCGCGGACGCGCCGGCAGCGACGGTGAGCGTGAAGTTCTGCGTCGCGTCGGGGTTGACGCCGTTGGTCGCGGTGATGGTGACGTTGTAGGTGGCCGCAGTCCCGGCGGCGGGGGTGCCGCTCAGCACGCCAGTCGTCGTGTTGAAGGTCACGCCCGTGGGGAGGGATCCCGACAGGCTGAACGTCGGCGTCGGCGTGCCGGTCGCGGTGACGGTGAAGGATCCAGGGCTGCCAACCGTGAACGAGGTACTGTTGGTGCTGGTGATGGTCGGCGCAACGGAGGTCGCCACGGGGGCAAAGGCGACGCCCTTGACCGTGGTTCCGGTTGGCGCGGAGTAGAGAACGACGTTATTGGCAGTGGTGATGTTGATGGTTGCGTTGTAGCCGGCGTCGTCGGCGATTTTGAGGACGTTGTTGCCCGAGAGAGCGCCTTGACCCGTCGAGACGTAAAGGTTCGCGCCGTCGCCGCTGTCCGCCGCCGCGAGTCCGAAGCCGCCGAAAGTCGTCGTATAGCTGCCGTTCGTGGTCCAGGAATCGAGGACGGAATCGCTGTCAGTGTCGATGAAGGAGTACTTGCTAATCGTGCCCGCGGTATTGCTGCTGGCGAAGGCGATGTACAGCACGTCGTAGGCGGCGCCATTGTCACCGGAGCGGATGAGGTAGAAATCCTGCGCGTTGGAACCGACGGTCGGCAACCCCGGCAGAGCGGTTATTGTCCCGCCGGTCGGCGCCGAAATCGTCGAAACCGGAGCAAGCGAGCCCGAGGCCTGACCGACATAGACCACGCCGCCGAAGCTCTTCGCCGCGCGGAGATTGCCCGAGGGACTGGGCGACGTCGAGCCGTTGGTGTGGACGCCCCCTTGATCGGCGATGAAGAAAGAGGAGTTGTCGAGCGTGGTGGCGCCGCGGGCCTGATTGCCGCTAACCCCCGTATAGGTCGCCGCCAACGTGAAGCTGCCGGAGGCGTCGAGCGTGCCGACGCCGCGCGCCAGCTGCGTGTTGATGTTGCCGGTCGTGGTCGCGGTGTTGTGAGCCGGGAACGCGAGCAGCGAGCCGTCGTCGGAATTGGCGAGATAGCCGGTGCTGGTCGCCGAGCCGCTGAAGCGCAGGGCGTTGGCGCCAGCGCCGTCGATGGCGATGATGTTGGTCGGCGTCTGCGCCGCGGTGTTCGGCGCGAGTTCGATGATCGAGGCCGTCGTGTTGTTCGCGGTATTCGAATCGGCCCTGAGCACAGCGAGGTTCCCCACGGTGAACGCCGCGGGGGTCAAACGATCTTCGAGGGTTTCGATCAGCAGTAGGTGCTTGTCCAGGATCTTGGTCTTCAGCGACTTGTTCTTCTTGCGTTTCTTGACGTTAAAAAGATCCGAGAGAAAATCGAACATGGATGCGAACTCCTGCTGGGGGTAAATCAATGCGAGTGAATCGGAAGTAAGGTTTCCGCGGTCGGCAGCTGGCGCCGGCCAACGGTCAATGGGTTAATTCAGGGGCGGAGAGTGTTTTAACTTTCAATTTTGAAGGAATGACGAGGGACGCGTTTACTTTCGCGGAAGAGCTTGCGAAGGAACGCTCACCAATCGGACCAGTTGGGGGGGAGGTTGCCTTCGCGCGAGATAAACCGCGCCAGCGCCTGTGGCGCGATATGTACGCCCAAAAAACGCACGGAGCGATCGCCGAAGAGGAAGTTGGCGCCGCCGCTGTGGAAGGAGTAGATTTCGTTGTCGTTGGAGCAGTTGATGAGGCAGGGCCCGGCCTGAGTGGGATTGTTAGGGTCCTTGCCGTCCAGGGCGAAATCGAGGCGATGCGACGCCCATCCCGCCCCTGGTACGCTGCCGCTGCGCAAGTTGCCGTTGAGCCATAGTTGCGGCCTGCCGGCGACCTCGGTGAGGAAGATGGTGTTGGTGAGCCCGTCGAAGATTGCTTCAGGCCTAACCAAGCCGGCCGGATTGTTGTACAGTGCTCCTACGCCCAAATCATCGACCGTGGGACAATGGTCTTTCAGCTTCGAGCCGACCGCGGTGAGGGCGGCGTAATCGGTGCAGGCGCGGGGCTTAGTGGTGTAGATGGTTTTTCCGGAGCTGGACGTTTCCGTGGTGGTATCCATGCGCTGGCCCTGATCACCCGGGGGCGCCGCAGGGCAGAAGAAGACGCCGACGGGAGCGCCGTACGCATCTGGGGACGCGGTCCACCAGTCCTTTTTCAGGTCGAACATCTTGCGCAGAGGTTCTTGGCCGACGAAGCCGAGCAACGGAGTGAACACGCTGCGCTGCGGTTTCGTACTGGTGGAGCACGGAAAATAGCCGAATTGCGTCTCGTGGGTATGGAACGCCGCCCCGATCTGGTTGAGATGCTGTTGGCAGCGTGCACGGACCGCGAGTTCCTTGGCCTTGGTGACGGCGACGGCGATGAGGGCGATGAGGATGCCGATGATGGCGATGACGATCAACAACTCAATGAGAGTAAAACCCGTGCGGCGGCTCATGACGTCTCCCCAACAAAAAAGCCGGACTGGGTGAAGAGCCCGGCTGCGGAGTTCGGATTCATGAGTACATTCTTAAAGTCGCTCCATTAAGAAATGACGAAGGGACCGTGAGCGTGCACGGAAAGATGTGTGAAGAAAAAATCCCCCAGCGCGACGTGACGTCGCGCTGGGGGATTCAATGAGCCAACGATCGCTATTACGCACTCTTCTTATCGGGCTGGCGTTCGAAGAGCGCCTTCGTGCCGGCCACCACTTCCTCGGTGATGACGAACTTTTCCTTCTGCTCCAGATCGGGCAGCTCGAACATGAGATCCGTCATCACGTCCTCGACGATGCTGCGCAAGCCGCGGGCGCCGGTGTCGCGTTCTTTCGCCTTGCGTGCGATCGTTCGCAGTGCCGATTCCGTGAACTCCAGCTCGCAGCCTTCCATCTCGAAGAGCTTGCGATACTGACGCACCAGGGCGTTGCGCGGCTCCGTCAAAATGCGGATGAGCGTCTCTTCGTCGAGCGGCGTGAGCGGCGCGATCACCGGCATGCGGCCCACGAACTCCGGGATCAGGCCGAAGTGAATGAGGTCGTCGCTGGTCACTTGATCGAGCAGATGGCCCAGGTCCTGTTCGCGCTGTTCGGGCTTCGAACCGAAGCCGATCATCTTCTTGCCGATGCGGCGCGAGATCGTTTCGTCCAGCCCGACGAACGTGCCGCCGCAGATGAAGAGGATGTTCGAGGTATCGATCTGGATGTACTGCTGCTCGGGATGCTTGCGTCCCCCTTGCGGCGGCACATTGCTGACGGTCCCCTCGAGCATCTTGAGCAGGGCTTGCTGAACGCCTTCGCCGGAGACGTCGCGGGTGATGGAGACGTTCTGGCTGGTCTTGGCGATCTTGTCGATCTCGTCGATGTAGATGATGCCTTTTTGGGCCGCCTCGATATCGAAGTCGGCGGCGTGCAGGAGCTTCAGGAGGAGATTCTCGACGTCTTCGCCGACGTAACCAGCTTCGGTGAGCGTGGTAGCGTCGCCGATTGCGAACGGGACGTCGAGCACCTTGGCCAGCGTGCGCGCCATCAGGGTTTTGCCGCTGCCGGTGGGGCCGATCAGGAGAATGTTGCTCTTCTCGACTTCGACGTCATGCACGCCTTCCTCGGCGAGCGACAGGCGTTTGTAATGGTTGTGGACGGCGACGGAGAGAGACTTCTTGGCGCGGTGCTGGCCGATGACGTATTGATCGAGCTTGTCTTTGAGGGAGCGCGGCGTCGGGATATTGGAGACGGCGCCTTTGGTCACGCCGCGACGGCGTTTTTCCTGATCGATGATGGATTGGCAAAGTTCGATGCATTCGCCGCAAATATAGACGTCTCCCGGCCCTTCGACGAGCGGCCCGACGTCTCGGTAGCTCTTTCGGCAGAAGGAACAGAAGGCGTTGCGATTACGCCCGGTCGACCCAGTGGGCGTCTTGCGATTGCCGGGACCGGTGGGTGAGTTGGCCATGAAAACTCCTTGAGGAACCGAGGGGGTTTGGTTCGCGCCTGAGGGCGGGGACGGTCCCCACCGGATTTTACTTCGAATTGTCCAGGGACGCAAGGCGGGGTCATGGAGCTTGCGAGGACGAATCTCCGCGTTGTTCCTCGAGCTGGTTCAGAATGCGCCGATACTCACGAGGTGAGAGTTCCCCCTTCTTGAGCAGGGAACGATACAGAGCGACCTGCTGATCCAGATCCGAACTCGCCGGCTCCCGCCAGCGACGCAAACGCAATACAGCAAAGCCCGCTGCGAACAAAAGACCGGCCAACAGGAGGGTCCACCCTCCCAGCGCCCAGTAATTCGCAGCGGAGTCGCCCGCGCTGGCGAACAAAAGATTCATCTCGATTCCAACAAGGGCGGAAGTGGTGTTGCCTAGGGGTTTGCCTCTTCCCGCCTGGGTCCGACCCAGGTTTGCTCCGCCTGTCCGACTCAATTATAGCGCGGCTTTAGCGTCAGTGCGGGAATTCCGTCCCAAGATCTTCAGGCCATCCTGAGCCCAACCCGTACAAGTTGTGCATATTAAGCCCAATGGCCTCCTTCGCTAGTTCGGGCAGTACCTGAACAAGCCGCACAGCTTCACTGACCCGTTTCTCTTGACAGGATCGGCGTTGCAAACAGGCATGTGTGCCCACGTGTCCACCCCCGTTCTGACGGCTCATCGCACCTCCGCGGTCGAAATCTTCGGGATCCCCAGGACGGCCTCCGCCGGGAATCGCAAGCCTGCGACGAGCTTGCGGATCATGGTCAGGCTCAAGGGGCGTCTTCCGCTCAGAACTTCCGAGACCTTGCTTTTGCTGCCGATATAAGGAATGAGATCTTTGGGTTTCAAGCCGTCTTGCTCCATGCGAAACCGAAGTGCGTCGATCGGATCGGGTGAATCGATCGGATGCGTTCGTTCTTCGTAAGTCTCGACCAAAAGGAGCAGCAGCTCCAGTTCGTCTCCTTTGGCAGTGTTCGGTTTGGCGTCGAAAATGGCTTCGATCCGCGCCAGAGTCGCGCGATACTGCCCCTCTGTCTTGATGACCTTCGGCTTCAAGGTTGGCCGCTCGCTGTCAGATCGTTTGCGCGTCGATTTCATCGTATTCCTCGTGGGTCCCGACAAACCGGACGTAGACAGTGAAGAAGTCGTAGTTGTTCCACACGACGAGTCGGTACTTGTTGCCGCCGATTTTGAAGACCGCCCGGCCATCTTTCAGGATGCTCGCGGAGCCGAAATGGGCTTTCACGTCCGCAGGCGATGTCCATTCGGCGGCGTTCGCTTCCGCGTGCCATGCCTCGAAGGTCGCTTTTGCCGCCGGCTCTCGTTCCCAGAAGTCTTTGAGCGTTTTCTTCGCGATGATGCGCATCGTTTTTCTACCCGGCTCGCCGTCGCAAATCAAGTGCAAAGTTCCCATTTCG
The DNA here is from genome assembly GCA_038217425.1 of Gemmatales bacterium. Classification (GTDB taxonomy): domain Bacteria; phylum Planctomycetota; class Planctomycetia; order Gemmatales; family Gemmataceae; genus JAIEPT01. The sequence goes on from JBBQPM010000011.1 coordinate 40,643, forward strand.
GGAACTCGGCAAGCCCTGCGAGTATCCGCGTCTTGTCGATTACGTGATAATATGATTTCAGGCTCACATCCTCTTTCCTCCGAGGTGCCATATGCCTCACGATCCTCTCTCCCTTCGCGGCATCGATCACGTCCGCTTCTTCGTCGGCAACGCCCGGCAATCGGCGTACTTCTACCGCAACGCGTTCGGCTTCGACGTCATCGCCTACGAAGGACTCGAAACCCGGCAGAAGCACGAAGCCGGCTACGTCTTGCGGCAGGGACACATCACGTTCGTGCTGATCTCACCGCTGTCGAGCCACCATCCCGAAAGCGAACGACTCATCCGGCACGGCGACGGCGTGCAAGACATCGCCATCGAAGTCGATGACGTCCTCAGAGTCTTTCGCGCCGCCGTCAGCCGAGGCGCCTTCGCCATTCGCCCTCCGGCGAAACTCGAAGATGAGTTCGGCGTCTACGAAACTGCCACCATCGCCGCCTACGGCGACACCACCCACACCTTCATCAACCGCGACAAGTACAAAGGAGTCTTCGCCCCCGGCTTCCGCGCCATCGATCCCGAACGCTACCGCTCGACCGCCTCCGCGCCCGTCGGTCTCAAGAGCATCGACCACATCGTCGGCAACGTCGAAGAGGGCCGAATGAATCACTGGGTCGAGTTCTACCAGCGCGTCCTCGGCTTCTCGCAACTCGCGCACTTCGACGACAAAGACATCAGCACCGAGTATTCCGCCCTCATGTCGAAGGTCGTGCAGAACGGCACGGGCCGAATCAAGTTCCCGCTCAACGAACCCGCGCAGAGCAAACGCCGCTCGCAAATCGAGGAGTTCCTGCACTACTACGGCGGCCCCGGCGTGCAGCACATCGCCATGACCACGCCCGACATCGTATCGACCGTGCGGGCGATGCGCAAGAACGACGTCTCCTTCCTGCGCGTCCCGCAAACTTACTACGACCGCATCGCCGAGCGTGTCGGGCCCATCAAGGAATCGATCGACGAACTCGCAGAACTCGGCATCCTGATCGACCGCGACGAAGAGGGCTACATGCTGCAGATCTTCACGAAGCCGGTCGCGGATCGGCCGACAGTCTTCTTCGAGGTGATCCAAAGGCGCGGCTCGCGCAGCTTCGGCAAAGGCAACTTCAAGGCGCTCTTCCAGGCCATCGAACGCGAGCAGGAGCTGCGCGGCACCTTGTAAGTTTTCCCCGCGCGACGGTACAATGGCCGTCGGCAACCTTTTGGAGAATTTGTCATGCTCACGACGGACGAGTTGGTCGATCAGGCGCTCAAGCTGCCCGAAAAGGAACGATCCCGCCTGGTGGAGGCCCTCTTGGAGAGTCTTCCGGATTATTCGGACGAGGACGAATTCGAGCTACCTCATCACGATCCAGCATTCCGCGCGGAATTGCTCAGGCGCTCGCAGGAGATCGAAGACGATCCGACTTGTACCGTGTCGTGGGAAGAAGTTCTGAAGGAAGCCCGCCTTGAATTGGATAGCCCCGAGGACGGACGATGTCCGTAAAGACGCGATTCCATCGGCTCGCCAGGAAGGAATTCTTCGACGGGCAACGCTGGTATGTTCGTCGGTCCCAGGCAAACGGCTGAAAGGTTTGTCGATCGTGTTGAACAAGCTGTTGAGAAAATCCGCGCGGATCCCGAACGATGGCCCTTCGATGACGACCTTCAAGCTCGATTCGTCACCGTTACAGAATTCCCATACGCCGTGTACTACCTAATCCGCGACGCCGACGAGGTCGTAGTCATGGCCGTCGCCCATACGAGCCGAAGGCCGGGTTACTGGCGTTGCCGCAAGCCGTAGATAGGATGGTAACCACAGAGAGCCGAGGACGCAGCGGAGCAGAACGCATCGGCCTCCTTTTCCCTCTGTGTCCCTTGTGCTCTCTGTGGCTCAATTGCTTTCTCACCCTCATCAGCGACACCGCATGAAAATCACCAAAATCGAAACGCTCGTCTGCCATGCCCGCATGCGCAACTGGATCTTCGTCAAGGTTCTCACCGATCAGCCAGGACTCTTCGGCTGGGGCGAAGCGACGCTTGAATGGCACACCCGCGCCGTCGTCGGCGCCATCGAAGATATCTCGCAGCTTCTCATCGGCGAAGATCCGACGCGTATCGAATACCTTTGGCAGATGATGTACCGGCAACATTTTTGGCACGGCAACGGCATCGTCCGCGGCACCGCCATCTCCGGCATCGACATCGCCCTCTGGGACATCCTCGGCAAAATTCACGGCGTGCCGATCCACAAACTCTGGGGCGGCCCGGTCCGCGACTTCATCCGCCTCTACTGCCACCTGGGGGGCGGCAAGATGGAAGACTTCTACGAGACCCGCCCCAGCGACGCACGCCGATTCGCCGACCTCGCTCAGAAGGCGGTCGAAGAAGGCTTCACCGCCTTCAAGACGATGGCCGTCCCCGAGACGATGCCGATCGAGGGGCTGAGGCCGATCCGGTACGCCGAGGCGTGCGTGCAGGCGATGCGCGACGCGGTCGGGCCCGACATCGACATCATGGTCGACTGCCATGCCCGGCCCTCGCCGAGGATGGGGCTGCGTTTCGCGCGGGCGCTGGAGCAGTTCGGCCTCTACTTCTTCGAAGAGCCGTGCTGGCCCGAGACGATGCGCGACATTGCGCTAATTCAGAAGGCCGTGAGCACGCCGATCGCGACCGGCGAACGGCTAGTGACGCAGCATGCGTTCCGCGAGTTGCTCGAAACGCGCGCGTGCAGCGTCTTGCAACCCGACATCACGCATTGCGGCGGCCTCAGCGAAGCGCGCCGGATCGCGGCGATGGCGGAGGCGTATCGGGTGGCGCTGGCGCCGCACAATCCGCAGGGCCCGGTGAGCACGGCCGCGTCGCTGGAGTTCGGCTTCGCGACGCCGTCGTACATCATCTGCGAGACGGTACACGCCGACGTCCCCTGGCGGCAGGACGTGGTCCGTGAGGGGTTCACGATCGACGTCAAGGGACGCGTCGTACGGCCCAACACCCGCCCGGGTCTGGGCATCGAGATCGACGAGGCGGAAGTCGCGAAACATCCCTTCCAGCAGGAGTTGTTGCAACGCAGCTTCTACGCGGACGGCGCCGTCGGCGATTGGTAGTTACGAAAGAAGATTAACCACAGAGACACAGAGGAAAATGGAAATAAGAAAAGTAACCACAGAGACACAGAGAGCACAGAGGAAGAAGCACAGAGAAGAAAGTAAATAAGAAGATTAACCACAGAGGGAGAATTGATTTCAATGAATTCTCTGCCTGATCTCCTCCCCCTCTCCGTGTTTCTTCTCTGTGCTCTCTGTGTCTCTGTGGTTAATCTTCTCTTGAAGCCCGCGTGCCGATTCGCCCATACCATATTCCTTATCGCTCCACTCCATTTCTCTTCTCCGGACGTCGTATGCACTCCACGATGCTACGCTCGCTGTTCGTATTCGCTCTCGCCGGCCTGCCCGCCCTGGCCCAGCCCAAGAAGGATGCGCCGCCTCCCACGCGTGAGGAACTCGAGAAAGACCTCAAGCCCGCGCCCGGTTTCAAGGCCAACGTCTTCGCGATGCCGCCCGACGTCAGCTATCCGACCTGCATCGCCGCGGCGGTCACTGGCGAAGTCTTCGTCGGCACCGATCTCAACGGTTCGCTCGACGCCAAGCCCGGCCGCGGCGCCGTCATCCGCTGCGTCGACGTCGATCACGACGGCGTGGCCGACAAGTTCACCACCTTCTGCAAAATCGAAAGCCCGCGCGGCCTCCACTTCTTTCACAACAAACTCATCGTACTCGCGCCCCCCGATCTCAGCGTCTTCTACGACGACGACGGCGACGGCGTGGCCGACCGCTCCGAAGTCCTCGTCAAGGGCATCGGCTTCGATCTCAAGTTTCGCGGCGCCGACCACACCACCAACGGCTTTCGCATGGGCATCGACGGCTGGCTCTACATCGCCGTCGGCGATTACGGCATCAAGGAGGCCGTCGGCAAGGATGGCCGCAAGCTCCAGCTCATCGGCGGCGGCATCGTCCGCGTCCGCCCCGACGGCACGGAGATGGAGATCGTCTCGCGCGGCCAGCGCAACATCTACGACGTCGCCATCGATCCGTTCATGAACCTCTTCACACGCGACAACACCAACGACGGCGGCGGCTGGAACGTTCGCCTGAGCCATGTCATCCCGCTCGCCGACATGGGCTATCCGAAACTCTTTAAGAACTTCCCCAGCGAGCATCTCGACTGCCTGGTCGATTACGGCGGCGGCTCGCCCTGCGGGGCGTTGTACCTCGACGAGCCCGGTTTTCCCAAGGACTGGGGCAATGCGTTGTACACGGTCGATTGGGGCGTGAACACGATCTTCCGCCATCCGCTCAAGGAACAGGGGGCGAGTTACGCGAAGAAGCCGGAACAGATTCCGCTCATCAAGATGTCTCGGCCCACGGACATGGACGTCGACGGTTCGGGTCAGATTTTCGTGACGAGCTGGCGCGGCGGCAATTACACCTACTCGAATCCGCATGTGGGGTATGTGGCCCGCATCGTGCCGGAGGGGTGGAAGTACGTGCCGGCGGTGGATCTCGCGAAAATGTCAGATGCCGATGTGCTGGAGCGATTGAAATCTGCGAGCCATACCCATCGCCTTAATGCTCAGCAAGAATTGACTCGTCGAAAGTATCGCGACCACAAAACGTTCGGGGCAATAAGGTGGAACAAATCTGTGCTAGCGACAGAAGTTGCAGTGATGTATACGTACAAAATGCTGTTTAAGGAAAAGGCGGAGATTTTTGCTCAGACGGCGGATCCAAAACTGCATGAGTTCGCGGTCAAGATTTTGAGCGACCGAGTCGGAGAAGCGAATAAGATCTCGACGGATCGGCTAACCGGGTTTTTGAACGACGAGAATCCGCCGCGTGTACGTTTGCAGGCTCTCATTGCTCTGGGTCGACTGGCACGAACTGAAGCCGCAGCCGAAATGCTGCCGCTCACCGACGATCCCGATCCGGCGATTGCGCATATTGCGGTCGAGTCGCTGATTTTGCTCAAGCCGATCGACGTGTGCTTGCGAGCGCTAAACGAAGAGAAGCATGCGGCCGGGGCGCTGCGCGTCTTGCAGGCGATTCATGAATCGAAAGTCGTCGACGCCCTCATCGCTCGTGCGGAAAAGTCAAAAGCCGTGCTCCCCGCTTTATGCCGCCTCTACTACACCGAGGGCGAGTTCGGCAAATGGTGGGGGACCCGGCCCGATACGACCGGGCCCTACTACTACCGCACCGCATGGGCCGAGACCGACAAGATCGGCGCCGTCCTTAAGAAGGCGCTCAAGTCCGCGGACGCCGCGACCGCGAAGATGCTCGTCGTCGAGATGCGCAAACATCGTATCGATTTCCCCGAAGCCGTCGCACATCTGCGCAAGCTGATCGCCGACGAGCCAGCGTTTCGCTCGCAAGGGCTGGATCTCCTCCTCAGCGGATCGGGGCCGCTCCCCGATGGCTCCGAGAAGGATCTGCTACGCATCGCCGTCGATGCCAAGGAGTCGGCCGAGGTGCGCGTGAAAGCGCTGCGTGGGTTGCATGCCCACGTCGATGATCCCGGCTATCTCGCTGCCGCGATCGATTCGTTCAGCGCTCTCACCGATGTCGAGGCGGAGAAGGGCCCGCTGTCGAGCGCCTGGGAAGACTTTGCCCGCGACGCCAAGCTCGGGCCGCACCTGCCGAAGTTCCTGGCGCTGAGCCAGGACAAGGACGCAAGCCGACGCGAGTTTGGCTACGCGATTCTCCTGCACATCGTCGATAGCAAGTTCGCCAAAGCTCAGGCCAAGGCCGACGCGCTCAAGGCCCTCGATCAAGCGTGGGCGCGGCCTGATCGCCTCGCGGAAATGCTCCGCGCCATCCGCAAGACCAAGGCCGACCATTTCGGTTTGCAAGTCAAGACGCTGCTCAATGACTCGCGCCCGGAAATCAAGGCGCTTGCCAGGGACGTCGTCAAGTCCCTTGGCCTCGACGAGGTCCAAGGCACGCGCGTCGTTCTCAAGGGGCAGGCGTATGACAAAGTCTTCGCCGCCGTGCTCAAGGAGAAGGGGGACGCGAAGCTCGGCCAGCGCATCTTCCTCAAGGCGGCCTGCATCGCCTGCCACACCGTGAATCCGACCGATCCGGTCAAGGGGCCGTATCTGGGCGACGTCGCCGGGCGTTATAAAAGGCCGGAACTCATCGAGTCGATCCTGAAGCCGAATGCAAAACTTACGCAGGGGTTCGAGACGAATTTTTTCGTGCTGAACGACGGTAGGATCATCGAAGGTTTCGTGACGAAGGAGTCGGGCGACGAAGTCGAGCTGCGCAACGCGGCCGGCGTCGCATTGATCGTCGCGAAGAAGGACATCGACGAACGCGGCCGACGCCTGATCTCGGTGATGCCCGACGGGCTCATGGACGCCCTGACGATGCAAGAGTTGGCGGCGCTCCTGGCGTATCTGGAATCGCTGAACGCCAAGAAGCCGTGAATCGGAAAGCCCAGCGGGTGAGGTACTCCGAACCCCTGGGTTCACCAACCGCGAACGTTGGTCCCAGGGGTTCGGAGTACCTCACCCGCTGAGCTTAAACGCCCGAAGACTTCGTCCCAGTCGCCGAGCTGTTGCTGCCGAAACAAACGCATGGCCGGATACCAGGGCGTGTCGCCGCGGTCGCGGCCCCAGCGCCAGTCGCTGGAAGTTGACAGCACCAGCCAGGTGGGCACGCCCAGGGCGCCCGCCAGATGCGCCAGCACGCTGTCGGGCACGATCACCCAGTCGAGCTGTGTCATAATGGCGGCTGTGTCCAGGAACGGCTCGTCCCGATCGATGCGCTCGGACCAATCGACCAGCGGCACGCCGGCCGTCGGAATCTGATCGAGCCCAAAATGCTTCTGCAAACTGACGAGCGTGACGCCCGGGACTTGGGCCAGCGGCACGAATGCCCGCAGCCGAAACGAACGGAGACAGTCGAGCGGCATCTTGGGATTCCCTTGCCAGGCGATGCCGATCTTCTTGCCAGGGAGCCTCGACAGTTCTCGCCGCCAGGCCTCCGCGCGGATCGGTTTCGCCAACGGGTACGGCGCGGGCAGCGCCTTCGTCCGCAGCGGCAGACTCGCCAGTGACACATGCATGTCATGGGGCGGAAACGGGTCGCCCAACGCCACCCAGGCGTCGGCGCCGGCAGAGCGTTCGAGCATCGGTAACAACGTCTTCGGCATCTCGACGATCACTTTCGCGCCCTTCGCCCGTAGCAGCGGCGCGTAGCGCAGGAAGTGCAGCATGTCGCCCAGTCCCTGTTCCGCGAGGACGAGGATCGTCTTGCCTTCGATCGGTTCGCCCTGCCAGGCGGGCGACTCGGCGATCGTACGGCGTGAAGGACGGTATTCGTACTCGGGCCAACCGCGCTCATAGTCTCCCTGCCGCAGCCAGACGAGCGAACGATTGCCGAGCGCGCCGGCGTACCCGGGCCGCAGCCGCAGCGCCTCGGCGAAGTGGTGCAGGCTGCGTGCGTCGTCGTTCAGACGGTAGTAGGCGATGCCGAGGTTGTTGTGCGTGAGGGCATCGCCGGGATTGATTCTTAGTAGCTCGTGATGATAGGTCAGTGATTCGGCGAAGCGGCCTTGCAGCAGGAGCGCCTTGGCGGTTTCGAACTGCACCTCGGGAGTCGGCGGCTGCAAACGACCCGCCTCGGCGAGCCAGGCGAGCGCCTGATCGGGATCGCCGCGATGGTTGTGCAGCCAGGCGAGGAGAAAGGCGCTCTTGGCGAGGCGTGGGTCGGTCTGCCAGGCAGTGTTGAGGATCGCGAGCGCCTGGTCGGCTTGTCCCAACTTCTCGAGGACCATGCCGAGACAGTGCAGGTCGTCGATCCGAAAGGGGGGCTTCATGCTTTCGCGAAGATGAGCGCCGGCCTCGTGGGGCCGATCGAACTGCAAATCGATCTGCGCCAAACCGCGGTGGGCGTCGCCGTCGTGGGAATCGAGCGCGAGCGCCTTCTCGAAGAACGCCTGCGCCGCCTCGAAATCTTGGTTCCGCAGACGCTCCCACCCCGCAGCCGCGGACATAACGAACCCCCGAGCAGCGAACGGATTCTCATCCCCCTGCCATCGGCGCCACCACGTCGATCTGCGCGTCCTGCATGACCGCATGATCCAGGCCGACGCGCAGCTCGCCCTGGAAAAACAAAAGCGAGGGACTCGCGGTCGTCAGCAGCGAATGAAACTCGGGGCCGTGCTGCTGAGCGAGCGTCTCGAGAATTTCCCGTAACGTGGCGCCCGCGGGAATCTCGAGCGTTTGCCTCGAAACGCCCGCGGCCCGTTTGATCTGCGCGAGGAAGTGCAGTGTTACCTGCATGTCACTTTTCCTCGACCACTTCGATGCCGCACAATAACGTGCGCTCGACCGACGGCTCCGTCTTCGTCAAACGAATGACCAACATCTCCTCGACGACGACGCCCTTGACTTCCTGGACGAACGATTTCAGCGATCCGCCGCTGGCGCGGAAGACATCGAGATCGCTGACGACGCGCTTGCCCTGCACGTCAACGTGGAAGACGCGCTCCCCGGCAGTCACCTCGGCGTCGGGTTCGGCGAAGAAGAGACGTACGGTGAACTTTCTCGGATCCGCGGTTTTACCGAGGTTGATGGAAATCTCGTCCAAACCCTGGATGCCCGAGGACGTCACCCAGTTGTACGGTCCGGAGAACGCCGAGGAGTGTCGGCGTAAGAGTTCCATTTTGTCGGCCTTGGTCTGCACGGGGACGGAAGGCGAGACGCCTGCGATGCTGGGATAATCGGTCCAGAGCGTGCCGTCGGGCGCGCGTCGATCGCCGGCGGCGCCGAGGTTGAGGCCGAGTCGCTTGACGGGGCCCTTGGCCTCTTTCGAGCCGAACGAGGTCCACATCTCCGTTTCGGGGAGATGGATGAGCGCGACGGACGTCTGGTTCTGGTAGGCGCAGGTGCAGGTGCGGGTGTACTCGGGGACGGTGAGGATACCGCCGGCGACGATGAGGTTGTTGGTGCAGCTAGAGCGGAAGCCGCCGAAGTTCCCGGTGCCGCCGTCGCCGGAGAGATCGTAGTAGCCCGCCGCCCCGGAGCGGAAGGTCAGGAGATGTTCGGAGCCCGCGGGCGTGTTGCAGCCGTAGTTGCGGACCCACTTCCAGGGCACCGGCAGTCCGGTGACGGGATCGGGGCGCAGCTTGGGTAATCCCGTGAAGATGTTGCACGCTTCGTTGCCCTGCAGGACGGCGTCCTGAAACAGTAGCGCCGGGCCCGCGTATTTTTTCTGGTGCCAGAGAACCTTACCATTCGAGGCCTGGTAGACACGCATGCCCATCGGTTCGTCCTTGAGAGCGTCGCGGGTCACGCGTCCCGCTTCCACGAGACAATCGTGCTCAGCGGAATAGCTGAGCCAGGTGCCGAACACGTCGGCATCGGTGTTCCAGACGGGCTGTCCGGTCTTGAGGTCGAAAGCGAAGAGGGCGGCGGGTTCGGGTACGATGTCCTTGCTCGTGAACTTGAGAAGCTGGTCGCCCGAGAGGCGATCGATTGTGTAGAGCTTGCCGTTGCCGGCGCACGTACCGTTGTGCCGGAAGCCATGCTTGGCGGAAATCGTCCACAGGGTCTTGCCAGTGTGGCGGTCCATCACGAAGAGATGCCTGCTGGAGGAGAGATTGTCGCCTCCGGATTTCACGAGTTTAAGTACTTTGTCGAGTGCCTTGGCTTTCGGCGCCTCCACGACTTCGGTACCCTTATTTTTCGGCGGCAGCGCCTTGGGATCGAGAAGCGGGTCCGCGCCGCCGATGAGGTAATCGTCGACAATGTTGATGTAGCCCCAGAGTCGCCTGCCGGGGAATTGGGGCATGGGATACGCGGCGATTCGCTTCCCGTTCGCGGGGTCGAGCTTGAGGCACTGATCCTGATAGGCGACGTAGATGCCTTCAGAGGTGCTGATGTAGTTGGAGCCGGAACTGTTGGCCCCGGGCTGGTGGGCGGAGTTGTTGTAGAACTGGCCGACGCCCGGAAGCTTGGCTTCCCAAAGAAGCCTGCCGGTGTAGATGTCGATGGCGCGGAGGAGATCGATCCCTTCGATAAACATTCGGCCATCGACGACTTGGGGCTGAGGCCCGTGGCCGTGGCGGGGGAGGATGCCGTCGTGGCTGGGGCCGCCGAACCAGAGGATGCCCAGGGGCGCCTTGACGAGTTTATCCTTGGAGAAGCGGGTGTTCGAAGCGTCGGCGTGCTCGTGCGTCCAGTTCGCGGAACCGGGCAGGGCGCCGACCCGTTTGACGAGCGTGACGACAGGGCCGTGACTGACGTCGGCATTCACGAAGGCCTCAGGCCTGGCTTTCACGATCTCGGCGAAGTCTTTTTGTTTGGGGCCTGGGAACAGCGCGATCGTGCCGCCGTAGGGACGCAGCGACTGGTAGATTTCAGACCAGGGGGCGTCGGGGATGTAACTGCTGTCTTCGCTAACGATGAGGCTGGCGAGGTAGGGCGGGAACTCGAAGGTTTCGGGTTGGCCGTGGTAGATGGTGATGCGCGAGCCGTATTGATCGAGGGCGGTGTAGGTTCGCCGGGCCTCGTGCGTCTTATCGACGTCGTTCTCGAGTACGAGAAGGCGGAGTTGCGTTTGTTTGAGGAGTTCGTTGATGAGCTGATTGGACCCGAGCCCGAAGACGATGCAGTAGCCGTCCTTCACCTGGGCGGCCTTGAGGAGTTGTTGGGTCTTACCAGTCCAGATATCCTTCGGATCGCGAATGACGGGAGGGCGGACGTGCTTCACGGCTTCGCGGCGTTCGGCGCCAAACCCGTAGAGCGCTCCTTCGCGGGTGGCGGCAAACAGGCGATCGTCGGCGGCGATCAGGCGCACGACATTTCCCTTAACGGGAAGTTCCCAGGCGACGGACATCTGATTCTGAACGAGATCCAGATCGATGGCGAGGATGAACCCATCGCCCCCCGCGAAGAGCCGGTTGCCAGCTTTGATGAGCGTCTCGATCGACCTGGTCTTCACCGCCGCCAATTCCTTGACGGGCCAACGTGAGGACTTGGAGGACGAAGTCTTTTTGTCTTTGTCCTGTTCCGGGGGGGGATTTTTTTCGGGTTGGGGATCGACCATGCGGACCATGCCGTTCACGTATCCGAAGACTTGCTTGGGCGTGAAGGCGACGATGCGGGAGAACTCGCCCTGATACTTTTCGTTGGCGATGTCGAAGACGGCGCCGCCGTTGAAGAAGACGCCTCCCAGGGCCGCGACTTCGGATCCGCCTCCCTTCTTGCCGTTCTCGGCCAATTGATAGCGCAGGAACTTGCCGGTCCGTCGATCGAAGCAGGCGGGGACGGATCGGCCGCCCGGAAGAAGCAGGTAATTACCGCTAATGACGAGAGAACCCTGGGGCGCGATGCTGGCGAACGAATCGGTGTTGTGGGGTTGTTTGAGGTAGAGCGAGCCGTCGCCGTCGTTGGTCCAGATCGCCTTGCCGGTCTGGGCGTCGACGGCGTGAATGAAGATGCCCATGAAGGGCCAAATGCTGGCGGCGAAGTAGACGGTGCCGTCCTTGAGGACCGGGGCGCCGCGCGCGGGCCAGGTCGAGATGATGCGTTCGTTGCCGAGGATTTTTCGGTCGCTGGGCCCGCCGCGAAACTTCCAGTTGAGCTTGGCGTCCTCTTGCTGGATGCAGTAGAGATAGCCGTCGTCGGAGCTGAAGTAGAGTTTGTCCTTCCACGCCAAGGGAGCGAAACGAATCGGCCCCTCGGCAAAGAAGGTCCACTTGCGTTCGCCCGTGCGGGTGTCGATGGCGCGGATGCAGTCGTGCCGGCCGGAGTTCATGAACAGCGTTTGGCCGACCACGATCGGTTCGTAGCAGATGTCGAACTGCATCTTCTCCTGTTCGGGCCAGGCGGGTTGCTCGGGAGGATATTCGCGCATCCAGTGCAGGTGGAGATCGCCGGGCAGTTTTTGCGGCGAACTGGCGCTGCGACCGGGATCGTAGCGCCACATGGGCCAATCGGCAGCCTGCACGGACATCGTGCACAGGCAGAGCATCAAACACGAGAGACTAAGTTTCATGGAGATTCTGCATTATGGCAGCAGGTAAAAAGGGAACCCCATGTAGGGTACCCGAGCGAAAAAGGAAATGCAATGAGGGGACGCGAAATTCGGGGTTTCTCGGCAAATTTCTCGACGGCGGTTGCTTCTTGAAAATCGCGCTCCTACCATGATGTGTGGGAACAGAGAATTTGGCAAACGACGGAGCATAGGTAGCACGCCCCTGTGTGCAGCCGCCGCACCGTCGTTTTTACGGAGCGCTCGTTCCTTGGGGACGAAGCGACACGCGGAATGAAATTGACACGCGCCTCGACCTACGCGTTGCAAGCCGCCGCCTACTTGGCCGAATTGCAAGACGATGCTCCGACCGCCAGCCATGTGATCGCCCGCGATCGCGGCATTTCGGAGAAGTTCCTGCTCAAAGTCCTCAAGCCCCTGGTCGTCGTCAAGGTACTCCTCTCCGTCAAAGGGCCGCGCGGCGGGTATCGACTCGCGCGTCCCGCCTCGGAAATCAGCCTGCTCGAAATCGTCGAGGCCGTCGACGGCCCCATTCGCGGAACCACACCCAACGGCGAGGTTCTGGGACTGGTGTTACAAAAACTCGAAGCCATCTGCCAGCAAACCGCCGATCAGATCCGTGCCCACCTGGGCGGAATTAAACTCTCCGATCTCTCGCGTGCGGAAGTCTGACGCTCACACCTGCCATTTTTTTCGCACATTTTGCGCAGGCATCGGCCGACATTCATGATAGGATGATCTCGTCCTACCCACCCCACGCCTCTCGCCGAGGTCTCGCCATGCTCTCCTTTTACGATTCCACGCCGGGCTGCTCGCGCCGCAATTTCCTTACCGTCGGCGGTTTTGCCGGCCTCTCCCTGCCCGCCCTGCTCGCCGCCAAGGCCCAGGGCGCCGCGGAACGCCGGGCGCTCGCCACTGATAAGTCCGTCATCCTGCTCTTTCAGCACGGCGGACCGAGCCAGATCGAAATGTACGATCCCAAGATGGATCAGCCGAGCAATAACCGCAGCGTTACGGGTTGCGTCCAAACCGCGGTTCCGGGACTGCAGTTCGGCGGCACTTTTTCCAAGATCGCAGCCCTCGCCGACCGCCTCGCCATCGTTCGCTCGTACCAGACCGAAGGGGGCAATCACGACATCAAGCCGGTCGTTTCGCCGCACACGCTCGGCGCCAACCTCGGCTCGCTCTACTCCCGCGTCGTCGGCCCGCTGACCTCGGTCGGTATGCCCACCAACTGCGCCGTCTGCCCCAGTTCCGTCGATCCGCAAGGCATGCCCATCCGCGACCGCTTCGGCAATCTCCTCGCCACCGGCGGCCTGGGCGTCTCCTACGCTCCGTTCGTCCCCGGCGCCGGCGGCAACATGCAGCAAAACATGCGCCTTAATCTCGACCGCAGCCGGCTCGACGACCGCCGGGCTCTCTTGGGCCAACTCGACCGCATTCGCCGATCGCTCGACTCCAGCGGCGCCATGGCCAGCGTCGATCGCTTCCACGAACAGGCCCTCGACGTCATCCTCGGCGGCGTCGCCAACGCGTTCGACCTCTCCAAGGAAGACGCCCGGCTCGTCGGCAAATACGACACGTCGCATCTCGACCGCCCCAATAGCTGGGCGTACAAGAACAACCGCGCCCAGTACACCGCCAACGCCCGCTCGCTCGGCAAACTTCTGTTGCTCGCGCGTCGACTGTGCGAAGCGGGATGCGGATTCGTGTTGGTACACACCGAGTTCGTGTGGGACATGCACGCCGACGTCAACAATCTGCCCGTGGGCCAGGGCATGAACTGGGTCGGCACGCCGTTCGATCACGCGGTCTCGACGTTTATCGAGGACACGGAAGCACGCGGGCTCAGCGACAAGATCTTATTGGTAGCGACGGGAGAGATGGGCCGAACGCCTCGGATCAACAACAACGGCGGGCGGGATCATTGGGGCAAATCGACGCCGCTCTTGTTGCACGGCGGCGGCATGACGCACGGCCAGGTGATCGGCCAATCGAGCCGCGACGGCGGCGAACCCGCGGGCAATCCGCTTACCCAGCGCCACCTCGTCGGCACCATAATGAACACGCTTTTCAACGTCAGCGAAGTGCGCCTGGCCCAGGGCATCCCGACCGACGTCATGCGCGTCATCACCGAGAACCCGCAGCTGCCGGGCTTGGCGGTTTAGTATGCGAAAGCCCAGGGATGGCTATCCCTGGGAGAGCGCCCGCGACCTAAGGGTTGCCCAGGGATAGCCTCCCTGGGCTTTCGCGGACTTCTTTACGCCACCAGACGCAGCCCCTTCTTGCGAGCCGTGCCGGCCAACATAATTTCCATTGCATTCACCAGTCGATCCGGACCGCGGCCGTCGATCAACTTACGGCCGTTGCGGGCCATCGCTTGCCGTTCCAGCGGGTCGGCGAGCAAGTTCTGCACGGCCAGGCGGATGGTCTGGGCCGACGTGTTCTCGCGCCAGCCCATGACCGACGCGCACCCTTCCTCTTCGAGCCGTTGGGCGTTGGGCCAATGGACTTCATTCTGCACGAGGATGAGCTGCGGAATGCCGATACAGGCGAGTTCGATCGACCAGCCCGAACCGCTGGTGATTGCGAAGTGACAGCGCACGAGCTTGGCCGCCACTTCCGCCGGTTCGAGCGCGAGTTCCAGATGGTCCTTGTATTCTTCCGCGAGCGCCTTGATCTCCTCGAGCTGCGAATGTTCGCGACGCACGATGACGTCGACCTTGCCAATCTTCGGAGCGTTCATCAACATCTTGACGAGTTCGAGCGTCTGCAGATGCGGGTCGTCTTCGCCGAGCGCGACCAAGGCGCGGAACTGGCCCGGCTTGCCGGTGAGTTGCGACAACGGCGCCGGCTCTTGCGAACGCGTGGGCCGATACCGGCGAATCTCGGGACGGACCATGCCGAAGCGTTTGCCCAGAAGGAGCTGCGCGTCGGGGCGGAACTCGTAGCTTTCCCGGCTGGGGCCCAGGAGCGGATTGACGACGAGGTCGGCAGGGAGCGGATGTTGGCCGACGTGATCCATGGAAATCATGAGCGGGGCCATGCCGGCGAACTCTTCGAGATATTCGTTGGTGGCGTTGGCGTCGTCGATGAAGAGGGCCGCGGGGCTGAGGCGGCGCATTTCCCTCTGTACGAAGTTGATATCGCTGCCGACGCCTTCGGGGATGTTGATCCAGTCGTTGCCGCCGCGTTTGATGGTCATCGCCAACCCGTTGGGCTGAAGATGCGAGAGGAAATAAACGGGTCGCCGGCGGCGCTGCAGGGCCGCTCCGAGGATCAGACAGCGAGCGAAGCGCTCGTAGCCGGTCTGGGGATTGGCGTCGACGCGAATGAAAATGGGGTCGCGGTTCATGCGTTCTCTGTTCCTTTGGGGGGAAAAGGATTCTCTCGGCCAGAGGGGGACCGGCCGGAGCGCAACGCGTCCGCAGGGAGGTTCCGAGGCTCCCGTGCGACGTACGCTGCGATTGCGAGGACGGGATGGGGAGTGCGAGATGATTCTTAGGCGCTCGACCTGAGATTGGTCGAGCGGATGAATCCATTCATCCTGTTCCTCTTCTCTTGTGCGATTTGGCATCCATACCAGACCGCGGCGTCAGGTCGGTTCCAGCGACTTGACCGCTGAATCTTAACCCAGACGTCGCCCCGAAAAAAAGGGGACTTTTCACGGGATTTGACGGCGAGAAACTGCAAGAAATGGGTAAGGGTTTAGCCGAGCGGGGGCGAGAATCCCGGTACGTTGCGCTTGTTGCAATGAATGACGTACCGGGGGACTCACGTCCCCCGCTCGCCTTAAGAATAGACCTCGATCGCCTTGATGATCTCGTCGAGATCGTTGGGAACCTGCACCGCGCGATTGGCGTACATGGCCCGGCGCACGCCGCGGTGGCCCAGGACTTCGTCGAATGTCTTTTGATCGGCGCTATGATACGCGACCGTCGCCGTCGGGTCCTTGAGCTGATGTCCGGTGAGGATGCAGACGACGCGATCGGACGGGGCGATGATCCCTTCCTTGCGGAGCTTGCGCGCCCCGGCGACCGACGCAGCCGAAGCGGGTTCGCAGCCCAGGCCGCCGGCGCCGACCTTCGCCTTGGCGTCCAGAATCTCCTGGTCCGTCGTCTCGCGCACCACGCCGCCGCAGCGGTCCAGGGCGCGGAGGGCTTTCTCCAGGTTGACGGGATGGTTGATCTCGATGGCGCTGGCGATGGTCGCCGCCCGAATGTGCTCGGCGTCGAGGCTCTGGTAGTATCCCTCGCTGATCTTCTTGTCGGATTTGCCGCCGTTCCAGCGCAGGCCGAACTTCTCGTAGAGCTGGTAGAACGTGTTCGCGCCGGCGGCGTTGATGATCGCGAGCTTGGGGACGCGCTTGATGAGGCCAAGTTCGACGAGTTCGATGAACGCCTTGCCGAACGACGACGAGTTGCCGAGGTTGCCGCCGGGGACGACGATCCAGTCGGGGACTTCCCAGCGCAGCGCCTCGAGGACGCGGTACATGATCGTCTTTTGACCTTCGAGGCGGAAAGGGTTGATGCTGTTGACGAGATAGATGCCGAGCTTGCGTGCAACTTGCTGGACGCGCTGCATGGCGTCGTCGAAGTCGCCGGCGATCTGGACGGTGAGGGCGCCGTGATCGAGCGCCTGGGCGAGTTTGCCGTAGGAGATTTTGCCGCTGCCGATGAAGATGATGGCGCGCATGAGCCCGGTGGCGGAGCAGTAGACGGCGAGCGAGGCAGAGGTGTTGCCGGTGGAGGCGCAGGCGGCGCGTTTGGCGCCGACGAGTTGGGCGTGGGTGAACGCGGCCGACATGCCGTTGTCTTTGAAGCTGCCGGAGGGGTTCATGCCTTCGTACTGGAGGAATAGGCATCCGGGGTTCATGCCGACGTACCCGGCGACGCCGTCGGCTTTTTGCAGGATGGTCTGACCTTCGCCGATGGTCATGATTTTTTCGGGGGGCGAAAAGGGGAGCAGATCGCGGAAGCGCCAGACGCCTGAGAAGTTGAGGGGATCGGCGCGCTGTCCCCATTTGGATTCGATTTCGGCAAGGGATTTGGGCGGCGTGAGGCGATCCCAGTCGTAGGCGACGTCGAGCAATCCACCGCACTTGGGGCAGACGAACGAGGTGTCCTCGAGGGAGGCGGTTCCGCCGCAGTGGGGGTGAATACAGCGCTGATAGACCAGGTCGCTCACGATGTTCGCTTTCTCAGGAAGTGCGAGGATTCCCAGGGTATTGTAGCGAAAGCCCCGGGATGGCTATCCCTGGGAACCCGCCCCCAGGGATAGCCGTCCCGGGGCTTTCACGGAATCGAACGTGCCGGCTTTACCGTTTCTGCCGACCCACTCTTTCCAGTTTCTCGTCTTTTCCTCTCAAGATAAATTTACCCGATCGCAACTATCGGCAAGAGTTACCTGGATGATGGTCTCCCAAAGACCGCAGTCGGCCTCTTTTCCAGGAGAGCTTCCATGAAGCTAAACCTCTTCGTTCCGATCGTGGCATTGTTCGCTGTCGCCGGTTCCGCCTCCGCCTTTTGCGGCGCCTGCCGGTACCCGGTCGCCACGTCATGCCCCCAAGATTACTGCTTGCCGACCGTGCGCTATCGGCCGTGCATGCAGACGGTCGTCGAGGACCGCACCTGCGTCACCTATCGGCCCGTCTACACGACGCACTTGCAAGAATGCAAGAAGACCGTGCTGCAGCCGACCTACGAACAATGCGTCCGCGAGCAGCGCTACACCGTCTGCCGAACGGTCTGCGAACCTTACGACGTGGTGCAGAAATACTGCGTCATGAAGCCGGTGTACGAACAGCACTACCGGACGCAGCAGTACACGACGTACAAGATGTGCCAGCAAGAGTACCAGGTGCCGATCCACTGGACGACCTACAAGACCGAGTACCAGCAGCACGTCCGCGAACAGCGTTACATGACGTACAAGCAGTGCTACCAGGATTACCAGGTGCCGGTCTACTGGACGACGCATCGGCCGGAGTACACGCAGCACGTCAAGACGTACAAGTACACGACGTGCCGGGTCGAGCGTCAGGATTATCAGGTTCCGGTGCGCTGGACGACGCAGCATCCGGTGTATGAACAGCACTGCTACGAGCGCCGCTACACGGTGCAGAAGCCGTGCTACCAGGATTACCAGGTGCCGGTCTACTGGACGACGCAACGGCCGGAGTACACGCAGCACGTCAAGACGTACAAGTACACGGTGTACCACCGTCAAGAAGTGCCGTACCAGGTGCCGGTGAACTACTGCACGTACAAGCCGGTGTATCAGCAGCACGTGGTAGATGTGCCGCAGGTGACGTATCAGACGGTGATCGAGCCGCGCGAGCAGATGTGCAAGCGGATCGTGATGGAGCCCTGTTACACGGAGCATCAGATTTGCGTGGAAGTGGGGGCGTGGACGCAGGTACGCGATTTCTGCCCGGGGCCGGTGGTGATGAAGTGCTACCGTCAGCCAGGGACGTGGACGTTCGATCCGTGCACGTGCACGAGTCACTACTGCCCGGGACCGGTGGTATCGTGCCCGGAGCAGATGCCGGGACACTGGACGTGCCGCAATGTGTATTGCCCGCGTCAGGAGATGCGGACGGTGAAGTCGTGCCGGATGGTGCCGCGCGAAGAGTGTTACGTCGTGAAGTACAACGTCTGCAAGACGGTGCCGGTGCACACGTGCTACAAGAAAACCTATACGACGTGTCAGATGGTGCGTGAAGATCATTGCAAGATGGTGACGTGCAGCCGCACGGTGGTGACGCCGGAGGAGAAGTGCTACCAGGTGCCGTACACGACGTGCCGAATGGTGCCGGAACAGCATTGCAAGATGGTGACGCAGCGGAAATGCTACATGGTACCGGAAGTGCACGTTCAGAAGATTCCGTACACGACGTGCAAGATGATCACGCAGGAGCATTGCCGGATGGAGACGCGTTGCAAGTACATCACGATTCCGGAGGAGAAGTGCTACCAGGTGCCGTACACGACGTGCCGGATGGTGCCGGAACAGCATTGCAAGATGGTGACGCAGCGGAAGTGCTACACGGTTCCGGAAGAGAAATGCGTGCAGATCCCGTACACGACGTGCCGGGTGGTGCCGCAGCAGCATTGCCGAATGGAGACGCGGTACAAGCATTACTGCGTGCCGGAGACGCATTGCGTGCAGGTGCCGTACACGGTGTGCCGAATGGTGCCGGAGGAGCGTTGCCAGACGCTACGTTGTTTCAAGTATCGGACGGTGACGGAGGAGAAGTGCCAGATGATCCCGTACACGGTGTGCAAGATGGTGCCGCGTGAGGAGATTTATCAGGTGCCGGTGACGACGTGCAAGCTGGAAGCCCACTGCGTGACGTACAAGGTCTGCCGTCAGGTGCCGGTGATGGTGCCGAGCTGCGACGGACTTCAGTTCCGGTCGATTGATTGATTTCACTAAGCCCCGGGGTGAGGTACTCCGAACCCCGGGGCTTAGTTCGCACGGGGTTGGATCCCCGCGGTTCGGAGTACCTCGCCCCGGGGCTTGGATTATTCCGTCGGCACATACTTGTTGTAAAGCGCCGCGTAATCCTCGCGCGGCGGGCTGAACACATCGAGCACGACCGCCTTGCCGCCGATCGCGACCGCCTTGTGCGGCACGTTCGGCGGAATCAGATACAAGCTCCCCGCCTCCACCACGCGCGTCTCATCGCCGATCGTCAACTCCATGCGGCCCTCGAGCAGGATGCCCCCCTGCTCGTGCGGATGATGATGCAGCGGCACCACGGCCCCCGGCTCCATCTCCAGGTACGACAGCATCAATTTCTCGCCGTACGGCGTGCGCATCTTGCAGCCGGGCAACAAACTCTGCACGGGAATCGCGTTCAGATCGATGAACGGCATATCACTCTCCTGCGGCGGACGCCTGTCGTCTTACTTGGTTTGCATCCGCTCGATGTACGCCAGCGCCTGGTCGAGCGGCTCCTTGAACTTTCGGCTCTCCAGCGCCGCCTGCACGCGCAGCACCAGTTCTGTCTTGTTCACCGGCTTCGTCAGGTAGTCGTTGACCCCCAGTTCGACGGCCCGGTCGATGTCGCTGGTCTGATCGAGCGCGGTGATCATGAGGATGACGATGTCGCGCGTCGCCGGGTCGGATTTCACGCGCTGACACACTTCGAAGCCGCTGATCTTCGGCATCATCACGTCGAGCAGAATCAGATCGGGCCGCCAATCTTTGACCTTGCGTAGAGTCTCTTCGCCGTCCGAGGCGATCTCGAGGTCGTAATCGCTGCTGGACAGGTAGGCCTCGAGCAATTCCGCCCCTTGCGGATGATCGTCGGCGATAAGGATGCGCGGCTTGGACATGGACTTACCCTGAAGACGGAAGACTCGGTTCGCGGGTATTTTACGAGCGAAAGAAATCAAGCCAAGCGCCCTGCGCGATAAACTAGCACCTTCGCCGAGGGACGATGATGGAAAACCGCGGAATCTGGTCGGCCATGCACGGCATGCTATTCGTCGCGTGTCTGGCGGCGTCGATGGCGTTTTCGTCGGGGCTCGTCTGGCCGTGGTATTTGGCCCTCCCCCTGTTCGCATACTACGCGATAGTGTGGGTAACGCCGCCGCTGCGGCGGACCATCCCCCGGCTCGCGCTCGGCCAAATGCACGGCGGGCCGTTGGCCTTCGCCGCACTCGTCATCGTCGTCATCGCCGGCGTTCTCGTCGCCTTCCACGCGATCGTCCGGCCCGACGTTCAGCTCTTGGTCGGCAAACTGCCGGTCGCCGGGTTCGGTCAGATCGCTCTCGCCGGGATTTGTTTCAGCGTTCTCAACGCGGTACTTGAGGAACTGCTGTTTCGCGGCGTGCTGTGGGACGTCGTAGCCGCGGAATGGAATCCGTGGGTTGCGCTGGGCGTCACGTCGGTGATTTTCGGCGTGGGCCATCTTCAAGGGTATCCGCCGGGCGCGCTCGGCGCCGGGATAGCGGGACTGTACGGCGTGGTGCTGGGGGGCTTGCGCTGGCGCACCGGCGGCCTGGGGCTGGCGATCCTCTGCCATATCGGCGCCGACGCAACCATCTTCTGGATCCTCGCCGCGACCGGCGCGTTCGGCGAATTCTAACATGCTGCGCGGCATCGATCTCTCCGAACCCGCAGCGCTAGCAAGGTTCGAATTCGATCCTTGCTAGCGCTGCGGGCTCGGGAGGGATCTGCTATTCTTGGATCAGGTAAATCCTGCCCGGAGCACGTGATGGCTGACCTCTTCGCCTTACGCATTCAACTTGATCGCCCCTTCGTGCCGTTGGGCCGGACCGAAGACGTCAGCGTCCTCGTCAGCATCGATCCGCAAGGCGACGCCCTGGCGCCCCCCGACCTCCCCGTGCCGGTCCACCTCATCCTGCTCGTCGACGTCAGCGGGTCCATGAACGTCCTCATGCGCCGCGATCCCAAGGCTCAAAAGGTCGGCGCCGTCATCACCGAAGGTCGGCACACGTCGCAAGTCATCACCGACGTTCCCAGTCGTAGGCAAATGGCCTGCAGCGTCGTCCGCGATCTCGTCGGCCAACTCGGGCCCGACGATTGGCTCACGCTCATCGCCTTCGATCATCAGCCCTACATCCTCGCCCAGGGACTTCGCTCCGCCGAGACCGAACTGACGCGCGTCGCTCTGCAACAACTCGCCGCGGTCGGCGGCGGCGATACGTCGTTGGCGCAACCGCTCGAACTCACGCGCCAAATCCTCGATGCCGTCCACGACGCGCCGCGGCTGCGCAAGCTCGTCCTGCTCACCGACGGCCAGGCCAGCGATCCGCGCGAAGCCCAGGCCCAGGCGCAAATCCTCGGCTCGCAATACAACCTCCCCATCGCCGCGGTCGGCACCGGCGAATGCAAGGTGTCGCTGCTTTCCAACCTCGCCAAGACGACCCTGGCCGGGACGTTCCATCACATTCGCCACGAGTCGGAGGCGGCGCAACTCTTCTACCAGATTCTCGCGAACCAGAAAAACATCTTGGCCGCCAACGCCGTCCTCAAACTTTGGCTCTCGCCCGATTTCTTCGTCCGCGAAATGTACCGCACCCGCCCCGAGATCCTCTTCGTCGGCGACATTCAGCCCGACGCCGACAATGTCGCGCTGTTTCAACTGGAACATCTCGAACGGGGCAAGGCGTACGAATTCCTCTTCCGCTGCACGCTCCCCGCTCGGCCCACGGCACAGCGTTTCCGCCTGGCCAAGGCGACGCTCACTTTCGATCTGCCGCTCCAACGCCGTACCGGACAAAGCGTCGAGGCGAACATCATCGCGGAGTACGCCAGCGATCCGCACAAGCTGAAGCAAATCTCGGGGGACATTCGGCGAATCCTGGCGCGGGCCGAGGTGCAGCGGCAGGTGTTGTTTCTGCAGCACAAGATCGATGCCTTGCGTCGCGGCCAGTCGAGCGAGAACGACGCGGCCCTGGTCGCGAAACTCTTGCAGACGCTCATCGCAAAGTTCACGGATTTCGGCGACCAGGCGATGGTGAACCAGTATGCCGCGATGCGCGACGAGTTCCTGGCAAGCGGCACGATCTCGCAGGAGATGCTCAACCGTTCGCTGGCCGCGTCGAGTCGAGCGGAGGATCTGGTGGTGGCGCAGGACATCGATTTCTAACAGAGCCCGCAAGCACGAGCAAGGAACAAACCCTTGCTCGCGCTGCGGGCTCCGAGAGGGCGAATTGACATGGCAATCGAGCAATCCTTCGCGGAACTGATGCAGCGTGTGCGCACCGGCGACGCCCAGGCGGCGCAGGATCTCGTACGGCAGTTCGAGTCGGAGATTCGTCGAACGATTCGCATCAAGCTCGCCGATAGCCGGGTGCATCGGCTGCTCGATTCAGTCGATATTTGCCAGTCGGTGTTGGCAAACTTCTTCGTGCGGACCGCGGCGGGGCAGTTCGATTTTCAGGAGCCGCGCGACGTGCTGAAGTTACTTGTAACGATGGCGCGCAACAAGCTGCTGGACAAAGTCCGCGAACAGCAAGCAGGCCGGCGCGATCAGCGGCGGGTCGCGGACGGCGAATCGAATCTCGAAGCGGTCTCCGACGGCCAGGCGACGCCGAGCCGGGTGATGGCGGGACGCGAGTTGCTCGAACAGGTACAGCGGCAGTTATCGCCGGACGAGCGCGAGTTGATGGAGCTGCGGGCGCACGGCAAGGCGTGGAACGAGATCGCAGCCGAGCGCGGCGAGAGCGCCGAGGCGCTACGCAAGAAGCTGACGCGGGCAATGAACCGCGTCTCCGAGGCGCTGGGGTTGGACAAGGCGACGGAATAAAAAGGCGAGCCGAGGAGTTAATTCTTGAACACGAACTCCGGCGTGTTGATGATGCTCCACATCAGATCTTCGATCGCCTGGCGGCGCGGGCCGACGTCCAACAACTTCGTCGCCGACACGCGCTCCTTCGCCGACGGCAATCGGCTGTAGATCAGCAGGTACAACTCGTCCGCCAACTGATCCGACGTCCGCTTGCTCTTGGCCAACTCCGCGGCCCGGCCCGCGTCGCTCGTTACCTTGCGATGCAGGTTCGGCGAGTTCATCAGGTGCAACGCCTGCACCACCGACGTCTCGCTCATGCGCTCGCACGGCGGATCTTGATTCGGATCGGGCCGGCCGAAACTGTCGAGGAAGACCGACTGCGTCCGCACCGTCCACAACTCCATCGCCCGCGTCCCGGGAGGCGCCGCCGAGAATGTTTCGGGCACGCCGGTGATGTCCGACAACGCGTCGAGCAGCACTTCGCCGCGGAGCCGTTGACGGTAGTGCCGCGAGTAGTTGCGCAGATCGGCGACATTCCGTTCGGTCGGCTGCGACGATAGGCCGTAAACGTGCGACGAGAGAATCGTGCGTACGAGCTTCTTCAGGTCGTACTTCTCTTTACGAAAATGTTCCGCCAGCGCATCGAGCAACGGCCCGTTGCTGGGGGGATTGGTGGCGCGCATGTCGTCGACGGGATCGACGAGTCCACGGCCCATGAAGTCGGTCCACACGCTCGACGGATTTCTGCGCGATTCGTTCCGCCAAAACAAGCCGTATGACCAGTTCGTGCGCGAGGTGGTGACCGCCCAGGGGAGCAACTTCCGCAACGGCGCCACGGTCATGTTCCGCGATCG
>JBBQPM010000012.1:0-62186 GCA_038217425.1 Gemmatales bacterium
CGCATCCTCCTCCAACGCCTCGGCCGATTCTTCGTCGGCTTCAAACAATTGCGCGACCGGTTCCGCGTCGGCTACGGGTTCGGCGAACGCATCTTCCTCCACTGCCTCGGCCGGTTCTTCCTCTGCTTCGAACAGATGCGCGACCGGTTCCTCGTCGACGACCTCGGCCACCGGTTCGGCGAATGCGGCGAACGCATCGTCCTCCACCGCCTCGGCCGGCTCTTCTTCTGCTTCGAACAGATGTGCGACCGGTTCCGCGTCGGCCACCGGCTCGGCGAAGGCGGCTTCCGCCTCGTCCTCAGCCACTTCTTCGTCCGCTTCGAACAAATGAGCGACCGGCGCGACGAACGCATCCTCTTCCTCGGCCACCGGCGCGGCCTCCGCAACTTCTTCGTCTTCAAACAAACTCGCTAGCGGCTCCTCTTCCACTTCCTCCGCTTCCGCTTCCGCGTCGCCCCAGACTGCTTGCGCCTCGGCGACCTCCGCGTCCTCCACTTCCTCGGCGGTAAACTCTTCAAACTCGTCGGCTAGCGCTTCGGCCGGTTCTTCTTCCGCGTCGACCGGTTCAGCGACCGCACCCCCGCGGTTGTCTTGTTGGAAAATCGCGTTGAAGTTGACCTCGTCTTCGGTGTCCGACATGAGCGGTTCCGCTTCCGGCTCCGCCTCGGAGAGAACTTCGTCCGCGTCGAAGTAATCGGGCTCGGCCAGGGCCGCGGGCTGGGTATTGCGCGCGAGCGCTGCAGCGCCGACAGCTGCGGCGCCGGCGGCAGCTGCCGTGGCAGCCGGCGCCCAGGCGCCCTGACGTTCTGCCGGCTCCGCGCCGCCAGTCGGTCGCGTCGTCGGCATCACTTGCCAGCCCGGCAGCGACCAGTTCGGATCGCGTTTCGTCCCCTTCGCCGGCACCGGACCCAGCGTCAGTTCCGCTTGTCCCTGATAACGGAACACGCTATGACAGAACGGACACTGAACCCGACGTCCCGCGACCTGGTCGGGCACGCGCATCGGTTTGTAACACTCCGGACAGCGCAATCCAAGTGGCATGGCGATTCACCCTGGTGTTTCGTGATCGGTCGGCGTTTACGCCTGGGGCAAAGGCGGAATTTCCTCAAGTATCCGTGAAACTCTCCCAAATTACTACCGTTTCGCGGCCAGAAGAGCAAAGATGGATTGAGGTGCTGACGAACCACTCCTATAATCGCTAGAAATGGAAGCTGCACAAGCGGCTTTTTTCCAGCTCGACGGGAACTGACTTTATTCTATCTCGACAGAGAAGGGCTACGCTACAGTATTTCATGAACGTTTTTCCCGCCAGACCCCGGATTCGCGATTTGGTCTTCGAAGTTTTCGGCCGACCGCTACATCCGGAACTGTTCCAGGTCTTCGCCAGCCGACAAGTCTGCCGCGACGGTTACCGCGCCTGCGTACGCATCACGCCCACGGGTCATGTGCTCTGCTGGGAAAACGAACACGTGTTGCTCACCGAAGTCGCCGACAGCGATCGCGCCTGGACCTTGCAGCGCCGCCTGCTTCGCTACCGACTTCGCGGCGAACACACCGGCACCATCCGCTGCATGAACGGCGTCACCTATCGCAACAGCATCCAGGTCGAGTCGTTGCCGCCGGAGATTTTCCAGCACACGCACGACGAGATCGTGGCCGACGGCGCCCGCCGGGGACTCTTGGTCCGTTTCGCGCCGAAGCACCGTTTAGCCCCGCCGCCGCTCGGTTTCGCGACGCTGGAGACGAAGCCGGGATGCCTGTTCCTGACGGCGTTTCACACGTATCCGGAAGAGCACGCGGTGGTCAAGTCGCAGACGCTAATTGAGTTGTGACGACCCAGTTTCTGATTTTTAAACGAATCAACTCCCACGCCGTAGCAGGCCCCACGCCAGCGCCAAAAACCCCGCGCCGAATGCCGACAACACGCCGACCGCGTGCCACACCAGCGCCACGTCTGGCCGCGGATTCGTCAGCAGCTGACGGTACGCGTCCAGCGCCCACGCGTGCGGCGTCGCCAGACTCATGGTCTGCATTTGCTCCGGCATCAACGAACGATCTCCCATCAAGCCGCCGCTGAGTCCCGCGAGCAACAGCACCAACAGCGTGCCGTAAATCGCCACCTGAGTCTCCGTCTGGGCGCACACCGCGACCACGAGTGCCAGGCCCATCGCCGCCAGCGACGTCGACAGCACCACGGGGACGAGCATCCAGGGCTCCGCGCCCCACGACATCTGAAAGATCAGCCGGCCGGCCGAAAACAGAAACGCCCCCTGCACGACCGAGAGCACGTAGCATGGAATGAACTTCCCTAGCAAGATTTGCCAGCGAGCCAGCGGGGCCGCCCACAGCCGTTTCATCGTCCCCTGGCGCCGCTCCGACGTAAAGAGCCAGCCGGCCGTCAGCACCATGAAGAACGCAAACATCACCAGGTACGACGGCACCAGGAGCTGATAGCGGATCGAGCCGCGCTTGAGGAGTCCCGCCCCTTCCGCACGATACGCCGACGTCTCGGCGCCGAGCCCCGCGTGTTCGGGTTCCCGGGTCAGTGCCGCCCACGTCTTCGCCGTCAGGTTGTAGCGCGAAAACATCTGCTGCAGCGAATCCTGCAGGCTCACGCCCAGCTGCCGACGTTTCGCCAGCAACAACGGCGCCTCGCTCTGCAGAAAGAATCGCACCTCCAGCGGCAAATTCTTCGATCGGCCCAGCGCGCTCATAAACTCCGGATCGCCCACCTTTTCAAACGCCCGGCCGATCATCCACGGCATGAGCACGCGCAACAGACTCCCCTGCGCCGCCTGATCCAGAATCGCCGACGCCGTCTGCTGCGTCGGATCGCGCAGCACGCGCGCATCGAGCGTCTCGAGATTGATGCCGTCGCGGTAGAAAGGATTGATGCCGTCGAGCAAATAGAAGGGCAGCACGGTTTGGCGTTCGTCAAAAAACAGCGAACCGGCAAGCCCAATCGGGTGCCCCGCCACGGGGAAGGCGCCGGCGAGCGCAAACGTCTCCTGCCACCCGGACGACAGAAACGAGCAGCGGGCGACGCGTTTACTAAAGTTCTTGCCTAGTACCAACACCGCTGCCCGTCGGCCGCGCCGCACGAGATCTTCCGCTTCGGCGAGCGACTCGAACCGCTCGATCTTGATGCCCGCGGTTTGCGCCAGATCGTCGAGCACGAGTTGCGACCACGACGAATGCGGGAACCACCGGGGCCGATTCGCCTCCGATAACGCCAACCCGCCGACCGCGCCGTTCAAGCCGCCGAAGCCCAATGTCAGCAGGCTGCCCGCATCGCGCACCAGCGCCGGCCGATCGAAAAACCGCGGCACCCCTTCGTCGAGCACCACGACCGAGACGCGCAGTCGATCTTCCGGTTTTTGCCCGAAGCCTTCTCCCAGCGAAATGCCCAGGATGAAGATGAACAGGAGCGGCATGATGAGCAGAATGACGAGCGCCCGCGGATCGCGCAGGAGCAAGCGGAGGTCTTTCTTCGCCAGGGTCCAAAGGATCCGCATGGTCGTCCGCCTCCCGCATTTGAGCCCGCAGCGCGAGCAAGGATGCGTCCTTGCTCGCGCTGCGGGCTCGATCACTGCACCTCCGCGAACTCTTTACGCGAAAACACCCAGCACCCCAGGGCCAGCAAAATCACGAACGCTCCGAGCAGCACGCCCCAGGCGACCGGTCCGCTGACGGCGACGAACATCCCCGGCCGCGGCGGGTTGATCCCGTAGTCTCGGGCCGCGTCGTACATCGCGCAGCGCGTGTAGAAACTCAGACTTAGCCGTTTGAAATACCCGGGCAAATTCCCTGCCACCGTCTCCAGAAAGAACGCGTACGTCAGCGCCAAAATGCTCGGCCGACGAAACGCGGTCGCCAGCAGGAAGAATAGCGCCGAAAACGCCAGGGTCCCCATGAACACGCTCGGCAAATACAACGACAACGCCTGCCAGCCCGGCTTGCCCCCCATCATGCACAAAACCGTGTAGCCCCCGACGTTGAGCAGCAGACACCACGGCAACGTCGCCAGGAAGATTCCGAGATAGAGCGCCGGGCGCGGCAACGGCCTGGCCAGCAGCCACAGGAGCGTGCGGTTCTCGCGTTCCCGCGCCAGAGCGTCCGTCGCGAAGGTCAGCGTCCAGAGCGGCAACAGAAACGAACAGAACATGCCGAGCACGGCCCAGTTGGAAAACGTCCAGAGACCCGACGCTTCCATCATCTGCGCACGCACGGCGCCGGCGAGCGCCTGCAAGCCGGCGTGGGGCATCGGCGCCGAACTCGCCAGCTCGAACATCTGCAGTTGTTCTTCGTAGGTCGGTCTCCCCCGGCCGTCGCGCAGGAAGCCGAGGTTCCAGCGCTCGAAACGCGTCGAGAGCGCCACCAAAAGCGCGGACAGCCCGAGCAGCCCCAGCGCCACCCACACGAGCAGATGCCCGCGCGCCTGTCGGCGAAACGACCAGCCGACCAGGAAGCACCAGGCCCGACAGGGAGAGAGCGGCGCCGTCATGCCCGCGTCCCGCCCAACAGGTAGTTGAGCACGTCGCTGGTCGATTCGTCCAGCGTCTCGATGCGGCGCACTTCCAGATTCTCTTCGATGATGAGCAGCGACAACTTTTCGAAGAACCGCTTCGGATTCCGCGCCCGCACGATGAGATCCTGCGCGTCGCGCTCGATGCCGACGATCTCTTCCCATTGCCAGAGATGCCGGGTCAAGACGTCGCTCGGCTCGCACGAAACGCGGATGGCGTGCGGATGCTGATCGAGCAGTTCGCGAATCCGCGGCAACGCGCCGACCGCCGCGATCCGCCCGGCGGCGAGGATCGCAACCTGATCCGTCAGTTTCTCGAGTTCGTCGAGTTCATGGCTCGAAATCAGCAAACACTTCCCCTGCCGGGCGAGTTCCAGGAACAGCGCGACCATCTCGCGTCGGCCGACCGGATCGATGCCGCTCAGCGGTTCGTCCAGGAGCAACAGAGCCGGGTCGTGGATCAGCGCCTGCGCGAGTTTGATGCGCTGGCGCATGCCCTTGGAGTATCCCGCGAGCGCTCGGTCGGCGCGGTCGTGCATGCCGACCAGGCGCAGCAAGTCTTCGACGCGTTCGCACGCATCGAGTTGGCTGAAGCCGGTGAGTCGAGCGAGCACGAGCAGGAAATCTCGGCCGGAGAGGTCTTCGTAAAACTGATCGAGATCGGGACAGTAGCCGACGTGCAGTTTCGCGTCGCTGGTCCAGGCGTCGAGGCCGTTGAGCGTCACGCGTCCGAGGTCGGGCCGTAAATGTCCCGCGGCGAGTTGCAACAGCGTGCTTTTCCCGGCGCCGTTGTGGCCCACGAGTCCGGTGATGCCGGGCCGAAGTTCCAGCGTCACTTGATTAAGTCCGAGCACGGGCCCATACCATTTCGAGACTCGCTCGAAGAGGAGCACCGGCGGCGCCTGCTCGACCTTGGGTTCGGGCCTTACGAGCGGACGACTTCGATGCTCCGCGTCTTGCGGCTCAAGTAAATCGCGCATAGGATGCTGACTCCCACGAGAAATAGACCCGCCTCCCAAAACTCCGGCTGCGGCG
This sequence comes from Gemmatales bacterium, assembly GCA_038217425.1. Classification (GTDB taxonomy): domain Bacteria; phylum Planctomycetota; class Planctomycetia; order Gemmatales; family Gemmataceae; genus JAIEPT01. Next base: position 5,561 of record JBBQPM010000012.1, read on the forward strand.
TCGGCCGAATCTGGTCGTGCGCGTAGCCCAGGCAGCCCTGCCCCAACAGACCTATCGTATTCCACACGTCCAGAAATCTCCACAACTCCGACTCCCGCAGATCGTCCACCAGCGTCAACGACAGCCGCCGAAGGAAGACGAACAGGCTCGTCCAGACCGCGGCCAGCGCCACAGTACGGGTTTGCCACAGCGCCGTCGCCACCAGCAGAATACTCAGGAAAACGCTCAGAATCATGCCGTAGCCGAGGATGCCCAGGAGCAGCAACCAGCCCGCGGGCCCCGGCGGCGGATTCGGCTGCCCCGGCACCGGAAGAGGCGCCGACTTCACGAAATAATCGACGTCCGTCAGATACCCGAAGTCATTGAAGACATTCTGTAAGTAGAGCACCAGCGCCGGCACGGTCGTCAAAAGATGGACGACGATGTTCACCGCCAACATCTTCCCCATGAGATAATGCCAGCGCTCGATCGGCTTGCTCAGGTAGAACGGCAAGCTGCGGTACTGCCGATCGTTGCCGACGACGACGGCGCCGGTGAGGGCGAGCACGACCATTGCCATCGTCCCTTGATACGCGAAGAAGTACGAGAACGTTTCCTGACTGCCGCTCAGGATGCGAAGCCGTTGGCGGATGAAGACGTTCGCCTTCTCGGCGGGGATGTCGATTTTGCCGACTTTCAGGGGTTTGTCGCCGATGATCGACTCGGCCCAGCCGAGCATGAAGTTGCCGAAGAAGAACATGAAAAAGATGAGCAGGGAAAGGGCGTAGAGCGTCCAGAAAAGCCGACGCCGAAGTAGGCTGCTAAGCGCGACCCGAGCGACGGGCCAGATTGAGTGCCAGGCGGGGCGGAAGTCGCCGGTCCAGGCGCGGTAGTGGAGGAGCGTCGCGGGCATTACGTTTGACCCACCAACCGGTGAAACAACTCGTCCAAATCCTCATCGTCGGGCACGAGTCCACGGATGAGCACGCCGTGATGTTCCGCGAGCACGAAGAATCCGCGCGTCGCGAAACCGTCGGGCGCCTCGACGCGAAGCACGCCCCTCTCATTGTTGTGGAGGATTTGTACACCTTCAAGCCGGAGATCCTCGAAATACGCCTCGCTGGGGTCTTGCACTGTCAGGATGTAGCGATTGTGTCGGCGCCGGCAAAGTTCCGCGACGTTGCCGTGCGCCAGGATCTTGCCCTGATGCAAAATGATGAGCGAATCGCAGACGCGTTCGACGTCGCCCAAAAGATGCGTCGACAAGAGGATCGCCTTGCCATGATCGCGTCCCAGCGACAGCAAGAGATCGAGCATCGCCTCGCGCCCCGCGGGATCCAGGCCGCTGGTCGGCTCATCGAGCAGAAGCGCCGGCGGATCGTGGACCAGCGCCTGGGCGAGTTTGAGCCGTTGCTTCATGCCGGTCGAATATTCCTCGACCTTGCGGTAGCGCGCTTCGCCCAGGTCGAGGGCCGTGAGGACTTCGTGCGCCCGGCGTTGTGCTTGAAGGCGCTGCATGCCGTAGAGTTCGCCGGCGAGGGCGACGTACTCGGCGCCGCGCATGCCGGGAATGAGTCCGTCGGATTCAGGCATGTACCCCAGCGCCCGCCGCAACTCAATGCCGGCATGGGCGAGAGGGTGACCCAGCACCGTGCCGGTCCCCGACGTCGGCGGAATCAGACCGAGCAGGATCTTGAGCAGGGTCGACTTGCCGGCGCCGTTGGGCCCGAGCAGCCCGACCCGGCCGATCGGCATGCGCACGGTCAGCCCCGCGAGCGCCTGCTTGGCGCCGAACGAATGGCGAACGTCGGCGAGGTCCAGAAACGTCGTCATACGATGGAACCTCGTTCCCGGGCAGAGACCTTATGAAACAAGCGCCGTCGCGTGGGCCGGGCTCCAAGCCATTCTAACGAATCGAATGACGGATCATTCTTCGACGCCCGCCTTCGGACAAATCTTCGCGAGCGTGCAGACGCCGCACTTCGGCTTGCGGGCGTGGCAGATTTGTCGGCCGTGGAAGATCGTGCGGTGGCTAAAGTTCGTCCATTCCGGTTGCGGGATCAGGTTCATCAAGTCGCGTTCCACCTTCACCGGGTCCTCAAGCGTCGTCAGGCCCAGCCGGCGCGAGAGCCGACCGACGTGCGTGTCGACGGTAATCCCTGGCACGCCGAACGCGTTGCCCAGGACGACGTTCGCGGTCTTGCGACCCACGCCGGGGAGCGGCACGAGTTGTTCCAGCGTGCCGGGCACCTGGCCGCCATGATCGCGGACGAGCAGGGCGCAGCACGCCTGGATGTTCTTGGCCTTGTTGCGAAAGAAGCCGGTCGACTGGATCATGGTCTGGAGCTCGAGCGGGTCAGCGTCGGCGAAACTTTGGGCATCGGGGTAACGGTTGAAGAGCGCGGGGGTCACGAGATTGACGCGGACGTCGGTGCACTGGGCGGAGAGAATCGTCGCGATGAGGAGCTGGAGCGGATTCTTGAAATGCAGCGCGCAATGGGCGTCCGGGTAGAGCCGGGCCAGCTCCTTGGCGACGGCGCTGGCGTGCCGTCGGTTCATGATCGGGCCTGGGGAATGGCGAAGAGACAGATGCCGGCGCCGTCGTCGGCAGCCAAGCCGCGGTCGCCGGCCGGCGCGATCGCGAGGCTATGCACGCCCCCGTGCTCCAGCGAGAGGCACGAGAGTTCCAGGCCGGTGAGCGGGTTCCACCAGCGCAGCGTCTGATCCTGCCCGGCCGAGAACAGCGTGCGCCCGTCCGGCGCGAACGCCACCGCGGTCACCATCTGCTTGTGGCCGTGCAGTTCGCCCAGCGGGGCTCCCGTCGCGACGTCCCATAAGCGAATCACCGTATCGAAATGTGCCGACGCCAACACGCCCGCCGGAGAGAGCGCGAGACCGAGAATCGCCCCCGCTTGCGGGTTGAGATTGCGCGTCTCCTGGCCGCTGCGCACGTCCCACCAGCGGATGGTCTGATCGCGGCTGCCGGAGATGAGCGTCCACGATTCGGCGGTGAGCACGACGCCGGTGACGCCGGCCGTGTGGCGCATGAAACGCTGCACTTCCTTACCGCTGCCGACGTCCCAGGCGCGGATCGAACGGTCGTCGCTCGCGGAGTAAAGTCGGCGGTCATCGTCGGCGAAAAGGAGTTGGCGGATGACGTCGCTGTGGCCGGAAAAGCGGCGCAGTTCGACCCCCAACCGCGGGTCGACCAGACGCACGGTGACGCCGGCGGCGAAGGCGAGGCGCTGACCGGTGTTGGAGAAGGCGAGGGCGCGGATCTCCTGGGCGGTCTTGGGAAACGCCCGCATTTCCTTGCCAGTCGTGGCGTTCCAGATGCGCACGATGCGATCGCGTCCCCCCGACGCCGCCAGGTTGTCCGCCGGGGCGAACGCGACGGCGCACACCACGTCCTTGTCTCCCGCGAGCCGACTCATTTCCGTGAGCGCCGGGCCCTTGGGCGTGTGCGAGGCGTAATCCGTGCGCGCCAGTTCTTCCAGCGCTGCGACCAGCTCCATCGGCGTCTGGTAGCGATCGCTCGCCTTCTTCGCCATCAACTTCTCGACGACCTCGGCCAGCGCGGGCGGAATCTCCGGACGCAGCTCGCGCAGCGGCCGGGGCGTCTTCCAGCGCTGCTTGTCGAGCTTGGAGAGCAGGGTGCCGCCCGGAAACGGAACGTCGCCGGCGAGTAAGAAATAAAAGGTACATCCGAGACTGTACAGATCGGCCCGTAGATCGGCGCGGTGCGGCTCGTCGAGCTGTTCAGGCGAGACGTAGTCGGCGGTCCCGAGAACGACGCCGCTCATGGTGAGAAAACTGCCGGACTCGGCGGCGAGGCCTTCGGGTTGCAGGAGTCGGGCGACGCCCATGTCCAGCACTTTGACTTGCGCGGGCGCATCGCCGAGCGCGGGGGAGATCATGAGGTTGGAGGGTTTGATATCGCGATGGATGATGCCCTGGCGATGGGCGTGTTCGAGCCCGGAAGCGACCTGGCGCATGCTGGCGCAGGCGAGCGGGATCGGCAGCGGCCCACGGTCGGCGACGTAGCGTTCGAGGGTGATGCCGGGAACGTATTCCATGAGGAGATAATGGACGTCGCCGGAATGGTCCGAATCGAAGACGCGGACGATGTTGGGATGATCGAGCCGCGCCGCGGCCTGGGCTTCACGGCGAAAGCGGCGCACGGCCTCGTCGTGTTGCAGACGATCCTTGCGGATGACTTTGACGGCGACGATGTTGCCGGTGCTGAGTTGTTTGGCGCGGTAGACGATGCCCATGCCGCCACGGCCGATTTCGCTTTCGACGTGGAAATCGGGGATGTTCGGAAAAGCGAACATGCCGGGATTGGACTTGGCATGGCCCAGAAGTACGGTGGCGTCCGGCTCGGCGGAGGGGGTCTGGATTTGGGTGCCGCACTGGGGGCAAACCGCGCTCACGCCCGGCGGAGCGGTATCCTCCCAAACGTGTCCTTGAGGACAAGTAACGCGCGGCATGCGTCACTCCGGCGACGTGAACGTTAGTTGACTCCCCATCATCATACCCGAAAGCCCAGGGATGGCTATCCCCGGAACGTCCACCCCCAGGGATCCGCCATTCCTGGGCTTTCGACATCTCGGCTGCGCCGCATATAATCTCTGCAGGCCGCTTTCGCTTCCTTCCTCTGCCTCTCATCAGGAGATTCCCGCCGTGTTGCAAATTCCCATTTCGCGCTGGGGCGAGCCGTACAACAGCCTCGACCTCGATCCGGTCGTCCACTTCGCCACCGGCGAAGTCCTCGCCAAGGTGAGCCGTGCCAACGGCGGCCTCGTCGAACGCGACATGCGCCACGCCCCCCGCGCCCGCGCCGCCTTGCGCGAGATCCCCATCAAAGAACTCCTCAAGATGGTCAAGAAGGCAGGCGACCTCTACGCCACCGCGGAACTTCCGCTCGGCGACGGCTCGCAAACGCCCGATCAATTCGCCCGCATGCAGTCGGCGACCACGGGCCTGCCCGAGCACATGTGCAAGTTCAACATGGAGAAGAACCAGTTCGTGCTCGCGAACATGGAAAAGATTCTCGACAGCCTCACCCGCGGACTCGATCTCGAAATCCTCGAGCGCGGCTACGGCATGGAATCGCGTGGCGTGCCGCTCAGCTATCAGGCGCAGTCCCCCGTCCTCGGCATGGTTCTCCCCAGCAACTCGCCTGGCGTGCACACCCTCTGGCTGCCGATCATTCCGATGCAAATCGGCCTGGTCCTCAAGCCCGGCCCGCAGGAACCGTGGACTCCCTACCGTATGGCCAACGCCTTCGTGCAGGCCGGCATCCCCAAGCAAGCGATCGCCATCTACCCCGGCATGGGCGACGTCGGCGCCGCGGTGCTTCAGCATTGCCCGCGCAGCCTGATCTTCGGCGGCACCGCGACCGTCGAGCAGTATAAGGGTAACCCGCGCGTCCAGGCGCACGGCCCCGGCTTCAGCAAGATCATCCTCGGCGACGACGTCGTCGATCAGTGGGAGAAGTACGTCGACATCATGGCCGACAGCATCTTCATCAACAGCGGCCGCGGCTGCATCAACTGCTCCGGCATCTGGGTCTCGCGGCACGGCAAGAAGATCGCGGAGGCGATCGCCGCCAAGATCGGCCCCGTGCAACCCTTGCCGCCGGAAGATCCCAAGTCGGCGATCGCGGCGTTCACCGTCGCCGGCCAGGCCGACGCCATCAACGCCCAGATCGACGCCGACCTCAAGGAACCGGGCGCGCACGATATGACCGCGCAGTACGGCAGCCGACTCGTCAAGAAGGATCGCTACGACTACATGCGGCCGACGGTCGTGTATTGCGAAAGCCCGTCGGTCGCGATCTCGAAGAAGGAATACATGTTCCCCTTCGCGACGGTGGTCGAGTGTCCGCAGGCGGAGATGCTGGCGAAGATTGGACCAACGCTGGTCTGCTCCGCGGTGACCGAAGACGCGAAGTTCCAGCGCGAGTTGGCCGACGCGACGCACATCGATCGGCTCAACCTCGGACCGCTCAAGACGATCGCGCTGAACTGGCTGCAACCGCACGAGGGGAACATCGTCGACTTCCTGTTCCGCAACCGCGCGTTCCAGTTCGACAAGGACATGATCAAGATCTAGGGAATGTTTAGCCGCCGCCTCCTGGCGGCGTGGACGGAGAGGGCCATCGTCGGCGTCCGTCCGCGCCGCGAGGGCGCGGCGGCTAAACGTCCATAGCAGGGTTCGTTGATGCCTCGAAAACGCGATCCGAAAGATCGACCCGACCACGACACGAATGCTCAACCCAGCAAGCGAGAGAAGCACGAAAAGGGAGTACGTCGAAAGAAGATGGCAAAGGACCTGGACAAGAAGCGAAAGAAGCCGGACTGGTTCCAACGATGAGCGACACGAGCAAGATCGAGAATCTCTTGGCCGCCAAGAAATGGCTCCAGGCGCGTGCGCTTCTCCAGGAGAAGATCGTCACCGACCCGGGCGACCATTGGTTGTGGATGCACCTAGGCCTCACGTACTACGAGAAGAAGGACTACGACCGCGCCCTTTCATGCAGCAAACGCGCCGTCGAGTTGCAGCCTGACTGCGCCTTGGCGTTGTGGCACTACGCCGGTTCGCTTGTGATGAGCGGGCGTGAACAAGCCGCTGTTGCGATCTGGACCATCTTACTCGATATGGATGTGGAATCGATCGCCGACGGCGAGTGCGGCGAAGGAATGAACTGGGCCCTACAACTGGTCAACGACGTTCACTACCGCATGGGACGATACTTCGAGCATCGCGGCAAGAGGGATCTCGCGCGAGAAGCGTACGAGAAGTACATCCACAACCGCTCGCACGGCGTGACGAGCCTTTACGATGCTGCTCCGATTGAAAAAAAGCTGGCGGGTTCGTTGTCCAGCAAGCATGCGATCGAGATTGCAAACTAAGTGAAACGTGCCTGCAGCCTGAACTGCGTTCCACAAGCTAGGGGAATTGCCATGCCGCCCGATCGCGATGAAATTGCCCGCTGGTACGCCGATCGCCATTTGCGCACGGACGATGCGATACGAGAAATCTTGTACCTTCCCGAGGAAGCTCCGCCGAGCGAGATTCGATTCATCGAGATCAACCGGTTGATTTCCGAATCGACGACGATCGAACCGATCGATTTCGGCGTCAACGTCGATGGCGTGGACGGCCATACGCTTTACGTCCTGGACGTCACGCCCGGTCAATGGAGGGAGATCGAACGCGGGGCCATCACTCTTCCTGAGGGATGGAGGCTACGCAATCGAGTTCGATTCGGAAGGAACTGACTCGATGAACTCGGCTCAGGAACTCTGGTGGAGACAAGCCGAGAGCGACTTCGACGTCTACGGTCGAATGCGCCGTGGCGGCTTTTCGGCGTGCCATATTCTTCACTATTTGCAAATGACTACGGAAAAGCTCAGCAAAGCGTATCTTTGGCGTGCGGGGCATTCGCCGCCAAAGGTTCATACCGGGTTCGTCCGATTCTTGCGAGCCATCGCGACCCGAACCGACGCGGAACTCGAGCGAATCGCTCCCCTCCTTCGATTCGGAAGAGCGCACGACTTCGAGCTATGGATAAAATCGGTCCTTCCGCTTGCGTATCGGATCCAGAATCTGGCGCCCGCTGAGGCCGGCGACGGTCCCAATCCGGAATATCCCTGGCCTCATGAAGTCCCGTTGCATACGCCGGTCCGCTATGAGTTTTCACTCTGGACCGAGTTGGCCGAAACCGGTCGCGGCCGGCATTTACTCAAATTCGTCGGGAATGCCGTAAAGAACTTTCCGGCCTATTGTTGATCGGGCTACTCGCTGAGGGCTAAATGTTGCTGAACAACTTCTCGCTGCAGCGCACGATGTCGGTCGCTCGTAAGGAATTCCTTCACATCATCCGCGATTCGGGGACGCTCTTCTTCGCGCTCTTCATCCCCGTCCTCGAACTCTTCATGCTCGGCTACGCCATCGACACCAACGTGCGCAACATCCGCACCGTCGTTTGCGACTGGGCCAACACCAAGGATAGCGAAAAACTCCTGCGCGGCTTCGAGAACTCGCGCTCCTTCCGCGTCGTCGCCATGGTTCATTCGGAACAGGAAGTCAACGACTGGATCGTGGCCGGCAAGGCGCGCGTCGGCATCATCATCCCGCAAGATTTCTCCCGCCGACTCGAAGCCAAGCAAAGCTCCGCGTTCAAGGTCCTCGTCGACGGCTCCGAATCGAGCATCGCCGGCGAAGCCCTCAACGTCAGCAATGCCCTCGCGCTGCGCGAATCACTGGGACGCGTCGTGCAATCGAGTCAACTCCCCGTCGATGTTCGGCCCACGATTCTCTTCAATCCCGACACGCGCTCGGCGAACTTTTTCATCCCGGGACTCATGGTCGTGATGACGCAGATGATGGCGATCATGCTCTCGGCCAACGCCATCGTGCGCGAGAAAGAAAAGGGAACGCTCGAACAACTTTTCATGACGCCGGTGCGCGGCGGGGAACTCATCCTGGGCAAATTGCTCCCTTATCTGGTGCTGACGATTTTGGAATTCTGCGCGATTCTTTTCTTCATGCGGACGGTGTTTCAGGTGCCGATCCAGGGACACATTCTGACGCTCCTGATGATGACGTTGCCGTTCGTGTTCTGCTTTTTGGGCCTGGGGCTATACATCTCGACGCGGGTGGAGACGCGCGAGGCGGCGGGGCAGGCGGCGATGGGGACGATGATGCCGTCGATCTTTCTCTCGGGCTACGTCTTCCCGATGGACTCGATGCCGACGATCTTCTTCTGGATCGCGCAGATCTTTCCGACGACCTGGCTCATCGACGCGGCTCGCGGCGTCATCCTGCGCGGCGCCGGCTGGAACGAATTGTGGGTGCATGCCGTGGTGCTGTGGGCGATGGGCATTGCCGCGTTCGCCCTGGCCATGGGAAAGTTCCGCAAGCGGCTGATGTAGGGCTTTTTGGTTTAGCGCTCGCAAGATGCCGAGCGAGCGCTAAACGAGGTTCATCGTTGTTAGAAGTGAATCTCGATGCCCAGGGTGAACTGGTGCATGTAAAAGTGCTGGTCGCGGAAGCGGAAGAGCGGAGCGGCGGCGCCGGGGACGTTTTGGCCGAAGTTCGGATCGCCCGGAACCTGCGTCGAGTTGACGCTGCGGTCGATCAACAGACCGGGCCGGGTGACGTTGTTCCAGAAGAGGAACGAATAGCCCGCCTTGATCCGAACGCAGTCAAGGACGTTGTAGTTGAGGTTGAGGCCTGCCTCGGGGAGGAGGCCGAAGGTATTGCGGCGGAACTTGCCGATGTTCGACGGCTGGGCGAGGATGCCGCCCGTGCTGACGGTACGATTGGCGCCGTCGATGAGCGTCGTCGAGCCGGAGATGTCGGCGAGCTGGTCGTTGAGGCCGACGGCGACTTTGCTATAGAATTCCAGCGAAAGCCGGTCGAGATCGAGGTTGAACTGTCCGCCGAGTTGGAGGCCGTAAAAGCGGTTGAGGGTGCGGAAGCGGTCTTCGTCTTCGAGGGTTTGGCCGATATCGACGGGATCGCCCCGGAAGGTGAGGAAGGTGGGATCGATGGGCACGAGGGTGTCGAAGATGCGGATACTTTCTTCGAGCCGCGCGGTCCGGAAGCCGACGAGCCAGGCGCCGCGGGTGACGGGGGAGTAGTAATCCTGCAGTTTGGCATTGAACTCCCAGCCGCGAAACTCGATTCGAGAATCGACGGAGGTGGAGCCTACCAGAGATCCTGGGAAAGAGATGGCGTAGGCGCGTTCTTCGAGCGAATTGGTGCTGAAGATCGGTCGGCCGATGATCGGATTGCCGTTGGCGTCGGAACTGATGAAGAAGCCAAGTTCCTTCGCGATGGTGTATTGCCCGATGAACTCGATGCCGAAGGTGTTGGTGCTGTCGAACCAAAGCCCGGCTCCGATTTTGATGCCGTGGTTGACGCCGAATTCGAGATCGCCGTTGCCGAAGACGACGGTGGTGCCGGGCTCGTCGATCGCGGCCGGGCTTTGCGGGAAGGGCAACGGAATGCCGGTGGTGACGAGCGGCGTTTTGAGCGGCCCGGGACGCATGAAGGTGGGGACATAGGAGCCGTGGAACCAGAAGCGTTCGGGACTGCGTTGCATGGGATGGAGATCGATGCGGTCATCCAGGGGGCTGGGTCCGGAGCTGGGGAGGGCGCCGAGTGGATTGGTATCGAACGTGGGGAACTGCGCGGTCGGCGTCGGAGACTCGGCGGTCGCGGAGCCCGGCGCAGACGTGCTGGGCGCCGGGGACGCGGGTCCGACGCTGCTGCCCGCGGGGGGAAGCGGGATCTGCGACTGCGTCGGCTGCATCTGGCCTGGCATGGGATAGCCGTAGTTGGGGGGCATCATGGGCGCGGCGCCAGGCGCGTAGCCGGTCATCGTCGGTTGGCCATAACCGGGCATGGGTTGACCGTATCCGGGCATTGGTTGCCCGTAGGGATTCATGGGATAGCCGCCGGGGCCGTAGGGCGCGGGGGCCATGTTGCGATACCCGTAGTTCGGGGGATACTGGGCGAACGCGCCCCAGGGCGAAGTCAGCAGGAGAACGAAACCGAGGAAGCCCTTTTTCATGTCGCACCTGTGTTGGGTTCTGGCCTTCTCCCGCGGGGCGGAGAACGGGAAACGCCGACGGCAATTTCGGCATATCCACTACCACTTATCGGACGCACAAAACCGGAACTTCAATCAAAGACGGAAGAGTCCGCAAAGGCAGCAAATCCGAGCGAACTGGCAAAGTTTGCCCGGCTTATGGGAAGACGCAGAAGATGAGCGAACCGGGCGTTCTGAGTTGCCGATATCTGCCTTGGGGGTGCGCCGACGCCGCCACGAACATGGCCGCCGACGAGTCGCTGCTGGAGTCCGCGGCGGCCGGCTCAACGTCGCTGCGGCTATACGGCTGGACCCAGGCGTCGCTCAGTCTGGGATACTTCCAACCCGCCGGCGCGCGCCTCGGCGATCCCCTTTGGGCGCAGCTCCCCTGGGTTCGCCGAGCCACCGGGGGCGGCGCCCTCATCCATCATCGCGAACTCACCTACGCCCTGGCGCTTCCCGCCGACCGCAGCGCGGGCCAGGACTGGATTCCGCGCATGCACCGTATCCTGGCCCGGACGCTTCGCACGCTCGGCGTCGGCGACGCCATCCAGGCCGTCAGCGATCGTCCCCAGACGCTCGGCGACTTCCTCTGCTTCCAAAAACAAACGCCCGGCGATCTCCTCGGACCGCTCGGCAAAGTCGCGGGGAGCGCGCAGCGTAAAGTCCGCGGCGCCCTGCTCCAGCACGGTTCGCTGCTGCTGGGCCGTAGCGAGTTCGCTCCGGATCTCCCGGGTATTTTCGAACAGACAGGCGTGGATCTTTCGCTGGCGAAAGTCGAAACGGCGCTCGTGCGCGAGTTTCAGCAGGACACGGGTTGGGAATTGATCCCTTGCGAATGGACGCCGAGCGAGCGCGAGCGGACGCGCGATCTGCGCGAGCGCAAGTACGCCGCGGCGCGCTGGAACGAGAAACGCTGATCGCGCCTCGCCGACTAATTTCGCGTGATGGTTTCGTGCAAGTTGAGGAGCACGCGGGCCAGGCTCGCGTAAGTCGCCAACTCGACGCGGTCGACGTTCGCGGGGATCGGCGCCAGGCCCACTTTCAGGAACGAGTCCACGCTCTTGGGGGACTCGGCAAATTCCTTGTGATGCTTCTCCAGCAGGTCTTTCACGACGGCGCGCTCCTCTTTCGTCGGCTCGCGCTGCAGGGCCTGTTTCCACGCCCAGCCGACGCGGTCGGCGCCGCCGTCCTTCAAGATGCGACCGGCAAAGACGCGGGCCGCCTCCACGTAACTCGGGTCGTTGAGCAGCACCAGCGCCTGCTGCGGAATGTTCGAGCGATTGCGGTCCGCGGCGCATTCTTCGCGGCTGGGCGCATCGAAGGCCGTCATGCTCGGATGCGGGAACGAACGCTGCCACCACGTGTACATGCCCCGGCGATACTGGTTGGCGTCCGTCGAGGCGTCGTACTTGCGGGGCGGGAAGTTCAGGTTTTCCCAGTAGCCGTCAGGCTGATACGGTTTGACGCTGGGCCCGCCGATCTTCGGGTTGAGCAGTCCGGCAATCGCGAGAGCGTTGTCGCGCACCAGTTCGGCGTCGATACGGAATCGGCTTTGACGGGCCAGGTCGCGGTTCTCCGGATCGCGCGCGAGTTGCTCCTTCGTGGCCGTCGAGACTTGCTTGTAGGTCTGACTCTTGACGATGGTGCGGACGAGATGCTTGACGTCCCAGCCCGAATCGCGAAATTCGCAGGCGAGCCAATCGAGCAATTCGGGGTTCGCGGGCCATTCGCCTTGCGAGCCGAGGTCGTCAAGGACTTTCGAAAGACCGATGCCGAAGAATTGCTTCCAGGTGCGATTGGCGAAGACGCGCGCGGTGAGCGGCTGATCTTTACTCACGAGCCATTTTGCCAAGTCGAGGCGAGTGAGCTTCTCGCCGGGCTTCGCCTTACCCGCGAGATACGTCGGCAGCGCCGGAGTCACGACTTCGCCCGAATTATCGAGCCAGTTGCCACGCGGCAGGATCCGCACGGTTCGCGGCGTCTTCATCGACACCGAGATGATGCAGCGCGCCAGCGACTTGTCGAACTCGGCGACGGCGGCCGTCGCCTTGGTCACCTTCGCTTGCAGCTCGCCCAGTTGAGCCGGCGTGTTGGTTTTGCGGTATTCGTCGAGCTTCGCTTTTTGTTTGGCGTTCAGCGTGGCCGGTTCGAGTTTGAGGAGGTCGGCGATCTCCTTGGGCGGCGCCTTGGAGCCGAGCTTGGCGTTCTCGGCGTCGAACTGTTTTTGCAAGTCGGCCGCGATTTTTTTTAGTCGCTCGAGTTCGGCCGACTGTTCGGCGCCGACCACCAGGATGCCGGGTTCGCGTTTGCCGATGATGCCTTCCTGGAGGTCGGCGAAGAACGCTCCCAACGAATAGAAATCGCGGGCGGTGCTGGGATCGAACTTGTGATCGTGGCACTGGCAGCAGCCGATGGTTTGCCCGAGCCAGACGGTGCTGACGGCGCGGACGCGGTCGCCGAGCATGCGCGCCTCGTAGTCCTTGGCCTGGGCGCCCCCTTCTTCCGTGGTGAGTAGCAAGCGATTGAATGCCGAGGCGATCTTCTGCTCGAGCGTCGGATCCGGCAGCAGATCGCCCGCGAGCTGTTCGATCGTAAAGCGGTCGAAAGGCATGTTCCGGTTGAATGCGTTGATGACGTAATCGCGGTAGGGCTGGACGTTGCGCGGGGTATCGGAATGGTAGCCGATGGTGTCGGCGAAGCGGACGACGTCGAGCCAACCGATGGCCAGGCGTTCGCCGTAGTGGGGCGAAGCGAGGAGTTTCTCGACGAACGCGTCGTACGCCTGGGGAGTCTCGTCCTTGACGAACGCCTCGACTTGTTCCGGCGTGGGGGGCAGGCCGAGCAGATCGAACGACAACCGTCGCGCCAACGTGCGACGATCGGCTTCGGGCGACGGTTTCAGGCCCAGCTTGGCGAGGCGCTGCTGCACGAGTGAGTCGATGCCGGCGTTGGCAGCTCGAACGGGTTTTTCGTAGGCCCAGTGTCCCTGGTACTCCGCTCCCTGCGCGATCCAGGTTTCAAGCAGTTTCTTTTGGTGGGGCGAGAGCTTCTTGTTGGACGCGGGGGGCGGCATGACTTCGTCCGCGTCCTTGGCATGGATTCGCGCGACGAGTTCGCTGTCGCCCGGTTTGCCGGGGACGATGAAGCCTTTGCCGACGGCCGACGCGCGTTCGTCGAGGCGCAGGCCCGCTTTGCGATGGTCCTTGTCGGGGCCGTGGCAGTGGAAGCAATTCTCGGAAAGGATCGGGCGAATGTCGCGGTTGAAGACGATTTTGTCGTCCGCATGCGCGACAGGGGCGAGGAGGAGGGCGAGTATTAGAAAGCGCGGAGCCATGGCGGTGTCCCGTGAGAGTATTTTCAGCGTTTAGCCGCCGCGCCCTCGCGGCGCGAACCGGCGTATCGTTCTCGTCCGCGCCGCGAGGGCGCGGCGGTCAAACGCGGCGCCAGATCGTGCCGCCGGGGCGGTCCTCGATCGTCACGCCGATGTCCGTCAGACGCTTGCGGATCTGGTCGCCCAGGGCAAAATTCTTCGCCTTCCGCGCCTCGGCACGCAGGTCGATCAGAAGCTGCATCAGTCCCTGCACCAGACCGTCGTCGGCGCCGGTCTTGACCTCGATCGGCTTGTCGAAGATCCCGAGAATCTGGGCGAATTCCTTGAGGACCAGGGCGCCTCGCTCGAAGGCGCGGAGTTCGTCGGGCGACCCCTTGCCCGCCTCGAACTGACGCTGGTCGGCGAAGCGGTTGAGCGCCGTCAGCGATTCGTAGACGATGCCGATGGCGCCCCCCGTGTTGAAGTCGTCGTCCATGTGCTCCAGGAAACGCGACCACAGGCCGACCATGTCGGTCAGAAACTCGGCGCCCGGTTGTCCCGCGTCGAACGCACGCCGACTCTTGGGCGCCTCGAGATCGAAGAAGCTCTTGTTCGTGATGCGCTGGAAGCGCTCGAAGAAGCGATGGAAGCCCTCGAGCGACTTTTGCATGTCCGTGAGGCGTTCGTCGCTGTACTCGATCGGGCTGCGGTAATGCGTGGCCAGGAGCAGGAAACGAACGGTTTCGGGGCGATACTTTTGCAGGAGATCGACGACGTTGACGACATTGCCGACGGAGCCGGCCATCTTCGCCTGGCCCATCTTGAGTAGGCCATTGTGCATCCAGTAGCGGGCGAAGGGGGCGTCGGTGAACGACTCGGATTGCGCGAGTTCGTTCTCGTGATGCGGGAACTGCAGATCGAGGCCGCCGCCGTGGATGTCGAGGGTTTTGCCGAGCAGCTTCATGGCCATGGCGGAGCATTCGATGTGCCAGCCGGGCCTGCCGCTGCCCCAGGGGCTGTCCCACGCGGGTTCGCCGGGCTTGGCGGCTTTCCACAGGGCGAAGTCGCCGGGGTTGCGTTTCTTCTCGCTGACTTCGACGCGGGCGCCCGCCTCGAGCTGCTCCGGATCGCGGTTGCAGAGCTTGCCGTAATCTTCATCTCGGCTCACGTCGAAATAGACGTCGCCGCCTGCGGGGTAGGCGTAATCCTTACGGATCAGGCCCTGCATGATGTCGATCATCCCTTGAATATGCTCGGTCGCGCGCGGCATCTGATCGATGCCGATCACGTTCAGCTTCTTGAGACACTCGAGGTAGTCGGCCGTCATCTTCTCGGCGAGTTCCTTGACTGTCGTGCCGAGTTCCGCCGCCCGTTTGATGAGTTTGTCGTCGACGTCGGTGATATTGACGACCCAGGTGACGTCGTAGCCAAGGTAGACTAGGTAGCGTTTGACGGTGTCGAAAATGACGGGCCCCACCATGTGGCCGATGTGGCTCGGTTTGTAGACGGTGGGCCCGCAGACGTACATCGTCACTTTGCCGGGCAGGACGGTCTGGAAGGGTTCTTTTTGCTTGGTGAGCGTGTTGTAGACGCGGAGGTTGTTCATCGGATTTCCTCATCGATGAGAACGACGGCATGGCAACCGATCGCCTCGGCCCTGCCGATGGCGCCGACCTTTTCGCCGGTCTTGGCTTTGACGTTGACGAGACGGGGATCGAGTCCCAGGAGTTCGGCGAGTCGATTGCGGATGGCGAGCTTACTGGGGCCGAGCTTGGGCTCCTGCGCGAAGAGGGTGAGATCGACGTTGACGACGCGGAAGCCGAGTTCGCGCAATTTGACCAACGTCCCCTCGAGAAAGAATGCGGAATCGCGGTCCTTGTACTGAGGATCGGTGTCGGGGTAGGCGTCGCCGATGTCGCCCAGGCCGGCGGCGCCGAGCAGCGCGTCGGTGAGGGCGTGCAGCACGACGTCGGCGTCGGAATGGCCAATGAGCCCGCGCGGGTGCGCGATGCGGACGCCTCCCAAAATCAAGGGACGGTCCGGCCCCAGACGGTGCGTATCGTGTCCCGAACCTACGCGCATCGGTTCCTGCCTCCGGAGTGCTCTTCCGTCATCGTACGAACAAACGCCCGGCCGCGAAAGCCCCCGTTTCGACGCCCGCGCGGCAAAACGACTTGTCGGCCCCGCGGGCGGCACGTAGCGTAACTGTGTCACCCTCCCTCGCCTCAAGGAATCCGTTCATGGCTCGGCGCATCAAGGAACTCATGGCCCAGAAGAAGATGGTCAAGGCCTTCGGCGTCGGCCAACTGTGCGACCCGAAAGTCGTCGAGATGGTCGGCCTGCTCGGCTGGTGGGACGCCGTCTGGCTCGACCAGGAACACACCGGCATCACCATCGACCAGATCGGGGCGGCGGCGCGCGGGGCGAAGATGGCCGGGCTCGATTGCTTCGTCCGCGTCGCTCCCACCGATTACGCCACGATCATGAGGCCCCTGGAAGCCGGCGCGTACGGGATCATGGCCGCCCAGATCCGCTCCGCCGAGCAAGCTGCTCAGGTCATCGAGTGGGCCAAATTCCATCCCCTGGGCCTGCGCGGCGTCAACAGCGGCGGCGTCGACGGCAACTACGGCGCGACCCGAGCGCCCCTCAATGAATACCTCGAGCGCGCCAACGACGAAACCTACGTCATCATGCAGATCGAGCACTTCCAGGCCGTCGACGCCATCGACGCCATCGCCGGGCTCAAGTCGCTCGACGCCGTGTTCATCGGCCCCGCCGACCTCAGCCAATCGATGGGCATCCCCGGACAGTGGGACCATCCCGACCTCACCAAGGCGATCGGCGAAGTCGCCAGGGCGTGCGCCAAGCACGGCATCACCTGGGCGATCCTCCCTTTCTCGCCGGCGCTGGCCAAGAAGTACGTCGAGATGGGATGCCGATTCCTGTCGGTCGGGTTCGACGTGCCGTTCGTCCTGCGCGGCGCCCGCGCGGTCAGCGAAGATTACGCCTGGCTCGACAAGTAATATGGACATCAAATGGCACGACACCGATCCTGAAACCGGCGAACGCCGCTACCTCTGCGCCGAGCGCTTCGCCCACGAGTGGAGCTTCAAATATCGGCTCTCGCGCCGCGGCTACTGGACCAAGTGCCTGGAGCCGACGCGCGAGATGTGGGTGCACATTCTCGAGATGATGGAACGCCGATACTGGCGCCGGGATGGCATCGAGGAAGCGGACATCAAGCAGATCCAGACGTTCATCAAAGAGATCGACGCCCGCGAAGCGTATCGAAACCTGCCGGATTAAAGGAATCACACCATGGCCTTTCGCTATGCAATCTGCAACGAGACCTACGAGAACTGGGAGCACGACAAGGTCTGCGCCAGCGCGGCCGCCCTCGGCTACACCGGGCTCGAAATCGCCCCGTTCACCCTGGCGCCACGCATCACCGACGTCACCGGCGACCAGCGCAAACAGATCCGGGCGTCGGCCGAGGCGCACGGCCTGCAGATCATCGGCCTGCACTGGCTGCTCGCCAAGACGGTCGGCCTGCAGCTGACGTCGGCCGACAACGACGTCCGGCAGAAGACCGCCGACTACCTCATCGCCCTGGCGAAGTGTTGCCGGGAGCTGGGCGGGTATCTGATGGTGTTCGGCTCGCCGGCGCAGCGGCGCATCCCCGCCGGATGCACGTATCATCAGGCGCTCGATTTCGCAGTCGACACGTTTCGCCGGGCGCAGTCGGCGTTCGCGGACAACAACGTGACGCTGTGTGTGGAGCCGTTATCGCCCCCCGACGCCGACTTCCTCACGACGGCCGAGCAGGGCATGGAAATGCTCGACCGGCTCGATCACCCGAACTTCGCCTTGCACCTGGACGTGAAGGCGATGACGACCGAGACGACGCCCCGGCCCGACTTGATCCGCAAACACGCGGGCCGGATGGCGCACTTTCACGCCAACGACGCGAACCTGCGCGGCCCCGGCTTTGGCGACGTCGATTTCAAGCCGATCTTCCAGGCCCTCAAAGACGTGAAGTATCACGGTTGGGTGTCGGTCGAGGTGTTCGATTACACGCCCGACGCCGAGACGATTGCGCGCGAGAGCATCCGCCACATGCGCGAAGTCGAAGCGAGCCTCGTTTAGCCGCCGCGCCCTCGCGGCGCGGACGTGCGCTTTCGGAGAAAAAAACAGGAGATTGTATGCCCTGGTTCAGTGAACGAGCCAAATCGATTTCGCGGGAACGTCTGCAGGCCCTCATGGCCCAGACCGCGGCCGAGGCCAAACGCCGACTCTCCGCCAAGCCCAAACGCGTGCTGTTGCTGCCTCCGGACATCACGCGCATGCACTCGGGCGCTGGCGTCCTCACCGAGATGCTCTACCGCGAGTTCGCCGACGAGGCCGACGTCCACGTCATCCCGACCCTCGGGCAACACGTGCCGCACACGCCCGAAGAGAACCGGACCATGTTCGGCTCCATCCCCGAGTCGCAGATCCACGCCCACGACTGGCGCGACGGCTGCGTCTCGATCGGCGAAATCCCGGCCGCGTACGTCAAGGACATCACGCAGGGCAAGGCCGACTGGGCGATCCCGATCACGCTCAATCGCATGCTCATGACCGAGCCGTGGGATCTCGTCATCAACGTCGGCCATGTGGTGCCGCATGAGGTGCTCGGTTTCGCCAATCACAACAAGAACTATTTCATCGGCCTCGCCGGCAAGGACCTCATCTGCGCCTCGCACCTGGCGGCCGCATCGTGCGGGATCGAAAATAACCTCGGCACGCTGACCACCCCCGTCCGCGCCTGTTTCGACAAGGCCGAAGTCGAGTACCTCGGCAAGCTCCCCGATCTCTACGTGCAGATCGTGATGGCCCGCGACGCTCAGAACCATCTCGTGACGACCGGCCTGTACGTCGGCGACGACCGCGAAACGTATCTCGAAGCCGCCAAGCAGTCGCGGTCGCAGAACGTCACGATCTTCGACAAGCCGGTCAAGAAGATCGTCTGCGTCATGCAGGAAGATGAGTTCCGTAGCACCTGGGTCGCGAACAAGTCGGTCTACCGGACGCGCATGGCCCTCGCCGACGGCGGCGAGTTGCTCGTCATCGCCCCGGGTCTCAAGCGCTTCGGCGAACAGCCCGAAGTCGACGCCCTCATCCGCAAGTACGGCTACGCCGGCACGGAGAAGGTGAAGGCCCTGTACCGCACGAACGCCGACTTGCAGGATCTCGCCCACGCCGCGGCGCATCTGATGCACGGCTCGAGCGAGGGGCGTTTCACGATCCGCTATGCTCCCGGACATCTGACGCGGGCGGAGATGGAGGGCGTGAACTTCGCGTACGCCGACCTGGGCGAGACGCTGAAGCGATATGATCCCGCGAAGATGAAAGAGGGCTGGAACACGCTGCCCGACGGCGAGGAAGTGATGTTCATTCACACGCCGTCGGCCGGGCTGTGGGCGTCGCGCGAACGCCTCGCGGGACGCATTTAACGGAGTATCGTACATGAATTTGCTCACGACGTTTCGCGGCTCGATGATGGAAGGCTTCCTCCCGGCGGGCTGGGATCTCGAGAAGATCGACACGCTCGCCGACCTGTCCGGCGACGCCATGCTCAAGCCGGCGGCGTGGTGGAACAAGGACTTTCAGCCGATCCCATGCGGCTCGCTCGCCGACTTCGATACCTACATGGGGCACGAGATCGCCCGCGAAATTCAGCTCGCACATCAGGCGAAACGGCCGCTCGCCATGATTCTCCCCGTCGGGCCGATGGGCATGTATCGCTGGGCCGTGTACTTTCTCAAGGAATGGAACGTCCCGTGCGGCCACGTGCATGGCTTCAACATGGACGAATGGTCCGACCGCGAAGGCAACACGCTCCCGTCCGACAACCCCGGCGCCTTCCAGTACGCGATGGAGCAGGCGTTCTACGGCCCGCTTGGGTCGCTCACGGCGCCGAAATCGCAGCGCCACTTCGCGCTCAAGAACGAGTTGCCGACATACGCGCAGCTCATCCCGGATTTGAAGAAGCAGGGGGCCAAGTTGGTGACGGTGTTCGGCATCGGCCGAGTGTGCCACATCGCGTTTTGGGAGCCGCACTTCGCCGCCGAGTTCGCGTCGGAGGCGGAGTGGAAGGCGCAGACGCATCGGCTGGGAGCGAGATTGCATCCGCTGACGATCGAGCAGAACGCGCTGACGAGCTTCAAGAGCCGAACGACCGCGGTGCCGGCCTTCGCGAACACGATCGGGCCCGGTTTGTTCCTGGCCGCGGACAGCATCATCGGCGGCGCTGACGGTAGTTTCGGCCGCGGCATGCAGTGGCAGGGGTTGTCGCTGCGAATGAGTTTGCAGCATCAGCCGAGCCCGTGGATTCCGAGCACGTACATGCCGACGCGGGCGGGGAAGTTGTTTTATTTGAAGGAATTGGCGGAGCCGCTCGTCGCGGAGTGTAACTGATTTGCCCGGTAGGCCAGACACTCTGTCTGGCCCCCGGAACCCCGGTAGGCCAGACACTCTGTCTGGCCCCCGGAGGAACGCGAAGTGGGTGATTATTTCCTGTCCGTCGGCGGGGGTTCGCGGAAAAACCACCATCCATGTCTGCACCTGCGGGGGCCAGACAAAGTGTCTGGCCTACCGGGGCAGGAAATCGGGGTTGAAGTACCAGCCGTCCCAGTTCCAGCCGTCGTCGATCAACTCTGCCTTCACGGGGTTGTTGAGCATGTAGTTGAGTTTCTCCTCATACTCTGCTTCGTCGCGCAAAATCCGATCCCATGACTCGGCTTGCCAAACCGTTCCCGACTCGCCTCGCAATTGATTCAAACGTCGAGCGGAGACGCCCTTGATGCCTTGCATTACTTTGCTCAACGTATCCCCGGGCAGCGGTTGCAAAATAAGATGCACGTGGTCCGGCATTACTACGGCAGCCGAAAGGTTGTAGTGCTTCGAGTGGCCCGCGATCAACAGGCTCAGGATCAATTTGCGCTCGGAAGAATTCAGGTGCTTGGCCTTGAGGCGATAGGTCACGAAATAAACGCTCCCCTCGAGCACCCAGTGAGGCATTTTACGTCGATGAATGATGAGTTTCGCGTCGGCCATGTTTGGTCTCGCGGGGTGAAACCATTCCCTTCGGTAGCGGCCAGACACTTTGTCTGGCCGCCGCAGCAACCTGACGTGCGTGAAAACTTTTCCGCGGTAGGCCAGACACTTTGTCTGGCCGCCGCAGAAACTGCCGGGGGATGATGATAATTCTCAACACGCTCAAGGTTGGCCGAGAAAATCACCCCCATTGCCCGCGCCTGCGGGGGCCAGACAAAGTGTCTGGCCTACCGGCGATGAGAATCTCACTCTTGCCTGCGCCTGCGGCGGCCAGACAGAGTGTCTGGCCTACCGGCGATGAGATCTCACTCTTGCCTGCGCCTGCGGGGGCCAGACAAAGTGTCTGGCCCGGCGATGAGAATCTCACTCTTGCCTGCGCCTGCCGCGGCCAGACAGAGTGTCTGGCCTACCGGCGATGCGCATTACTTCACGAACTTGAGGCCTGGGAAATTCTTGCCGACGACTGCGTCGCTTTTGGCGCGGATGCGCTGCACGATCGCGTTGAAACTGCGGTTGCGGATGTCGATCCAGTCGTTGACGTCCGCTTTGTTGCCGCCTTCGTCGAGATATACCGCGGTCGCCTGCGGACTGCCGGCGCCGTCGAAATCGACGTCGACCACGAGCGGCCTTTCTTCGCTGCCGTGGGCGGCTTTCAGGGTGATGCCGGCCTTTGTGAAGGACTTCAGAGTCAAATCCTTGAGTTCGATGCCGGTCGCGTCGCTCTGGATGACGATCAGCGTCTCGAGCGTTTTGACGCCGGCGGCGGCGCCGATGAGCGTGATCCTTCTCCCCTCGAAGCGGAAGCCGCGGGCGTTGACGAGCTTTAGCAACGGCTGATCCGCCTTTGCCGGCTTCCAGACAACGGCTGCGTCGGCGACGCGAATCGTGATCTCCGATTCGCCCTTGCTGCGGTCGATCTCGACGTTCTCGGCCAGATCCTCATGGAGCACGATGACGTCGCGCGCCTTGGCGTCGTCGAGCGCTTTCTTGAGCGTGTCATGAACGTTGAGTCCGGTCAATTTCTTCGACACGCGCAAGGTCCGCGCGGAGGATGTCGGGGCCGCTGGCGGCGGAGTTTTCACTTCCGGCGCCGAGGTTTTGGAGGCGGTGGTGATCCAGATCGTCAGCCCGAGCACGCCCGAGATGAACATGAAGAACAAGCTGACGACCAGGAAGACGCGCACGACTTTCGAACGCGAAACCGGCGGCGGCAAACTGGGACTCGTCGGCGCCAGCGCAGGCGCGGATGGGGGAGGCGCCTTGACTTTGCTCACCGGCGCGGGGGTTGGCGCCGGGGTTCGGGCTGCGGCAGGCGCGGGACGCGGGGCCGGCGGATTGCCGCTCCGCGGCGTGCGCTCACCCTTGACCACCGCTGTATCCCCGCCGTCCAGCGCCGGCGCGTGTCCCGTCGCCGCCAGGCTCAGGTTCGGCATCTCCTGCGCCGTCGGCGGAGCGATCGCCGAGCGCGTGAACGGGTCCAACGCATCGGCCACCGCGCCGGGTTCCTGATAACGCCGACCGGCGTCCTTCTCCATCATCTTCAGCAGAATGGCATTGAGCGCCGGCGGCATGTCCGGTCGAGATTCGCTCACCGGCCTCGGGAATTTGTCCTTGTCGCCGTGCCAGCGCAACTTCTGGATAACCGTACCTTCTCCGTAGGGAGCCCGACCGGTCAGCAAAAAGTAGAATGTCATGCCCAGGCTGTAAATGTCCGCGCGAATGTCGACGTTGTGACTATCGATGGCCTGTTCCGGCGACAGATAGTCGGCGGTTCCCAGGACGTTCTCGTCGTATTTCTTGGTGAGGATGTCGTCTTCGTCGTTGAAGAAGCGGGCCAGGCCCATGTCGAGGACTTTGACCGTGCCGTTGCGATCGACGAGGATGTTGGCCGGCTTGATGTCGCGATGCACGAGCCCGGCGCGGTGGGCGTGTTCCAGGCCTAGCGCGGATTGCCGGATGTAATGGCAGGCGCGGGTGAAATCGAGCGGGCCCGATTTTTTGACGAGCTCCTGCAGGTTGCTGCCGTCGACGAACTCCATGACGAGGAAGTGGAGCTGATCGTCCTGATCGATGTCGTAAGCATGGACGATATTGGGATGATCGAGGGCGGCGACGGCGCGGGCCTCGCGGTAGAAGCGCTCCAGCGACGCGGGGTCGGCGGCCTTGGCGGTCGGCAGCACCTTGACGGCGACGCGCCGGCGCATGAGCTTGTGTTCGCAGAGGTAGACGCTCCCCATGCCGCCCGAGCCGAGGCGCTCGAGGACTTTGTACTTGCCGATGGAGAATCGGCGCCATTTGCCCTGGAGAATTTGCTCCGCCTGGAAGTGGGTGAGGAGCCCGTCGCGGATCATGAGTCCGGCAAGTTTTCCGGCATCGGCGGGGAAATGGCCGGACGCCGACAGCTGAGCCCAATAGGAATCGAGCTTTTTGTCGTCGAGAACCTGACTCTTGCGAATCAGATCGAGGAATTCGTCGGTGGAAGCAGGCGCCGCCATCGTCACCTTTCGGGCTCTTCCGCTGGAGTGGGGGCGTGGCCCACGTCGGGTTGCCGCCGCATCGCGCACAGCGGTGCAGTCTAGTATAGTTCAGTTTCGACCCGCGTGCGCGAAATTGGCGAGACCGCCTACGGACAATATCGAAAATTTTGAGAATTGCTCTTGCCAAACGCAAAACTCGATATTAGCATAGGAAATCGGTTTGGGATTGCTCAAACCCTGGCCTCGCAGGTCTTTCTGGAGAATGCGTTCGTTTTGGTACTTCTGCTGAGCCTCGATTTTAGGGCGGCTGTCACTTCTTCGTGAGTTGCTCCTTTCCGAAAGATCCCCTAGGCCCAGTAGACGCCCGGCCCCGATCAAAGGTCGAACGTTCGAAAGTCCATGCTGCCGGTTTTCATTTGAATGGCCCTCGCGCGGCCGGAGATTGGTAGAGCTGCACACTTCTTTTCGACTTCCCCCTCGCGACGCTCCCACGTTTGCCAACCGTTAACCATCGGGTTTCCGTAGACACTACGGAAAAATACGCATCTGCTTCAGGTTTTGGCGCCTCCTCGGCGAATTGTCGTTCGGCCGAGGCGCTTGACTCGCACCAGCTTTGGGCGCCGGAAAGGTTCTTTTGGAAAATGGCTAAGAATATCTACGTCGGCAATCTGCCCTGGACTTCCTCGCAGGACGATCTCTACGCCCTCTTCAGCCAATACGGCAAGGTCGTGAGCGCCGAGGTCATCATCGACCGCGAAACGGGACGTTCGCGCGGGTTCGGCTTTGTCCGCATGGAAAACGACGGCGAAGCCCAGAAAGCAATCGAAACCCTCAACGGCGCCATGCACGAGCAGCGTCCGCTCACCGTCAATGAAGCCCGACCACGCGACGAGAAGCCGCCCCGTGTGGGCGGCGGTTACGGCGGGGGAGGCGGCGGCGGCGGTTATGGCGGCGACCGAGGCGGCCGCAGCAGTGGCGGCGGCGGTTATGGCGGAGGCGGCAGCGGAGGTGGGGGCGGCTACGGCGGCGGGGGAGGACGCGGCGGCTACGGCGGCAGCAGCGGCGATCGAGGCCGACGCTACTAACTCCGAAACTTCCGAGCCGGAAGCGTCAGCGACGACTTGCGTTCGCACGGTCGTCGCTGACGCCTCCGGCTCGGTAATGCGCACTGCTTTCCTCGGCTCGAGAAATCATTCTCGAGCTTTTTTCGCAGCGCCGCTTCATACAATTACAAGATTCGTGCGCCCAGAGCTACGTCTTTTGTCTCAACAAGAACGCGGTGCGGAAGGTGCTGAGTCAGGATTCTGCGATTTTTCCAGAATTCTCTTGCATCTCAGCAGCGATCCGTTACGATGAGACTGAGTCGCAAATAGCTCGGGAGTTTCGTCGTCGCACCCTTAGATTCTCCATCTTGAGGATTGTCCCATGTTTCAACCCTCGGCGCCGCGCCGACGCTCGGCTCTTACCCTGATCGAGTTGATCATCGTTCTGGTCGTGCTCGTGGGCTTGGCGGGCATCATCGTGCCGATGTTTCCCAGTATGTTCGGACGGACGAGCATGGCCACGGCGGCTACGAATATTCCCGAGATCGCCAAGAACATCATGGCATACAAGAACATGATGGGGCAGTATCCTGATCGATGGGACGCCCTCACGAACGAGACGGACCTCGTCGATTATGTTCCCTTTTTGGCCACCCAACTCAGCGCCGACAATCTGACGTCTGCAGAAGTCGATGCACTCAACAATTCGGGTATCGGAAATGCACTGTTCATGGGAAAGACAGCCGCCTCGGTTCGGCATGTCACCTTCGATCCCTATAGTTCGTATGACGGAACTGGCATTCCAATCGTCACGACGATCGATGCTACCAAAAAGCTCGCTTTCCTTAATCCCATCGAAGCCGATCGTATTTTCGCCGTGAGTCCGACCGGTCGTTACCTTGTTTTGGGATTGGGCAAACGCAACACCGCCCTCGCAAAAACCATTGGTGAGGCCCCGTATCACTTTGGCGAAGGTGCGTCTGATGCTCCCGATGTCATCTACTCCCGCTACGTGGCAGTTTTCAAAGTCTCTGATTCGACTTTGAACATGACTCGGGTGAGTTTGATTGGCGTCGCTGCTCTGCACCCGGGAACCGACGGGCTTTACACCGCAAATGCCCACGTCGAGGGCTACTTCAAAATCGCCAACGAAGATCGAAAGTAACGTCCCGACGGTCGACAAAGTAAAACAAGGTTATACAAAATCTGCATGACTCTTTCCTGCATCAAGCCCGCTCGCTCGGCGCTCACGCTCATGGAACTCATGGCCGTCCTCGTCATCCTCATCGCCTTGGCGGGGATCGTGGTGCCGTGGATCGACGGCGCCACGGAGGACGCGCAAGCGGCCGTCACGCGCAGCAACTTGCACGCGCTGCAGACCGTCATCATGGGCCGTTACCGGCTCGACATGGATAAGCAGCTGCCGCGGCCTGGGTCGGCGGCCATCGCGGGGCGGAGCGCGAAGCCGCAGCTGCGCTATCTGTTCATCAACCCCGCCACCGAGCTGATGGGCTCCACGTACAACCCCGACGTCAAGGTCGGCTGGAACGGGCCCTATCTGGCAGCGTCCGGCGCCCTCTACAAACTCGATCCGGCCCGCGGCTTCACGACCGACTACGGCCTCGACGATCCCAATAACGCGAAAAAACAGGATCCGACCGTGCTCGATGGCTGGAACCATCCGATCGTGATCGTCGAGTTGGCGGACATGAGCCATGCCGAACTCCGTTCCGCGGGCGCCGACGGCAAGCTCGGCACCGCGGATGACCTATTCGTTCCCCTCTACTAGAGAATCGGCCATGCTGCGTCGCGCGTTGACTCTGGTGGAACTGCTGGTGGTCCTCACGATCCTGGCGATCATGACGACGATCGCCGTCACCATGACCGATTCGCTGGTGGATCAAGGCCGCTACGAGAGCACCCAGCGCACCCTCGAAAACATGCAGGTCGCGATCTTCGGCAAGCTCAGCGCGACCGAGACGGAGGTCGCGGGCTTCCTGAGTGATACCGGGCGATTTCCCAGGGCGTATTTGACCGCCGACGGCACGGTGCAGGCGACGGAACTTTGGGCGCAGCCGGGCGACCTCGTCAACTTCGGGCTTTACTCGTCGGTCGGCGACGACACGGAAATCAAACTCCTCGCGGGCTGGCGCGGGCCGTACTTGCAGATGCCGATCAATCTGACGAATTCGGGGAAGAGCCCGCTCGACTGGAAACTGCAGGACGGCTGGGGCAATCCCCTCGGGGGCTGGGTGCTCAACCCGCAGAATCAGGCGGTCTTCGTTCCTTGGGCTGCGAATCAGAACATCGTCAACATCGCCTCGGCCGGCGGATCGGAGAATTTCGCCGGCGTGTTGGCGAGTCCCGCGACGAACGTTTTGGGATCGATCTCCGGTTCGCTCGCCGACGCCGATCCGACGCCGTCGATGGGAGTGACGGTCAAGCGGACGTATGTCCGCGTCTACTTCCCCGCGCCCACGGGAGTGGCGTTCGTGGAGCAGAACGTCGGCGCCGGCAATTCGTTCGCGTTCACCGGGCTGTTGGTCGGCCCCAAGGCGCTGCGGGCGTATCAAGAAATCACCACGTCCGGCATGGACAAGGACGGCAACCCGACGACGAGCGACTCGGTGCTGCGCAGCGACATTCAGTATTTTCGCATGCCGGCCGGCGGCGTGGTGCGCTCGATTGCGATGGATCTCAAGTAGTCGAAACAAAAATGAATTAAGCAAAGAACAGCCACAGAGCGCACAGAGAACACAGAGAAGGAATGCGAGAAAGCAGAGAAGTCCACGGATTCGCTTTCTCTGTGCCCTCGGTGCTCTCTGTGGCTAATTTCTTGTTTTCCAAAGCCAGGGACGGCGGTGCGTGCGGAGTTTTCCATGGCCAAGCGACCTACGCAAACCCTGGTTTTGATCACGCCGCGCGAGCTGATGCGCGCCGACTTCGGGCCCGGCAGCGCTCCGAAATTGCTCGCGCTCACGCGTCAACCGCGCCCCGACGTCGATCAGTTCGGGCTCCTCGTCGAGATGGCGCTGTTGCAAGGGGGCAAAACGGGGCCGCGAGTCTGGATCCTCTCGACCGATCTGTGGATGCATCCGCTCGAAGTCATCGTCAATATTCAAGGGATCTCGCGCAGCGAACAGATTCGCGCCCTCAGTCTCGAAGCGGAACAATTTTCGGGCATCAGCGGCCTCGATTCGCAGGTCGGGTTCATGCCGTTGCCGTCGGCGAACGGGATGCGGACGTTTCTGGTGTCGCAGATTCGCGACGCGGATCTGGACGACGCGGAAGGAATCGTGCGCAAGGCGGGGGGCAAGCTGGAAGGCATCCTGCATCCGGCGGCGCTGCCTGCATCGCTGACGACCACCGGCACGGGCGCCTGGCGCCGGCTCGAGTTTTGGCCCGATCAAACCGTGGCCGTCCAGCGCGAAGCGAGCGGGCAGTTGCGACATATGATTGTCACGGGCGACCCGGCGACGGGACGCTGGCGCGGCGACTACGAAACCTTTTGTCTCAAACAGCCGGAGATCCCGACGGAGGTTCTGCTGGCCACGCCCAGCCTGTCGCCGGACGAGGGGATGCCGCTGGAAGACGACGCGGTGCTGCCGGGTTGGCTGACGTCGTGGGCGGGATACTTGGCCGGCAAGGAACGCTCGGTGGCGTACGTGGCGCCCCCGACCCGGCCGATGGCGGAATCGACGCGGCGCGTTTACATGGGCCTGGGCGTCGCTGTCGCGCTCCTGCTATGCGTCGGGCATTACCTCTGGAGCGAGAAGTCGCTCGCCCAACTCAAGGGCGCAATCAAGAAAGCGGAGGAGCCGGCCGCTCGGCTCAAGGACTTGGACGAGACGATCAAGGCGAAGGCCAAGGCGCGCGAGGACGAGATCAAGAAGCTCAACAAGCTGCAGACCATGACGGAGAACCTGAGATCGCAGCGGACGCGCATCGCCCAGCTGCTGGAGGCGTGCGCCCTGCATCGGCACGAGGGGGCCAATCTGGTGATCCGCAAGATCGACGCCGAGAGCGGCGAGCCGCGGCTCTATGGCGAATGCATCGACGCGAAACATGCGAGCGTTTACTACAAGCAAGTTGCCGACTCGGTGCAGAAGTTCGGCTGGCAGGCGAGCCCGATGAACATCAGCGAGCACCCCGAGCGGAAGATATTGGGAGGCGGGCCGTTCTTTTTCGACGTCCGCTTCAACGACGCCCCGGCCATGGTGCAGCGACTGGTGAGCGCCGTCGGCACGAAACCTCGACCCGCTTTTGAGAGGGACTAATCATGAAGTCGAGCGCCGCGCGCGACCGCTTGCTCAAGATGTTGCTCCCCGGACTTCTCGTGTTCGTGGTCTACGTCGTCTATTTCCTTTCGAGTAAGCAGAAGGCCCTCAGTAAGGCGGAAGAGGCGCTGACGAGCACCCGCAGCAAGGCGCCGCCTCCGCAGCTTCTGCTCAGCAAGCAGGCGGAAGTCGATCGCGTGCAGCAGGAACTGAACAAGGTCGCGGGTAATTCGCAGACGCTGAAGAAGGAATGGGACGCGCTGATGGGCCCGTTCGCCCGTGCCGACCAACGCGCGGCCCGTGTCGAGAAACTGCACGCGTTGCTCGAAGGTTCGTACCACTCGAATGTGCCCAGGCTCGAGGTGCTCAAGGTCGGGCCGATCGACGCCGGCAGCGACACGCGCGATCTCAAGCTTTCGCCGACGCAAGAGAACCTGCTGAAGCTCTTGATCGAGAATAACGGCGGCCAGAAGCCGACGCTCTTTCGGGTGCAGGTTGCGGGGAGTTACTGGCAAGTGGTCGGCTTCTTGCAGGCGCTGGACGCGCAAGAGACGATCGCGATCCCGTTGGGGATTGCGATGAAGGAGGAGAAGGGCGTCAAGCGGTGGACGATCTTGATTTGGATCTAAAGCATTCGAACGGTACCCGCCATGAATCCGCTGGAAACGCTGCACTCCCTCTTCGCCCAGTGCGTCACGACTGATGCGTCCGATATCCACCTCGCCGCGGGGCTGCCGCCTTATTTTCGCATCCATGGCATCCTCGAACCGCTCGCCGACCGCGGCGTCTTCTCGGCCGCCCTGCTCCTGGAACTGGCGAACGCGGTGGCCGGGAAGTACGACCGCAAACCCCTCGATCAGACGGGCTCGCTCGACGGCGCCCTCACCGCGCCGGACGGCACGCGCTACCGTTTCAACGTCTTCCGCCGGGGCGGCGAACATGCCGTTGCCCTGCGCCGGCTCGAAGATCGTTTCCGTCCCCTCTCCGAACTCGGCCTCCCCGATAGTCTCTACCATCTGTGCGATCATCCCGACGGCCTGGTGCTGGTGTGCGGCCCGACCGGCGCCGGCAAAAGCACCACGCTCGCCACGCTCATCGACCGCATCAACCTGACGCGCCCGTGCCATATCGTCACCATCGAAGATCCCATCGAGTACATCCACTCCTCCAAGAAAAGCCTGGTGAATCAGCGGCAAGTCGGCATCGACACCAGCAGCTTCAACGAGGCGCTGGTCGCCTCCCTACGTCAAGATCCCGACGTCATTCTGGTCGGCGAAATTCGCGAACTGAACACGATCCGCACCGCGGTTACCGCCTCGGAAACGGGGCATCTGGTTTTCACGACGGTGCATGCGGGCGATTGCGTCGGCGCCGTCGAGCGGCTGGTCTCGGTATTCCCGGCCGACGAGCAGACCGGCATGCGTCGGCAGCTGTCGCTGGTGTTGCGGGCCATCGTTTCGCAGCACCTGGTCCCCGCGGACGGCCCGGCGGCGCCCAAGCAACTCCAGCGCCGCAGCCGGGTCGTCATCTCCGAGATCATGCTCAACACCCCGGCCATCGCCAACTTGATCGCCACGGGCAAGAGCAACCAGATCTATTCGTCGCTGGAAACGGGGACGGCGCAAGGGATGCAAACGCTGGAGTTCGACCTGGCCCGATTGTGGCACGCGAATCTCATCAGCGAAAACACCGCGATGACCATGGCCCGCAACCCGAACCTGGTCCGCGATCGCCTGAACTATCTCCGCAAAGGGGCGCAACGTCCAGGAATGACGCGATGAACGAGCCGCTCAATCTCGATCAGATCAAAGTCGATCCCGCCTGGGCGCTTCGGCTCCCCTCGGGCATTGCCCTACGCCGCAAGATGCTCCCCTTCGCGCTGGACGACGGCCACGTCTACGTCGCCTGCGCCGATCCGCGCGACGCCACCGCCCTCGCCAACGTCGAGAAGGCGCTCGGCATGCCGGTCCGCGCCGAACTCGCGGAACCGCTGTCGCTCAAACGCGCGCTCGACCGCATCTACGGCGACGGTCAGGGGAGCAACCAGCACCGCGTCCGCTCCGTTGACATGCGCGCCAACACGGAACTGCAGGCCGACGACATCGTCAGCATCTGCGACGAGCTTCTGCACGCCGGCATCTTACGGCAAGCGTCGGACATCCACATCGATCCGGACGCGGAAGGGCTGCTCTTGCGGTTTCGCGTGGACGGCATGATGGAGCGTTATCGCCGACTGCCGGTGAGCGCGCAGAACGGCGTCTTGAGTCGTTTCAAGGTCATGGCGGGGATGGACATCGCAGAGAAGCGGGCGCCTCAGGACGGCGCGTTCAAACACAAGTTCGGCCGCGGCGCCATGACCATCGATATCCGCGTGGCCACGCTCCCCACCAAGCACGGCGAGCGCATGACGCTGCGGTTGCTCGCGCTGCAGACGGAAGGCCTGACGCTGGAACGCCTCGGCATGAGCCCGCGCGATCTCGGCACGTTTTCGCAGGCGATCGATCGGCCCCACGGTATGATCCTGCTCACCGGGCCGACCGGTTCCGGCAAGACGACGACGCTGTACGCCGGCATTCGCAAACTGCTCGAACACGACGATTACAACATCCTCACCGTCGAAGATCCGATCGAGTACGAGATCGCCGGAGTGGCGCAGGTCGAGATCGATTCGGCCGACAAGGTGACGTTCGTCAAGGCGCTGCGAAGCGTTTTGCGTCACGATCCGGACATCGTGATGATCGGCGAAATCCGCGACCGCGAGACGGCGGACGTGGCCATCAAGGCGTCGCTCACGGGGCATCTGGTGCTGAGCACGCTGCACACGAACTCCGCGGCCAGCGTCATCACGCGCCTGGTCGACATGGGCATCGACCGATATCTCGTGGCCGCGACGCTGCGATTGGCGGTTGCGCAGCGGCTGGTGCGCCAGCTGTGCGTGCGCTGCAAGAAGCCGAGGCCGCTCACGGACGAGGAGGCGCGCGTACTCGGCCGGCCCGAGTCGGCGGGCGTCACCATCTGGGACGCGGTCGGCTGTCTATACTGCGGCAAGAAGGGCTATCAGGGCCGAATCGGTCTCTTCGAGATGCTCTCGATCGACAGCGAGCGTTCGCGGTTGATTGCCGAGGGGATCGACGAGAACGAGCTATGCAAGCGGATGCAGAGCGAGCACTTCTTTTCGCTCGTGGACGACGGTTTCGAGAAGTTGTGCCTGGGCTTGACGTCGCTGCGTGAGGTGATGAGCGCGGTGACGCAGTGGTGATTTGTGCGCTTTTGGGTGGTCTTCCGCCGTCGGTCGTGGTATCCCTATGATAATGGGAGATTCGCGGGTTCGCTGGGGTAGTTGACATGGCCAAGCGTTTGGTGGTCTTAGCCGGGCCGGATGAAGGCCGAGCCTACGCGCTGGAGAACGACACGTTTCTTCTGGGGCGTAGCCGGGCCACGGATACGAAACTCATCGACCCGCACGTGTCGCGCGTTCACTGCCAAATCGACAAACAAGGCGACCAGTTTGTCCTCAGCGATTTCGACTCCGCGGGCGGAACCTTCGTCAACGGCGCCAAGGTGAGTCAGCACACGCTCAAGGTGGGCGACATCATTCAGATCGGCGCCACGCATCTGCAGGTCGCCGAAAAGGCCGACGCCGGCAAGCCCGCGCCGTCGGCAGCGGCGCCCGCCGGGGCCGGCAAGCGGAACGTGGCCGATAGCCTCGTCGGCAAAGAGGTCGGCCAATTCAAGTTCGGCGCGCTCCTCGCACGCGGCCGAAACGGCTACGTCTTTCACGGCCGAGACAAGAAACGCAACCACCCCCTCGTCCTCAAAGTCCTCGACGAAAAACGCATCGCTAACCAAAAAGATCTCGAACGCTTCGGCAAGGCCATGAAGGCGGCGATGGCGGTTCGACATCCGCATCTCCTGCGCGTCTACGGCGCCGGACGCACCGGCGGCAACTGCTACATCGCCGAGGAGTACGTCCCCGGCGAAAGCCTGGCCGCGGTCATAAGGCGCATCGATAAGCCCGGACAGCTCGACTGGCGTTTGGCGATTCGCCTGGGGATCTACGTCGCCAAGGCGCTGCACACGGCGCATTCCAAGAAACTGCTGCACCTGGGCGTCTGCCCGCACAACATCCTCCTGGGCAAGACGCCGCAACAAACGAAGCTCAGCGACCTGATGCTGGCGTACGCGATCGCCGACGTGCCGACGCGTCCCGTGTCGGCGGCGGGGTTGCCGTCGGAGGGCCTGCCGTACCAGCCGCCGGAACGAACGTCCAAGAGCGGCAAGGCCGGCCCGCAGTGCGATATCTACAGCCTGGGGGCGACGCTCTACGCCATGATCGCCGGCAAGCCGCCGTTCCAGGCGGCGACGGTGACGGAGTTGGTCGCCAAGATCCGCACCAAGCCGATCGCGACGCTCAAGAGCCTGAACGTCACGACCGACGACCTATTCGAAAAAGTCCTCATGAAGATGCTCGCCAAGAACCCCAAGAACCGCTTCGCGACGATGCGCGAAGTGCTGCGCTACCTGCTGCACGTCGCCAAGAAGGCCGGCGTCGATCTCTAAAGAATCACTTACCTCGATCCTCTCAAGGAGTTTCACTCATGCGGTCGTTCGTACCCTCTCTTGCGCTGTCTTTGTTGCTCGTCGGCGCGGTCTACGCCCAGGAACCCTACGGCAGCATCGCCGACGTCAAACTCGCCAAGCCCGAGGACGGCGTCGACGTCAAATCGGTCCCGCCGCCCGCAGACGCCGTCGTCCTCTTCAGCGGCAAAGACCTGGCCGAGAAATGGAACGGCGGCGACAAATGGAAGCTCGTCGACGGCGGCGCCGCCCAGGTCGGCGGAGGCAACATCCACTCCAAGGAAAAGTTCGGCGGAGCCTTCAAACTCCACGTCGAATTCCGCGTCCCCTACATGCCCAAGGCCTCCGGTCAGGGCCGAGGCAACTCGGGCGTCTACGTCCAGGGACGTTACGAAGTCCAGGTGCTCGACAGTTACGGCCTCGTCAGCAAGAACAACGATTGCGGCGGCATCTACAGCGTCGCGGCGCCACTCGTCAACGCCTGCAAAGCCCCCACGGTGTGGCAATCCTACGACATCGAATTCCAGGCCCCGCCCTGCGCCGACGGCAAAAAGACCGGCCCCGCGCTCATGACCGTCTACCACAACGGCGTCAAGATCCACGACAAGGTCGAGATCAAAACCGACAACACCACCGCCGGCATGGGCGGCAACGTCTGCGAACCCGGCCCGATCATGCTGCAAAACCACGGCAACCCGGTGCAGTTCCGCAACATTTGGCTGCTGCCGACGAAGTGACTTTCGCACATCCGAACACGAACCGCGCCTTCGGGCACGGTTCGAGTTTCCCCCCTATCGCTTTCGGCCGAAGCGGGGTGTTGTTAGAATGCGGTGGGGAGCGAAGTCCTGGAGTTCATTGATGAGCGAATCATGGCGACGCCGAATCACCCTGGAACCCGGCAAGCGCGGCGGGCGTCCGTGCATACGGAATATGCGCATTACCGTCTACGACGTGATGTCCTACCTTGCAGCGGGCATGACCGTTGCGGAGGTGCTCGATGATTTCCCTTATTTGCAACTTGAGGACATTCACGCTTGTTTCGCGTTTGCAGCGGAGCGAGAACGAAACATGATCGTCGCGGTCGCATGAGGCTCCTCTTCGACCAGAATCTGTCGCCCAAATTGATGCGCCTTTTGGCCGACCTGTTCCCGGGTTCGGAACACGTTCAATCGGTCGGGTTGGATTGCGCGGAGGATGATCGGATCTGGCGATTCGCGATCCAGAATGGATTTGCGATCCTGAGCCAAGATGAAGACTACAACAATCTCAGCATTATCCGAGGTACGCCTCCGAAAGTGATCTGGTTGCAATTGGGCAATTGTACGACCGCACAAGTTGAAGCGAGCGTGGTTTCGCGTCACTCGAAAAAGATCGACGAGTACATCCAAAATCACGGACCCATGACCCGTCCAGAAGTCATTGAGCATGCCCTGACGAAGCTGCTCTCGGAAGTTTGAGTTGTGTGCAGCGGGGGTTTCGCCGGAGGAGAAAACGGGACAATCATCCTTTCCTTCGCCACCTTTTCCCGTATGCCGTACTCCGAGGGGAAATGAGCCCAATAGAAAGATTAAGTCCCCTTTTCCTTTCTAAACTTCCTTTTCTCGTCCGGCGGCACGAGGTTGAAGCTCATTTCGAATTTTAGAGCAGCCACGCGTTTCGATAGTCTACTTACGGAAGTGATATTGAAGACAGTCCACCGACCAATACGCTAAAAGCAGACCGGGGATGCCGAGAATTCTGACCAGATCGAAAAACTCGAATTCTCCAGAACCTTTCAGCCAAACCCACATTCCGTAGAGCCCGCTTGCGAGCGACAAAAATCCCCATTCGCTCGCCTTGGCGCCGAATTGCCAGAACGTGCGTCGAACGCAGATCGGCACCTCTCCGGACAGTTTCCCCTCCTTCGCGACGACTTCGTAAAAGAGTCGCTCTGGCCTGCGGAGTATTTGCGGCGCGAAGACTTCCAAGGTAAAGATCCATTCGCCGCGTTCGCACTCCGTCCTTCGGACATGCACGACGTTCCGAATTTCCTCTAGTTTGACGCTGGAGGCTTCATGCGCGGGCTTGATGCGAAGGTGGTACTTCGAATCCGCGTTGAGTAAATAAGTCGAATGGTCTTGTCGTGCGGATTGCTTGCTATCCGCCTCCTCGATTCGGATCGAGTCCGTCGACAGTCGGCGCGGTTCGAGAAAGCGAAAGCGCTGAGGTTTTTCGAGGTGCACGGGTTCTACGGCTCTCGAATCGCGCCATTCCGAACGCTTGCCGTTGAGATTTGCGGCCATGACCATTTCGAGTCGATTCTGTGCGACGATCAGTTCGATTTGTTCCGTATGACCGCTGTCCAGTTTCGGACAACGCAAGTTACGCTTGCCCGCTGCGACGACGCCGTCCGGACCGAAGTCGATCGCGAGATTTTCCAGAGGCGTCGCACCCCGGTTGCGGAACTCGAGGGCGACTTTGGTTCCCTCCTCGTACGTACAAATCGATTGCAATTTGACGTCGAGCGATTTTCGCAGCGACGGCTTGACTTCGAATCGCCCGGCACCCGCCGATTGCTTCGATACGAGTCCAGGTTCAGTCCCGACGATTTCAAGCTTGAATAGAACTCGGCTCAACTCGACAACTTGCGGTTACTTGACCATGACGGGAATCTTGAAACGATAGGTCTCATCCGGACGCAGTACGATTCCGTGCTGAAACATGTCGATATCGAGTACGACGTTGGTATCGTCGCATTCCAGCGCATGCAGACGCACGGAGCGCAAATCTCCGTCCGTTCTCTTGAGGTGAAACGTCACGGGCAGCCATTCATCCGCGTAAAATCGCTGCCAGGGACCGTCGATCTTCACATCCAGTAGCGGCGAGACTTGAGGAAATGAGGCGTTTTCAGGTTCGGGCATGGACCGTCTCCTCGGGCGCTTCCAGGGAGCCCGCAGCCTGATCGAGCGCCTTTGCAGCGGTTTCCAGTATTTCCCAGAGAGGCAACTTCCTGCTTTCCTCGGCCACGATTTGCAGCACCTCCGAGCGATATCGGTCCCGATCGTCTTCGGAGGCCGTCGCATCGTCGTCGAGTTTGCTGGCTTTGTCCAGCAGATGAAGCAAACTCTTCACCCGCGTCTGACTGTCGACTTCCAGAACGCGGCCGAAGATCTGTCCGGGCCGCTCATTCTCGATGGCCTGGAGTTCCAGTTTCTCCGGGCGAAACATCCACAGTTGGTAACGCGTCTTATCCTTGCGATTCAGAAAATCGGCGTAGTTTTGGGCACGCTGTTTGTATTGTCCCGGAAGCACGGCGAAGTAGACCCGAATCCAGCCTTTTTCCTGGTCGGCCTTACGCAGCTGCAGGCGAACCGCCGGATGATTGCCGTTTTCCGTCGTCTCAACTTGGGAATCCGAGAGGATCAATCCTAACGATTGACTAATCGCCTCGCTCTCCCGGTCGAAAAGGGTCTTGAGATCCTGAGCAAAAGCCTCGACGTACTTTGCGACTTTTACCTTCTCTGCATTGCGTTTCTCTTCATTGAAGGCGACGAGAAAATCCTGCATCGCCACTTTACTCGTGACTTGCTCGTTCATGTAGACCCGAAAATCGGCGTCGAATCGATCGAGCATTTGACGTAGCGTGAGTTGCTTGGCCTTGTCAACGACTTCTCGTGCCGTGAAAGGAAGGTAGGCGAAGTCGGGTGTTGCGCACATCGCTTCGATGTGAGTCGCTCGGCCGCGTCTCCAGCGTTCGACGTGATGGCGATAGACGGCGAGTACTTCGTCGTCGCTGACGTCGCTCAGAAAAAGCCTCTGGTCTCTGAGGATTCGCTGCTGAAACTGGAGTTCCATCTTATGATAGAGTCGATCTCGAGAGCCGGTCGTCATCGTGAACACGATCAAGAGATTCGGTAGGGAATTGTAGAACTCGCTCAACTTCGCGAAGAACTTCATCCATTCGGCGTCTTGCTCGAACAGTTCGTTTCGGCCTTCGACTTGGTCGAACGCGAAAAAGAAGACGCGACCCGAACTCGAAGGCCCCGATCGATCGAGGTCGAGGGAAAAAAGACTGATCAAAATGCGAATGACTTCCATGACCTTGTAATTGGCATCCACGGCGTCGGCGATGCCCAAAACGGCCAACGCCCTTTTCTCCACATCCGGCGTAAGCCAGCTTCCGTTTCGGGATTCGACGGAATGCATCTGCCCGGGTTGGAGGATGTCGTGAAAGCGGGGATGTACTCGTTGACCGATCAGCCAGGCAAGAACCCAACTGCGATCTTCCTCGAAAAGAAACCGCAGGAGTACGTGCAGCACGTAGCGATGAAAAGGATTGTCTCGGCGATGCAAGAATCGGTCGCAGACGAAGGCGGCAAATTTTTCGAAGTGCAACATGCGAAACACTTCGACGTCTCGACTCCGAACGGAGTCGCGAATCTTTGCCGTCCGATCGGGCCCCAGTCTCCACCAGAGGCGGGACACAAATCCGAAGTCGCCCCCGAGATACTCACGAATCTTGCCCGGTTCGTCGAGAATCTGCGTCAGGGCCTGAAAAGCGACGTCTTCGATTCTGGCCTGCAAGAGACTACGGCCGCTCGAGTCGCGTTCGGCAATTCGCTCGGCCAATGAGGTCAGTAGGCATGCCTCGAATTCGTCGATGCGCCAGTGATTGTTGTTCTTGACGACTAAATGCCCCAGTTCGGTTTCGACGCGTGGACTTCGGAAGTAATTGAGCAAATGGCTTTTGCCCGTTCCAGGGGCGCCTGCAAGAACCATCAATTTCGAGCTGCGTCCCTGCCGGAGTTCGCACACGGCGGACTTGAGGATTTCCCGAGCCTGCTGGTGGATCTCCGGGACGTCCCATTCGAGAACTTCGGTGTCGTAGCGAACGACGCGATGATCGCTGAACGGAGAATGGTTTGCCCCGTCCTTACCGACAAATAGCTCCTTGTACGTTCGTAGAATTTCGAAGCGATCCAACTGTTCGGAATGCGTCAGCGAGATCGATTTGGCAACCGGTGCAAGTTCGTTCATTTATCCTTCCAAAGTACGAAGTAATAGAGGCTATCGCCTCTTCGGATTGCCTTCTCAGGCTCAGCAGCCGTGCCGACCTCGTTGAGTTCGACCAAGACGACCGCTCGCTCGTCCCAGAGTTTGAGGAGTTCCTCGTGAAACGCCGCGATCGTCAGCCTCGGCAGCTGCGACTGTGTTTGATGAAATAGACGCGGGAGCGGCACCAGTCCATCTTGGTATTCGAGTAAACCGTGCAAATCTTGGTAGGATTCTCGAATTTGTTCGCGCAGAGACCTCACGCGCGGGGTCGGAGTAGGATTCTCGGTCGGGTCGATCTCGCCGATGCGATTTACTTGCGTGAATAAGAGAGCGAACGCATCATCGATGCGACGAAGAATGTCTTGAGATGTCGGGCGTTGAAGCTGCAGCTCGATTTTCTCAAGTCGCTTCGAGAGATCGGCAATCGATTTCGTCATCGCCGAAATTTCTTTCGAGCCCACGGGTCCTTGGTCGCTCAATGACTCGAGCGATCCGACAACGTCGGCTCGGAGCTTCTCGCGGTCGGCATGAAGGGCTAGTTGAATCGCCTTGATCTCTCCTTGGCGAGCATTCGCGAGCGTCTCAGGACTCACCGACGCCTTCAGGAAGCTTTCCCCGGAGGGGCTGAGAGTGAGCGCATCGATCTTCGTCAATTTTGGCTTACCGCTCTTTCCGGTTACTGAAACTGCTACTTTCTCGCTAAGGACATAACCTTTATCGACGGCGGACTTCAAGGAGGACTTGAGCCCCTTAGCGAAAAGGTCTTGCTTTGCGGGCACAGCTTGTCCTCCTAGCTGCTTGATCGCCAGGAGACAAATCACCTCCAAAGAATCATCCATGCCAAAATCCTTTACCTTCTGATGGAACTTAAAGCCCAGGGCTGCATGTACGCCAATGCCGGGATTGTAACGTAGTGAGTTCGCCGCGGCAACAAAAAATCGCTTGCATGCCCGCCAAAGACCGGAACGCCTGCTTTGGGGAGATTGGATTCCGATAGGATGAAAAACAAAGGTGGCAGGAATCTTTGTTCGCGTCGCTTGATCCTAACCGCTCATCAGAACAACGGGTCCTGCAACCTTTGTTTTCGCAACGCCGGCTCTTCTTGCGTTCCCCTCCTCTCCTGCTGGTCGCTTCCGCCGGGGCGCTTAGAATGCCCGAGTCGTTGCCCGCCAACCGGAGGTTTGCCATGAAACGTCGTACCTGGATCGCACTCGTCGTCCTGATCGCCGGGTCATTGCTCGGCAGCGTCGGCGGCGAACCCGAACGGATCTTTCCGACTCCCGCCGAAGCACGCAAGTCGCCGCGCGAGAAGCTCGCGTATGTCGTCGCCACGTACGCCGGCACCGACGTCGCCAAGCCCGATTATCTCGCCACCGTCGACGTCGATCCGGACTCGCCGACTTATTCCAAGATTATCCACCGCCTCAAGATGCCCAATGTCGGCGACGAACTCCACCACTTCGGCTGGAACGCCTGCGGCAGTTGCGAAGGACGCTGCGATCGGCGCTACCTCATCATTCCCGGCGTGCGCTCGAGCCGCATCCACGTCGTCGACACCCTGAACCCGCGCGACCCGAAGATGCACAAGGTCATTGAGCCCGCGGAAATCCTCGCCAAAGCGAAGCTCACCGCGCCCCATACCGTCCACTGCCTCGCCGACGGCAACATCATGCTCTCCATGCTCGGCAACGAAAAAGGCGACGGGCCCGGCGGATTCCTCCTTCTCAATGACAAGTTCGAGGTTGTCGGCCCATGGGAGAAGAGCAAGGAGGGCATGAAATTCAACTACGACTTCTGGTATCAACCGCGGCACAACGTCATGGTCTCGAGCGAATGGGCCGCCCCCAATACCGTGATTCCCGGCTTCAAACTCGACGACGTCAAGGCGGGCAAGTACGGCCAGCACCTCCACTTCTGGGACTGGAAAGAACGCAAGATCGCCAAGAGTTTCGACCTGGGCGGCGCCGGCCTCATCCCGCTCGAGGTCCGCTTCCATCACGACCCCGCCAGCACCCACGGCTTCGTCGGCGCCGCCCTGTCCAGCGTCATGTGGCACTGGCACAAAGCCGGCAACGATTGGAAAGTCGAGAAGGTCATCGAAGTCCCCGCCGAGAAGAACGTCAAGGGCTGGGACATCCCCGTCCCCGGCCTGATCACCGACCTCGTCCTCTCCATGGACGATAAATATCTCTACTTTTCCAACTGGCTCCACGGCGACATCCGCCAATACGACGTCAGCAACCCCGCGCAGCCCAAGCTCGTCGGCCAAATCTGGCTCGGCGGCGTCCTCGGCAAGGCCCGGGAGTTTCGTGGCAAAAAGCTCGAAGGCGGACCGCAGATGTTGCAGATCAGCCTGGATGGGAAAAGGCTCTACGTCACCAATTCCCTGTTCTCGAGCTGGGACAATCAGTTCTACCCCAATCTCGGCAAACGCGGGTCGTACATGCTGCAAATCGACTGCGACACTCAGAAGGGGGGGCTCACGCTCAACGACCGCTTCTTCGTCGACTTCGGCAACGAGCCCGACGGCCCCGCCCGCGCCCACGAAATGCGCTTCCCGGCCGGCGACTCCACCTCGGACATCTGGAAGTAACGCGTTTGAGACTCGAAGCAAGCCACATGGGGCGGGGAGGATCGATGATCCGTAAATTTCGCAAACCCATCGCGTGCGGCATCACTTTGTTTGCCTGGGTCGTGGCGATCAAGCTGGAACTCCCGCGGCCCGTCGACGCCTGCGCTGTTTCAGGGCGTAGCGGCGCCACTGTGCGCATTGCCGACGAGAACGCGATCATCGTTTGGGATGCCGACGCCAAGATCCAGCACTTTATCCGCCGGGCATCCTTTAGCGCCGACACGCCCGATTTCGCGTTTCTGGTCCCGACGCCGACGCAGCCGACCTTGAGCGAGTCGGGGGACCAGGCGTTCTCATTTCTCGAAACGTTGATCGTTCCCAAGATCGTCAACGAGTATCATTTCCTGCCGCCCTTGGGCTGCAGTAAGCCCGTTATGACCGCGAATAGTGCCGGCGTGCGCGTGTTGGAGCAAGGACAGGTGGCCGGGCTCGATTACAAGATCTTCGAATCGGATACGGCGCAGAATCTGTACGACTGGCTCAAATCCCATGACTACGTCGCCCATCCCAGTCTGAAGGCGTGGGTCGAACCGTACGTGCAGAAGCATTGGAAGTTCACGGTCTTCAAGATCGCCAAGAACGTCGAACGGAACAGCGTTGCGACCTCGGCGGTGCGAATGACGTTCTCCACCGAGAAGCCCTTCTACCCCTACAGCGAACCGATTGAGGAATCCGCTCCCTACCGCCGACGGCTGTTAAGAGTTTTCTTTGTGGGTGAAAACCGCTACTCGGGAGCGCTCGGCGAAGGTCGGGCGTGGCCAGGCCAAACGGTCTGGGCCGTACGTTTGCAAGGGGAGCCGCTGGCGTCCCTCGAAGGAGCGCTGGGAATGCCCCTGAAAATTCAGGCCCCGTGGCTCACAGTATTCGACGATGGATCGTCGTCTCGGCCCGGAACCGACGACGTGTTGTTCTTTCCCAGCAGCGTCCAGGAAGAATTCATTCGGACCGTCCGCGTTGGACACGACGTGAGCGGTTGGACGTGCCTGGGCATCTGCTTGCTCGTCGCGCTTTTCCCGATCGCACGGCTCTGGCGGCGGCGCGGTGCGTAGGGCGGGCCGAAAACGAAACCATTTAGCGCCTGCACATTGACTCAAGCAGGGTGAGCGAGCGATCAAGTCCCGGATGGGGCTGAGGGATGTAGCCACGAGTGGAGCGCAACGCAACTCGTGGAAAGATACGACCACCCGATCGCTCCCGAGGAGCGAAGGAACGCTTATCCGGTAAGGCCGCAGTCTCCGCTGCCCCTGCCGGGGCAGTCGTATTCCTCGTACAACCACGGGTTGCGCTGCGCTTCACCCGTGGCTACCTTCCGTGGCCCCAATAGGGGCGAAAGCAGAAACGCCAACTCCGTGATGAAGCGCCATTTCATTTGCCCAGCGAATCGAGTCCGAACGCGACGAACTTGATTTTCTTGTAACCGTCGCTTTCGTAAAGCAGGCCGATTCGGCCGTCGGGCATTCGCGTCAGGCTGGTGTAGCCGGAGGGGCCCGCGTCGATGAGGCGACTCACGGGCCAGGATTTGCCCTCGTCGAAGCTGGCGCGCACCGTGGTGCGGATGCGTTTGGAAGCGTGGTCGGGATTGGCGAACAAGATCACGCTCCGCTCCTTGACGCCGGGCCAGGAGTAGCGGATCATGCTGGCCTGGCAGGTCGGCTCGGTCAACTGTTCGTGGCGGATCGCTTCGCTCCAGGTCGTGCCGCCGTCGCTGCTGGTGCTGACGAGCCGTTTGCCGGCGAGTTCGGGTTTCTTTCCGGAGCGGGCCCAGTGGTTGCGCATGTTGATGAGGAGTTCGGAGCGCTCGCCCACGCGCGTTTCCACGAGTTGGCATTCGTTGGTGTGCAGGCCGACGGTTCCGCCGACGTGCCAGGTTTTGCCGTGGTCGTCGCTGTAGACGATGTGGGAGGCGCTGGGGCCGCTGCGGTCGGAGGTTTCGCGATGGTTGGCGGGCAGGATCAACCTTCCCTTGTGCGGGCCATGCGCGAGTTGAATGCCGACGCCCGGCCCCAACGCGTACCATTTCCACTTGGGCAGCGACGCCTGCGCGGTGATGTCTTTGACGGGCGCCCAGGTGACGCCGTCGTCGTCGCTGTAGGTGATGAGCACGCTCCCGTTCTTGCGATTCATCGGCAACCAGATACGGCCCGTGTCGGCATCGAGGACGGGGCACGGATTGCCGATGGAGATCACCGCGTCGCCGCCTTCGTCGTAAATGACTTGCAATTTCTGCCAGGTTTTTCCCAGGTCGGTGCTGCGGCGCAGGACGAGATCGTTGTTGCCGTCGTCGCTGAGGCTGGTCTTGCGCCCCTCGCAGAACGCGAGCAGCGTCCCCTTGGGCGTGGCCAGCAACGCAGGGATGCGATAGGCGAAATACCCATCCTGCCCCCCCACGAAAACCTCGGCGGCCTTTGGTTCCTGAGCCGAGCCGACGGTCGTCAATGCGAGGGTCCAGGCGACGGCGTGAAGCAGAGTTTTCATCGATGCGTCTCCGTGTTCAAAGAGGGAGTTAAAAAGCGGCGGCTTCGAGCCTCAAGCGACGCAGCGCGGCGAGTCCCGGCACAGTAAAAGACGCGGACCATGGACGTCCGTCTCCGTTAGCGTGCGCCGATGCAGTAGAGGTAACCATCCGTGCGCAGGAAGAGTTGCCCGTTGCTGA
The DNA here is from genome assembly GCA_038217425.1 of Gemmatales bacterium. GTDB lineage: Bacteria > Planctomycetota > Planctomycetia > Gemmatales > Gemmataceae > JAIEPT01. The sequence continues at coordinate 49,251 of JBBQPM010000012.1, forward strand.
CGGCGATCGACGCGTTGTTGCGCGACTTGTCGTCCTCGAAGACGTTGCGCGCGATCAGGTCGAGTTTTGGCCCCGCGTCGACCACGTAGATGCCGTTAAACTGCGAGACGAAATAGAGTTTGCCGTCGGCGAGGATCGGGGAGCCCCAGATTCGGCCCGCGTCGGGAACAAGACGCTTCTCGAACGTCTTGCCGGTCGCGGCGTCCTGGCGATGGATGAGGCCGCCGCTCTCGCTGGCCCAGTAGAGGAATCCCTCGTGGTAGATCGGCGACGACGCGTTGGAACCTTTGCCAATCCGCCAAAGGATGTGCGTTTCGGTGACGTCCCCCTGGCCCCCCGACTTGACCGCCAGCGACGTGCCGCCGCCCCCCACCGCGTAGACGATCCCCTCATGCGCCACCACGCTCGGGCAGACGTATCCCTTGTGCCCCGCCGCGCTCCAGAGTTCCTTCCCCGTCTCCGGATCGAACCCGGCGACTCGGCCCGCCATGCTCAGAACTAGTTCCTGTTTCTTCGCGGGCGTCGTCACCACGATCGGCGTCCCCCAGGCCGAGGCGATCTTCGGCGCCTTCCAGACTTCCGTTCCGTCCAGCTTGTTCAGCGCGATCAGCGAGCCGCTCTCGATACTGGCGTTCACGATCAGAAGATTCTTGTAGAGCAGCGGCGACGCCCCGGAGCCCCAGCCATTCGTGTTTTTACCGACGAACGCGTGCCAAAGCTGCTTGCCGTCGAGATCGAAGCAATAGACGCCCGACTTGCCAAAAAAGACGTAGAGGCGTTCCCCGTCGGTGATCGGCGTACTGGGAGCATAGCCGTGGTACGATCCCTCGCCCGCATACTTGTGCTCCGGCAGAACCGCGGCGAACTCCTTCGACCAGAGGACGCTCCCCTTGGCCCGGTCGACGCAAAGTAAGTGCCGTTTGAGATCGTCTTGCTTGCCGGGATCCTTGGCGTCGAGGGCGTAGCCGGAATAGGCGGTGATGAAGACGCGATTGCCGAGCGTCACGGGACTGGAGGCGCCGGCGCCGGGGAGCTTGAGCTTCCAGACGACGTTCTTCTGGGCCGACCATTCCGTGGGGAGCCCCTTCTCGGGACTCGCCCCCTGACCGGTGGGACCGCGAAATTGGCTCCAGTCTTCAGCCCACGCGGGACAGACGCCTACCAACCAACAAGCGAGCCGGACAACGTGCGACTTCATGGAGATCTCCCGACCAGGGGAAAGGGGGAAGGATAGCTTACGCCCCCAAGAGGACATTGTCACTTCCGCGGGTACAATCTGGGCATGGAGCAGCTTCTCAATGTCATCGAACGCACGTGGGGCTACCGCGAACTGCGCCCCCTGCAGCAGCCCGCCATGCAGGCCGTGCTCGACCAGCGCGATTCCCTCGTCGTCCTCCCCACCGGCGGCGGCAAGTCCCTCTGCTACCAGGCGCCCGCGCTGCTCCGCGGCGGCACCACCGTTGTCGTCTCCCCTCTCATCGCCCTCATGAAAGACCAGGTCGACGGGCTCGTCGAACTCGGCGTCAATGCCGTTCAGCTCGATAGCTCCCTCTCCGGAATGCAGCGCTCCGTCATCGAAGTCGAACTCACCCGCGGCGACATCCGTCTGCTCTTCGTCTCGCCCGAACGGATGGCGACGCCCGACTTCTGCGCCTTTCTGCAGCGGCTCAACATCCGCACCTTCGCCATCGACGAGGCGCACTGCATCAGCCACTGGGGCCATGATTTTCGCCCCGAATATCGCCTCCTGGGCCGAATCAAGGAACTCTTCCCCGAATCGAGCGTCCACGCTTATACCGCCACCGCGACGGAGAAGGTTCGTCTCGACATCTGCGCCCAGCTTCGCCTGAAAAACCCCGAAGTGCTCGTCGGCGATTTCGATCGACCCAATCTCTCCTACCGCATTCTCCCCCGGGGGAACGAGGATCAGCAAGTCCTCGACGTCTGCAATCAGCACAAGGGGGAGCCCGGCATCATCTACTGCTTCCGCCGTAAGGACGTCGACAGTACGTACGCATTTCTCAAGGACCGCGGCTTCAACGCCATGCCCTACCACGCCGGCATGGAACCGATGCAGCGCAAGGTCGTCTCCGAGGCGTTCGCCGCCGAGCGCTGCGACATCGTCGTCGCCACCATTGCGTTTGGCATGGGCATCGATCGCTCGAACATCCGCTACGTGCTGCACACGTCGATGCCCAAGTCGATCGAGCACTACCAACAGGAAACGGGCCGAGCCGGCCGCGACGGACTCGAGGCCGACTGCGTGCTTCTTTATTCGGTGCAGGATCTTTTCGTTTGGCAAAAGCTCATGAAGAAGTCGGCGGAGGAAGCCGGCGCCACGCAGGAATTCATCAAGAGCATCCTCAAGCATCTCGACGACCTCGATCGCTACCTGCGCGGCTCGATCTGCCGACACAAGTACCTCGTCGAATACTTCGGCCAAAGTTACGCGAACCCCAACTGCGCCGCCTGCGACATCTGCCTGGGCGATACCGAACCGGTCGCCGACAGCACCCTGATCGCACAGAAGATCCTCTCCTGCGTGGCCCGCGTCAAGGAAACCTACGGCGTCAACCACGTCATCAGCGTCCTGCGCGGCGAGCATTCGCCTCGAGTTCTCTCGCTCGGTCACGACAAGCTCAGCACCTTCGGCCTGCTCATGGACCATGGGGCGCCGACCTTGCGCGACTGGATTTTCCAGCTCATCGGCCAGGGCGTGCTGAAGCAAGAGGGCGCCGAGTATCCGGTGCTGAAGCTCAACGACGCCTCCTGGGAGGTGATGCGGAAGCAGCGGACGGTGAAGCTTGTGCAGGTCGCGCAGCCGAAGGAAGCGGGCAAGGCGAAGAAGTCCAAGAAGGCGGAGGAATCCTGGGAGGGCGTCGAACGGCCTTTGTTCGACGAGTTGCGCGAGTTCCGCAAGAACCTCGCCGCCGAGCGCGGCGTGCCGGCGTACGTCCTCTTCTACGACACCACGCTGCGCGAACTCGCGTCCATTCGCCCGACCACGCGCGCTGCCCTCGGACGTATCACCGGCATCAACGAAAAGAAGATGACCGAGTTCGGCGAAGCCCTCCTGGTCATTATCCAGAACTACGCCAAGACTCACCGCGTCGACACCGACGTCAATGTCGCGCCGCGTCCCGAAGCGCCGCCGAAACCGTGGACCAAGCCCAAGGACGCCGACAATCCGCGCACCACCGTCGGCCAGGCGATCCAGATGTTCCGCCAGGGCCGGTCGATCGACGACGTCATGGAGCAGACCGGCCGGGCGCGCGGCACCGTCGTCGAGTACCTGAGCGATTACCTGCACATCGACAAGCCGGCCGACGTCAACGCCTGGGTCGACCGTGTGACCTACGACCGCATCGCCGCCGCGGCCGTGAAACTGGGCCGGCAGAAGCTGAAGCCGATCTTCGCCGAGCTGGACGAAAAGATCCCTTACGAAACGATTCGCATCGTCCTCTCCTGGCTCGATGCGACCAACGCGTGAGCCAAAAAAAACGAGCCACAGAGGGCACAGAGGACACCGAGAATAAAAAGCAGCGAACATTGCGAAGCCGTTTTTTTCTCTGAGTTCTCTGTGCCCTCTGTGGCTCGTTTTGAGTCTTTTTTTTAGCCCGCGTCCCAAGCAAACCGCTGGAGGAAACCGCATGCCGCTGCTCATCAAGAACGGCGAGATCGTCACCGCTGACGCTCGCTACCGCGCCGATATCCTCTGCGAGGGCCGAGCCGTCTCCCGTATCGGCGCCGATCTGCCCGCCCCCGACGGCTGTGACGTCATCGACGCCGCGGGCAAGTACGTTTTCCCCGGCTTCATCGATCCGCACGTGCACATCTATCTGCCGTTCATGGGGACGTTCGCCAAGGACACGTACGAGACCGCGAGCCGGGCCGCTCTTTTGGGGGGTACGACCACGTTCATCGAGATGATCTGCCCGGGCCGCGCCGACGATCCGCTCGAAGCGTACGAGCTGTGGAAGTCACAGGCCGAGGGGCGCTCGGCGTGCGACTACGCGTATCACATGGGCGTGACGCGATTCGACGCCAAGACGCCGGACCTCCTGCGCCGCATCGTCGCCGACGGTTGCGCGTCGTTCAAGGTCTTCCTCGCCTATAAGGGCGCCTTCGGCATCGACGACGCGGAACTCTTTCAGACGCTCGAACTCGCCAAGAAGCTCGGCGTCATCGTCATCGCGCATTGCGAGAACGCGGAGATCATCGCCCAGCGGCAGAAGTCGCTGCTCGCGGCAGGAAAAGTCGGCCCCGAGTGGCACGAGCCGTCGCGGCCGCCCGCCGTCGAAGCGGAGGGTTTGCAGCACCTGGCGAGTTTCGCGGAACTCACCGGCGCGCACGTCTACGCGGTCCACACCTCCTGCGACGAAGCGCTGCAAGCCGCCCAGCGTGCCCGCACTCGCGGCGTCGCCCTCTGGGTCGAAACGGTGATTCCGTATCTCGTACTGGACCGGACCTACGCGGAACGCCCTGACTTCGAGGGGGCCAAATACGTGATGTCGCCGCCGCTGCGCGAGGTACGCCATCAGCCGATCTTGTGGAACGCGTTGCGCACGGGCCTGATCGACACCGTCGCCACCGATCACGCCCCGTTCGATTTTCACGGCCAAAAGGAGATGGGCCGCGGCGATTTCACCCGGATCCCCAACGGCATCCCAAGCATCCAGGACCGCGTCCACCTGCTCTACACGCACGGCGTCGCCGCCGGGAAAATCGACCTACACCGTTTCGTCGAAGTCGCGTCGACCAACGCCGCGAAGCTCTTCGGCCTCTTCCCGCGCAAGGGCACGATCCAACCGGGCGCCGACGCCGACCTCGTCGTCTTCGACCCGAACTACCGCGGCACGATCTCGGCGTCCGCGCAAACGATGAACGTTGACTACAGCGCCTTCGAGGGTTGGCCGATCCAGGGCCGAGCGGAGGTCGTGACGGTGAGGGGCCGAGTGCAAGTGCAAGACGGCAAGTTCGTCGGCAGCGGCGACATGGGGCGACTGCTTCGCCGCGAACCGACGCATGGGTAGTTCGCAAGACGCTATTTCCTTCTCGTACTTCGGAGAATAGAAAGGGCGGCGGAGGCGTGAATGCTGACTTCGAATGAGACCGATCTCAACCTCACCGCTGCCCGACAAACAAGATTGATCGGCCAAATCCGGCCTGTTATGATGAAAGCGAGGAATCCGCCATGCTTGAATTGACCGCGCCGCAATGGCGAGACTTGAAACTTGCCGGGTCCGAAGTGTCGCTGTGCGATCCCGAATCGGGACAGCAGTACGTCGTGGTCAAGGCGGACGTTTACGCCCGCCTGCGACAACTTTTGGACGACAGCGATCTTTCGCCCGCAGAGCAATTGCACCTTCTCGCCAGATCGGGACAAGAAGCCGGCTGGGACGATCCAGCGATGGACGTTTACGATTGCTACGATGAAAGTCGCGGCAAGCTATGCCCCTAAATCGCGGCGATATCGTTCTAGTTCAAATTCCTGATACGTCGGGGAGGCCGGGGAAGGTTCGACCCGCACTTGTTGTCTCTGCAGATCGCAACAATCTACGTTCCCAAGATGTCATCGTGGCCATCGTCACCAGCACGACAAGACGAGCTAAAACTGAACCGACGCAATTCCTCGTCGAGCTCGCGACTCCCGAGGGAAAACAATCGGGCCTCCTCACCGATTCGTCAGTCAAGTGCGAACGGTTGCATACTCTCCTCCAATCGCTTGCCGTACGAGTGGTTGGCTCTCTTCCGGCCCCAACCATGCTTCAAATCGACGACTGCCTTAGGGCCGCACTTGACCTACTATGAAATCGCCGCAATGAGGACTTCATCATGGCCGATCTCAGTCTCACTGTCGACGGACTGAAACTCCCCAACCCCTTCATCATTGGCTCCGGACCCCCCGGCACCAACGCCAACGTCATCGGCAAGGCGTTCGACGAGGGGTGGGGCGCTGTCGTTTGCAAGACGGTCAGCCTCGACGCCTCCAAGGTCGTCAACGTGCAGCCGCGCTACGGTCGGCTTCGCGCCGCTTCGGAGGAAATTATCGGCTGGGAGAACATCGAACTTATCAGCGATCGACCGTTCGAGACCTGGATCGCGGAATTCAAGCAGATCAAGCAGAAGTACCCCGATCGCGTGCTGATTGCGTCGATCATGGAGGAGTATCGCCGCGACGCATGGATCGAGATTGTCGAGCGCTGCCAGGACGCGGGGGTTGATGCGCTCGAATGCAATTTCTCGTGTCCGCATGGATTGCCCGAGCGGCGCATGGGCTCGGCGATGGGGGAGAATCCGGAGCTTCTCGAGGAAGTGTGCCGCTGGGTGATGGGCGCCGCCAAGGTGCCGGTGTGGGCGAAAATGACGCCGAACGTGACGCATATCGAAGATCCGTCGCGTGCGGCCTTGCGTGCGGGGTGCCAGGGACTCTCCGCCATCAACACCATTCGCAGCGTTATCGGCGTCAATCTCGAGACGTTGCGGCCGGAGCCGTCGGTCGAGGGATACACGACGCCGGGGGGCTACTCGTGCAAAGCGATTATGCCGATCGCCCTACGCATGTGCATGGAGTTGGCGACGATGACGGCCAAGGAGTTTCCGGGCCGATCGCTCTCGGGCATCGGCGGCATCGAGTCGGGACGCGATGCGGCGCAGTTTCTCCTGCTCGGCTGCGATACCGTGCAGGTCTGCACGCACGTCATGAAGGTCGGCTACCGCTGCGTGCGCGAGATGAAGGCGGAACTCTCGGCGTTCATGGACCAGCACGGCTTCCAGTCGCTCGCGGAATTCAAGGGGCTCAGCTTGCAGTATTTCACGACGCATTTCGATCTGGTACGCCGGCAAGCGGAAGCTCGTAAGGCGAAGGCCGCCTCGAGCGTGCCGATGAAGGCGGACCACGAATGGCGCGGGGACGAGTTCGTCAAGCAATCGGATGCTCTGGCACGCGGATAAAAAGGTTCAACTCGCCTTGGGCGAACGCTTGCGCGAACGCCCGCGCACCTTCGCCACCGGCATGGGTTCCGGCGCCACCTCCGCACTCCGTTTGAGCGAATTCTGGGCGGCGAGTTCCAGGAACCTTTCCTGACTACGCAGCACCGGTTGATTGGCGTCGCGCGGGGCACGGCGGTAGCTGCCGTCGGACATCAGTTCGCGCGCCTTGGCGTTATCGGCGAGCGCGCACGCCAGGATCTCGTGGATGAGCCGGTGCTTCAGTTCCGCCGTCTCGATCGGGAATGCCACCTCGACGCGGCGGCTCAGGTTGCGATCCATCCAGTCCGCGGAGCCGACGTAGACCTGCGGGTCGCCGGCGTTGTGGAAGTAAAAGATTCGGCTGTGTTCCAGGAAGCGGTCGACGATCGAGGTGACGCGGATGTTGTCGCTGACGCCGGCGATGCCGGGACGCAGGGCGCAGATGCCGCGGCAGATGATATCGATCTTCACGTTCGCCTGGCTCGCCTGATACAGCGCCTGGATGACTGCGGGCTCGAGCAGGCCGTTGATTTTGACGATGATTCGGCCCTGCTTGCCCTGCTGCTGATGGACGGCTTCCTGCTGGATCTTCTGGAGCATCCACGCCTGCATTCGGCTCGGCGCCACGATGATCTTGCGCCAGTGCGGCAACTCGCAGTACCCGGTGAGGTAATTGAAAAGAGCCGAGGCGTCGTCGCACAGATCGCTGTTGCACGAGAAGAGGCCCAGGTCGGTATAGACGCGCGCGGTCTGCGGATTGTAGTTCCCCGTCCCCATATGAACGTACCTGCGAATCCCTTCCTCCTCCCGGCGGACGACGAGCGCGACCTTGCAATGGGTTTTGAGCCCGACGAAGCCGAAGACGACGTGCACGCCTGACTTCTCGAGCTCGCGGGCCCAGAGGATGTTGCGTTCCTCGTCCATGCGGGCCTTGAGTTCGATGACCGCGGTCACCTGCTTGCCGTTCTCCGCCGCCTGCTGCAGCGCCTTGACGACGGGCGAATCGCTGCTCGTGCGGTAAAGCGTCTGCTTGATGGCGAGCACGCGTTCGTCGCGTGCGGCGTTCTCGATGAACTCCACCACCGGCGCGAACGATTCGTACGGATGATGCACGAGGATGTCTTTGTTGCGAATCGCGGCGAAGATGTTGGCGGCGATCGCGAACTCGGGGACCGCCTGGGCGACGAACTGCGGATCGCGCAGCTGCGGAAATCCCGGCACGGCGTGCATCTGAAAGAGGCCGGTGAGATCGACGAAACTTCCGGACGGATAGACGTCGACCGGATCGAGATCGAGCGCCTGCATGAGAAAGCCGGTGACCTCGGGCCGGGCGCCCTCCTCGACTTCGAGCCGGACCGCGAAGCCGCGTCGGCGCTTGCGCACTTCTTCTTCGATCGCCTTGAGCAGGTCTTCGACGTCGTCGTCGTCGATCTCGTATTCGCTGTTGCGGGTCACGCGAAACGGCGAATCGTGCTCGATCTGCATGCCCGGAAAGAGATCGTTGAGGTGCTGGCGGATGACCGATTCGAGCGGCACGAAGATCACGCCGCGGTCGCTGGAGAGTTGCACGAAACGCGACAGGACGGCCGGCACCTGCACGACCGCGAAGAGCCGTTCCGGACTTCTCGGCCGGCGCAGGATGACCGCGAGGTTGAGCGATTTGTTGAGCAGATGCGGAAACGGATGCCCCTGATCGATCGCGAGCGGCGTCAGCACGGGAAAGATGTCCCTACGAAAACTATCCGTCAGGTTCTTGCGCTGTTCGTCGCTCAAATCCTTGAACGAGCGGAGAAAGATCCCTTCCTTTTCGAGGCTGGGGAGCAGTTCCAGACGAAACAGATCGCACGCCTGGCCGACGAGTTGCCGAACGGTTTGCGAGATCCGTTCGAGCTGTTCGCGCGGCGGCATGCGGTCGGCGCCCGAACCGAGGGCAATGCCCGCGAGCGATTTCTGCTGCAGGCCCCCCACGCGGACCATGAAGAACTCGTCCAGATTCGAGCTAAATATCGCCAGGAACTTGAGCCGTTCCAGCAGCGGCACGCTGGCATCCTGCGCTTCTTCGAGCACCCGGCGGTTGAACTCCAGCCAGCTCAGCTCGCGATTGATGTACAGCGCCGGATCGTCGAGATTGACGGCCGGGGACGAGACTCGCGGCAATGCGGAAGCGGCTTGTTCGGCCATGAAGCAACCTCGTCGGCAAAGATTCTGGGAGCCCGCAGCGCCAGCAAGGATCGACTTCCTGGCCTTGCGGGCTCCAAAAGAGAACGCTTTTTCTGGGAATCCGCTGCTCAAGCAAGGGTTGACTCCCAGCCTTGCTTGCGCTGCGGGCTCCAACGGACGCTACCTTGTTTCTACGATTCGAAGCGGACCGTGTTTGTGTGAAACCGATGAAGTTTCAAGGCACAGGCGTCTGCCGTTCGCGTAACATCTTCGCTTCGGCGCGGGCCAGGTCGACGTACGGTTTGCGGTAGAGCCACCAGACGATGCCCGCCGCCAACGCGAAACAAACGCCCGCAACGATCGGCCAAATCTCCGCGGCGAACCAGGCGTCCGTCGTCTCCACAATCCTCGGCGAACTGAGCAGCACCGCCTTGTACATCAGGTGAAACACGATCGGCGGCAGTAGGCTCTTACTCCGCACGCGCAATAAGCCGAGCACCACGCCCAGCAGGAAGAACGGCAGGAACAAGAAGACGTTCATGTGGTAGACCGCGAACAGGAAGCTCGCCACCAAAATCGCCGTGCGCGGCCGAAATTTCTTGAGGAGTCCGGTGAGCAGGTACCCGCGAAACGCCAACTCCTGGCAGACGGCCGTGACGAAGGCGTAGATGATAAATGCCGACCAGTAGTCGTGCGGGCCCTCGCCGACCACGAGCGTCTTGAGTTCCTGAATGAACGGCTGCGGATCGTCGAGCAATCGGGTGGTGAGCGGAAACTGTTCGAGGATCGCCTTGGTCGCCCAGGCCATCGGCGGCAACAGGAGCACGGCGAGCAGAAGGGCCAGGCCCAGTTCGCGCCAGGTCGGCAGACGCAGCGCGAGGCTTTCAAGGGGCCGGGTGTGGAGCATGATCGCCATCGCCAGCACCGGCATGGCGACGAAGGCGAGCAGCGTGACCGCGGTCAGCGTTTGCAAGGGGACGTTGCGAACGAAGCCGAGCGACACCCAATGCAAGGCGAGCAACATGCCGAAGCAGAAGAAGGCCTGCCCGGTGGTCGGCGTCGCTTCCTTATCGCGAAAGAGCCGACGGAGCCAAAGTTTGATGTCCAGGCGTTCGGCTTCGCGGAAGAGAACTTCCTCGCGCTGAAACTGATCGATCGCCCAGCGCAGAGCCATCCAGCTATAGATGGCGATGGGTAAGAGGACCGGTCCGATGTAGAACCAGGGAATCTGGTCGAGGCTCGGCGCCGTCATCACGCGCTGCATGAGAAGGGCGACGCCGGTAATGGGGACCATGCTGTAGAAGGGATTGAGTTCCACGCCGGGGGCGAGGGTGAGAAAGATCAGCGGCATGGTGAGGATGAACATCGGCATGAGGTAGTACTGTCCCTCTTTCGAGCTGCGGGCGTAGGCGCCGATGGCCAGACAGACGGCGCTGAAGAGGGCCGAGAGCGGCAGCGCGAGGAGCACGACCCAGAGGATGGCGAGAAGGGAGATGCCGCCGCCGGGGAGCAGTTTTTGGAATTGCCAGGTGGTGATGCCCATGCTGATGAGGTTGAGCAGCGCGGAGGCGAAGCTGAAGATCCAGATGGTGATGAACTTCCCGAGCACGATCTCCTCGCGCCCGGCGGGGGTGATGAGGAGCGTCTCCATGGTGCCGCGTTCTTTTTCGCCGGCGCACAGGTCGACCGCGGGATACAAGGCGCCGGCCAGCGACCACATCACCAACATGAAGGGAAAGATGCGTACCACGAGATCGACGATCTTCTCCTCGCCCCCCTGGCTCTCGGGTTCTTGAATCGCGAACGGACTGGCGAACGCGGGGGGCAGGCCCTTGCGAACGAGCCGAACTTTGCGCAGGTCCGCCTTCCACATCTCCAGATAGTGCCGCACGCGCTGGGCTGCCTGTTTGGAGCGGTCGTCGCCCGGTCGGCCCTTCAAGTGAATGGTCGGTTTCGCCGATTTAACACCCCCCGTTGCGATCGAAACAATCTCTTCGACGTCGACCTGCCCAAAGAAGTTCGGCGACGCCTCCACGATCAGATCGATTTCCTTGTCGCCGAGCGGATCGCGCGGGAGATCTTCGGGCGTGAGCCAAACGATTTTGACGCCTGTCCCCAGCGCCGCGGGGAGGGAAGCGTCGCGGACGGTGAATTCGCCCTGGTTGACGAAATAGGAGTAGTCGAAGTGTTTCTCGCTGTGCGGATAGAGAAGGGCGGCACCGAGCGGCTGTCCAAAAATCTGCGCGACAAGCCCGGCCGCGGGGATGGGGCTCAGGCCCTCGTCGGCGTGGCGAAACGGGAACTGCTTTTCGGATCCTTCCTGCACGAAGCCGACGACGCTGGGCCGAACGCTGAAGCGAAACGCGAACTGCATCAGGGCGACGCCGAGGATGGGGTAGATGAGGAGGGGGAGCCCGGCGATCATGAATAGGGTGCGTCGATCGCGGAGTTGATCGCGGAGATCGCGCAGCCAGATGAGCCGAATGATACGCCAACGCATGAAGTTCCGCCGTCCGTCCTACTTGATGCCCTTGCCGCCCCACATATCTTCTTCGCCGAAGGGATGAAACCCGCCGGCGGCCGGCCTGGGTTTGGGCATCGATTTGAGAATCGCTTCGCCGAGGAAGAGGTCAGCCCGGGTCGTGAGCTTGATATTGGTGGACGCGCCGTCGACCATGGCGATTTTGTGCCCCGCCGCCTCGACGAGCTGCGCATCATCGGTGATGTCGCGTCCGAGTTTGGCGCGCTCCGCGTACGCCTGCTCCAGCCAATCACGGCGAAAAACCTGCGGCGTCTGCGCCAGCCAAAGTCCCTGACGCGGCACCGTCGCCGTCACGAATTCCTGTTGGTCCACGCGTTTGATCGTGTCGGGAATCGGCATCCCCAGCATCGCCGCTCCGGTCGCGAACGCCTTGGCGAAGACCGACGCGATCAGCGCCTCCGTGAGAAAGGGCCGAACCGCGTCGTGAATGGCGACGAAGTCGACTTCGTCCTTGAGAAGTTTGAGAGCATTGGCGACCGATTCGAAACGCTCGGCGCCCCCCAGCGCGACCTGCACGTTCATGAACGCCAGATTGGCGCCGAAGCGCATCTTGAACATTTCCTGATCGTCCGGCGAAATGACGATGATCGTCTGCGCGACCTCGTCGCGGTTGACGAAGTGTTCGACGGTGCGCAACCAAACGGCCCGGCCGTCGAGGTTGACGAACGGCTTCTTCTCTTTGTCCTTGAAACGCGACGACCGACCGGCCGCGGGGACGATGACGGCGATGCGAGGCATGGCGAACCTCCCTTTCGGAGTCTATCTTATCGCGCCCCCCTGCCAGGCTGCCAGTCGCGCCCGCGCCTCAGTCGCGTTATTCGTCAGGCCGCGGATTTCCTCCTCCAAGACCTGCAAGTCCGCATCGAAGCCCTGCATCAGCCCAGCGAACCTGACGGCCCGGTCGCTCAGGTCCACGGGCGTCGACGGTTGCGGTCGCCCGGCGCTCGTTTCGACGAACGACGTTTCGAAGTCGGCGGCGCGTTCGCCCGCCGCACGCAACGTCTCCTCCACGCAGTCACGGACCTTGTTCAGAATCGCGTCCCATTCCGCCGGCAGTTTCGAAACCATGGCAAAGCCCTCGGTGTTTGGGGACGGGAATACCACAAGGACGAGGGGCATGCAATCCGTGAAGGGTGTTACCAAAGTCTTCGGAGGGTGCGCCAATGGATTCTGGCGAGGCCGGGGGGGGGGGGGCGCCGGGGGGGGCCCAACCGGGGGGGGTCGGACGGGCGGGAGGGGGCCGGGGGGCGGGCGGAGGCCGG